>NZ_MCAO01000042.1:0-429405 GCF_001858545.1 Thalassospira sp. MIT1004 | reverse complement strand
ACGGTCATCGATATGCAAGGTTCCGGGGACTGATCAATGTCAAATGCCAATGTCTGCTGGCCGCCGCCGCCCAAAACATCAAGAAAATAGCCCTGGCTTTGGGCCCCAAGGGGCCAATCGCCGAGGCATAATCCCCTCGGCACACTCAAGCCAGCTTTCAAACACCTCTAAAAGAAAAACCCCGCCAAAATATGACGGGGTTTGTCAGCGGTCTGAAGGGCCTCGCAAATGCGAGACCCTTTCCGTAGCAAGAAGGTCGGTTGGTGGTAAGGCTTAGAAGCCCATACCGCCCATACCGCCCATACCACCCATGCCGCCCATGTCAGGCGCGCCACCGGAGGATTTATCTTCCGGCTTTTCAGCGATCATGCATTCGGTGGTGATCAGCAGACCTGCGACCGATGCTGCGTCCTGCAGGGCAGTACGAACAACTTTGGCCGGGTCGATGATGCCGGCTTTGACCAGGTTGGTGTATTCACCTTTCTGGGCGTCGAAGCCGAATTCAACATCGTCCTGCTCAAGCAGCTTGCCAGCGACAACTGCGCCATCAACACCTGCGTTCTGAGCGATCTGACGGACCGGAGCCTGCAGCGCGCGACGAACGATGTCGACACCGATGGTCTGGTCATGGTTTACACCTTCAAGACCGTCAAGAGCGCGGGTCGCGTACAGCAGAGCCGTACCGCCACCAGCAACGATACCTTCTTCAACAGCAGCGCGAGTTGCGTGCAGGGCATCGTCAACGCGGTCTTTGCGTTCTTTCACTTCGATTTCCGAAGCGCCACCGATTTTGATCACGGCAACACCGCCAGCGAGTTTCGCAAGACGTTCCTGCAGTTTCTCGCGGTCATAATCCGAAGTGGT
The DNA here is from genome assembly GCF_001858545.1 of Thalassospira sp. MIT1004. Taxonomy (NCBI): domain Bacteria; kingdom Pseudomonadati; phylum Pseudomonadota; class Alphaproteobacteria; order Rhodospirillales; family Thalassospiraceae; genus Thalassospira; species Thalassospira sp. MIT1004. The sequence goes on along the minus strand of NZ_MCAO01000042.1, from coordinate 428,541 downwards.
TTCTTCGATCTGTGCACGGATCTGGCCAACGCGGGCTTCGATCTGGGCTTTCTCACCGGCACCATCAACGATGGTGGTTTCTTCTTTGGTGATGGTGATCGATTTCGCGGTACCGAGCATATCGAGCGTAACGCTCTCAAGCTTGATGCCAAGATCTTCTGAGACAACCTGACCACCGGTAAGGATGGCAATGTCTTCGAGCATTGCTTTGCGACGATCGCCGAAGCCCGGTGCTTTGACAGCAGCGATTTTCAGACCGCCGCGCAGCTTGTTGACGACGAGGGTCGCAAGAGCTTCGCCTTCGACGTCTTCAGCAATGATAAGAAGCGGCTTGCCCGACTGAACGGCAGCTTCCAGAAGCGGCAGCAGCGGCTGCAGCGAGGAAACTTTTTTGTCGAACAGAAGAACATACGGGTTGTCGAGTTCGGCAACCATCTTTTCCGGATTGGTTACGAAGTACGGCGACAGGTAACCACGATCAAACTGCATGCCTTCGACAACGTCGAGTTCGGTGTGCAGGCCCTTGGCTTCCTCGACGGTGATAACACCTTCGTTGCCAACTTTTTCCATGGCTTCAGCGATCATGTCGCCGACTTCACGGTCACCGTTGGCCGAAATGTTACCAACCTGTGCGATTTCGTCCTTGCCCGACACTTTACGTGCGCGGCTCTGGATGGCTTCAATTACTTTGGTCGTCGCAAGATCGATACCGCGTTTCAGGTCCATCGGGTTCATGCCTGCAGCAACGGACTTGTTGCCTTCACGAACGATTGCCTGTGCCAGAACGGTTGCGGTGGTGGTGCCGTCACCAGCCAGATCGGCGGTTTTGGAAGCCACTTCACGCAGCATCTGTGCGCCCATGTTTTCGAACTTGTCAGAAAGTTCGATTTCCTTGGCCACCGAAACACCGTCCTTGGTCACACGCGGTGCGCCAAAGGATTTTTCGATGACAACGTTACGGCCTTTCGGGCCGAGCGTCACTTTAACGGCATCAGCAAGGATGTCGACACCGCGCAGCATTTTGGCGCGGGCGTCGGTGGAGAATTTCACTTCTTTAGCAGCCATAATATTCTTTCCTCTCTATGAGACGGATGAACGTGGATTTAAGTCACCAAAAGGCTGACTTATTCCATGATGCCCATAATGTCGGACTCTTTCATGATCAGCAGCTCTTCGCCATCGACCTTGACTTCGGTGCCCGACCATTTGCCGAACAGAACCTTGTCACCAGCCTTGACGTCAAGCGCGACAAGCGAGCCGTCTTCTTTGCGAACACCGGAACCGACAGCGATGATCTCGCCTTCCTGCGGTTTTTCTTTCGCGGTATCCGGGATAATGATGCCACCGGCAGTCTTGGTGTCGGATTCGACACGACGGACCAGCACACGATCATGTAACGGACGGAACTTCATGTTAGACAACTCCGTGTTTAAGCTAAGGCTCGTTTTAAACTAAAACTAACCGGGATGAGCCCGTATTAGCACTCACCCCCGGCGAGTGCTAACAGCATGTATTGAAGCCATCGGAATTTGTCAACAGAAGAGAGCAAAAGGACGCAAAAATATCATGATTTTGGGGATTTTCTCGCACTTGCGAGAATGAAGCCGACGCGCTTCGCCCACGCGCCGCGCCACGATCATTTTCTGATGCCATGCCTATCACGCGACACCTCACATGACAAAGGGCAATATTGTGACACGATTTCCGAAATTCTTCATTCGCCAGCATAAACTCATTGGCGTTGATTTAACCAAATCCCCAACGCATCTTTATAAGTTATGCTAAGTAGGATATTCGTCTTGCAGGTCATTAGCCCGACTGGACCACTTGGGTCCCAAAATGGTGATTTTATGAAGATCGAATCTCTGGAAATTCCCGAGGTCAAACTGCTCTTCCCGAGAAAATTCGAAGACGAGCGGGGATTCTTCTCCGAAACCTATAATCAGGAGGAGTTTTCACAGGCCGGAATCACGCAGGATTTCGTTCAGGATAACCATTCCTTTTCCAAAAGCCCCGGTGTTTTGCGCGGCCTGCATTTCCAGCGCGAACCGTATGCCCAAGACAAACTCGTTCGGGTTCTGCGCGGTCGAATCCTAGACGTTGCCGTCGACATTCGTCCCAATTCGCCAACACTTGGCAAATCGGTTATTGCCGAAATCAACGCCGATGACTGGAACCAGATTTTTGTTCCGCGCGGATTTGCTCATGGTTTTCTGACGCTCGCCCCCGACACAGAAGTCGTCTACAAGGTCAGCAGGCCTTACACCCCTTCGGCCGAGCATGCTATTCTATGGAACGATCCGGATCTTGGCATCAACTGGCCGATGGATGAAAGCCAGCTGATACTGTCAGCCAAAGATACCAATGCGATGTCGTTCAAAAAGTATCTTGAAACAGTTAGAGACGAAAACTGAACTGTCGTCTACATCCGATGCAGGCTGCGCAAAACGGATATTAGATAGTCGCGATACGAGCTGGCACCAAAGGCATCAATCAGCTTTTCAAATTGCCCCTCATCAATCAGACCTGTGCGTAATGCTATTTCTTCGGGACAAGCAATTTTAAGGCTTTGCCGCTTTTCTACTGTTTCAACAAAGTTTGCGGCATCAAGCATCGCACCATGGGTTCCAGTATCAAGCCAGGCATATCCGCGCCCCATCTTTTCCACATGCAACTGCCCGCGTTCCAGATACGCATTGTTGACATCGGTAATTTCAAGCTCGCCACGCGCCGATGGTTTTATGGATCTTGCGATTTCAACGACCTGCGCGTCATAGAAATACATCCCGGTCACGGCATAATTCGATTTCGGCTCTTTCGGCTTTTCTTCAATTCCCTTTGCCATTCCCTTGTTATCGAATTCGACGACACCGTAACGTTCAGGGTCCTGCACATAATAGGCAAAAACCGTTGCGCCGGTGGTCTGCTTCATCGCGTTGACCAGAAGCTCGGTCAGGCCATGCCCGAAAAATATGTTATCCCCCAGAACCAGACAGCACGGGTCATCGCCGATAAATGCAGCCCCAACCCGAAACGCATCGGCAAGACCGCGGGGCTCTTCCTGAACTGCATATTCGATCTGAAGCCCCCACCTCTGACCATCACCCAACAGCTCACGAAATAACGGTAAATCGCGCGGCGTACTGATCAAAAGGATTTCCCTGATCCCGGCCAACATCAATGTCGTCAGCGGGTAATAGACCATTGGCTTGTCGTAAACCGGCAACAGCTGCTTTGACACAACCATTGTCGACGGATGCAACCGCGATCCGGTTCCGCCCGCAAGAATGATGCCTTTACGCATTTTCTATCTGCCCGCTTCAAGGTTGTTCAAACATGTCGGAAGGCTTTCCGAAATATCAGGCAGCCCATAACCGAAAGTATCGGTAAATTTCTGTGTCGACATTATGGAATAGGCTGGACGCTTGGCAATCGTTGGAAAGGCATCCGAGTTTACCGGATCGATCCTGCAATTTTTCCCAGTCCAATTTGCCCCAAACTGCGCAATCGCTGCATCCTGAATACGTTTGGCGAAATCAAACCACGTCATCTGATTATCGGAAACAAGATGGTATGTCCCAAACCCGTTAAAGTTCAGATCAAGTATCACCGGTAATAATCGCAAGGTCGCATTCGCCAGATCAATTGCCGATGTCGGACATCCATGCTGATCATTCACAATCGTCAGAACATCACGTTGCGCCATTAATCCCAGCATCGTTTTCACGAAATTCTTGCCAAACGGACTGTAAACCCAGGCTGTGCGCAAAATAAGGTGGCGCTTAGCCACAGCCCTCACCGCGCATTCGCCTGCCAGTTTGCTGGCACCGTAAACGCCAAGTGGCGCGACCGGATCATCTTCGCAGTATGGGCGCTGTGACGCGCCATCAAAAACATAATCGGTTGAAAAATGGATCAGCGGAATATCAAGATCGTCGGCAGCCCGGGCCATCATATCAACAGCATCGCAGTTGATATGATAGGCGTTCTCACGATCATTTTCGGCAAGATCAACAGCCGTATAAGCAGCAGCATTGATGATCACATGCGGTTGATTGTCCCGAATGGCCGAAGCAATTGTCGACAGATCAGATAAATCACACTTGCTTCGATCCAAGAGTGTCAAACGGACTTTCGGAAAAGCCGCGCCACATAGCGCCAGACTTCTTCCCAATTGGCCGTTTGCGCCAAAGACAAGTGCATTAATCATCACTATTTCACCGTTCCGAGCCGCTCACCTGCATATTTATCTTTCAGGATGGGCTCCCACCACGCCCGATTTGCCAGATACCATTTCACTGTCTGCTCCAGACCGCTTTCAAAGCTGTGTTTTGGTTCCCAGCCAAGCTCGTCGCGTGTCTTGGATGGATCAATCGCATACCGCCAGTCATGCCCCGGGCGGTCGGTCACGAACCGAACCTGCGCCTCAAAGTCACCTGTCACAGCATCGGGCTGAAACCGCGACACAACATCAAATATGCTGCGCACGACATCAATATTTGCAACTTCGTTGCAACCACCGACATTGTATTTCTCGCCAATTCGTCCCTCGGTCAAAATGGTAAAAAGCGCGTCTGCATGGTCTTCAACATGAAGCCAGTCCCGCGTGTTTTTGCCATCGCCATAAACCGGCAACGCCTTGCCATGCAAGATATTCAGGATCATCAGGGGGATCAGCTTCTCGGGGAATTGATAGGGCCCGTAATTGTTCGAACAATTGCTGATAATCACCGGCAACCCATACGTATGATGCCAGGCGCGCACCAGGTGATCCGATCCCGCCTTGCTTGCAGAATATGGCGAATTGGGCGCATAGGGGGTTTCTTCTGTAAAAAGCCCCTCGTCCCCAAGCGAACCATACACCTCGTCAGTCGAAATATGATGAAACCGGAAAGTCGACCGTCGTTCAGCAGACAAGCCGTTGAAATAATCACGTGCTGCTTCCAGCAGGGTGAATGTACCAACAAGATTCGTCTGAATAAATTCAGACGGCCCGTCAATCGAACGGTCTACGTGGCTTTCTGCCGCCAGATGCATCACAGCATCGGGTTGAAAATCTTCAAAGACCCGGTCAAGTTCCGCCCGATTGCAGATATCCTGTTTTACGAAACAATAGTTGGGTAGCGAAGAAACACTTTCAACAGTGCGCAAATCAGACGCATAGGTCAGCTTATCAAGGTTGAGAACCTCGATCTTTTTCTGCCCGGCCAAAAGTCGGCAGACCGCCGACCCGATAAACCCTGCACCACCTGTCACAATGACTTTCATAGGCCCCGCCCGTTTATCCAACTACCTGTGCAACCTGTCGCCTGAAATATCGACCTTATTCCACCGTAACCGATTTGGCGAGGTTACGGGGCTGATCGACATCCGTACCCTTATGGACCGCCACATGATAGGCCAGCATCTGAACCGGAATAGTATACAGGATTGGCGCAACAAAATCGGCAACCTTTGGCAGCTCTACCGTGGCCGATGCCATCTCGCCAAGCTTCGCAAGTCCCTCTGCATCAGACAGGAAAATTACCCGTCCGCCTCGTGCGGCCGCTTCCTGCATGTTCGATGCGGTTTTTTCAAAAAGTTCGTCGGACGGTGCAATCACGATGATCGGAACCGACTGATCAATCAGGGCAATCGGGCCGTGCTTCATCTCGCCCGCCGCATAGCCTTCGGCGTGGATATAGGAAATTTCCTTAAGCTTTAGCGCCCCTTCCATCGCAATCGGATAGCCAAGGCCGCGGCCGATATAAAGCACATCGCGCGCATCAGCGATATTGATCGCAAGTTCACGGATTTCATCGTCATGATGAAGGACTTCGGCCGCATGTTTTGGCACTTCGGTCAGCGCGTTGACGATGGCGGCTTCCTCGTCCTTGGCAAGAGTGCCGTTATCGCGCCCGATCGTCACAGCAAGACAGGCCAGAACAGTCAATTGCGTGGTAAAGGCCTTGGTCGATGCGACCCCGATTTCCGGCCCGGCATAGGTCAGCAAGACCACATCGCTTTCGCGTGCAATCGTGCTTTCGGCAACATTGACGATGGAAACAATTTTCTGCCCCTTTGACTTCGCATAACGAAGGGCAGCCAAGGTATCAAGCGTCTCGCCGGATTGCGAAAGAAATAGCGCCACGCCCCCTTTTGGAAGCGGCGGGCACCGATAGCGGAATTCAGACGCGATATCGACATCAACGCCAAGCCCGGCATAGCGTTCGATCCAGTGCTTTGCCACCATTCCGGCATAGAAGGACGTGCCGCACGCCACAATCGTCAACCGGCTGACATCGTTAAACGAAAACGGCATATCGGGCAGCTTGATCGTCCGCGTCGCCGGATTGATGAAGGCATGCAACGTGTCGCCAATCACGGCTGGCTGTTCGAAAATTTCCTTCTGCATGAAATGGTTATAGTTACCCTTGCCCATCATGGCTCCGGAAACAGCCGAAAGCTTTGTTTCACGGGTAACGTCATTGTCATGCTCGTCACGGACCTGAACACCATCGCGGGTCACTTCGACCCAATCACCTTCTTCAAGGTAAATCAGCCTGTTGGTCAGATGCGACAGTGCCATCGCGTCCGAGCCAAGATACATCTCGCCCTCACCCAAACCAACCGCAAGCGGCGTGCCACGGCGCGCGCCAAAAATCACGTCATGCTGCCCAGCAATCATGATTACCAGCGCAAAGGCACCCTCAATCCGATGTAATGTGGCGGCGACTGCGTCACGCGGGGTTTTGCCCTGATCAAGGAAGTCGGAAACCAGATGCACAATCACTTCAGTGTCGGTATCAGTGGCAAAAGCCCGGCCCTTGCCGGAAAGCTCAGCCTTGATTTCCTGATAATTTTCGATGATGCCGTTATGCACCACGGCAACCTTGCCATCGGTATGCGGATGGGCATTGTTTTCGGTCGGCACACCGTGGGTCGCCCAGCGGGTGTGACCAATGCCGACATCCCCCGCCAGCGGCATTTCCGCAAGACGGTTGGCAAGGTTGATCAGCTTGCCTTCGGCCCGGCGGCGATCGATATGACCATTCACAAGGGTTGCAATCCCGGCACTGTCATAGCCCCGATATTCAAGCCGTTTAAGCCCCTCAAGAATACGGTCGCTGACGCTGTCCTTGCCGATAATGCCGATAATACCGCACATAGTGTTGTCTTCCCCGTCGAAATTTTGCCCATCGCGCACGCAAATGCCGCGCGTTAATTGCCATTACTTACCCAAAAGGGCCTTCATCTTCTCGCGAAATACCCGCGCCCAGCCCGGTTTATCAAGCCGTTGCGCCCGCTCTATCACCAGGGCATCGGCTTCGACCGTTCCGGTAATCGTGCTGCCCGCACCAATAATGGCACCATCCCCGATGGATACGGGGGCGACCAGTGCCGAATTGGAACCGATAAATGCACCTGCCCCGATATCAGTATGCTGTTTGCGGTATCCGTCGTAATTGCATGTGATGGTTCCGGCACCGATATTGGCCTTTGCCCCGACACGGGCATCTCCGATATAGCTGAGGTGATTGACCTTCGCCCCGGCTTCAACAACAGCCTTTTTGATCTCGACAAAATTTCCAACCCTGGCACCGGCACCAATTTCCGCGCCCGGTCGCAAACGTGCATAGGGCCCGATATCGGCTTTGTCGCCCACCACACAGCTTTCAAGATGGCTGAAGGCCTTGATGGTCACATCATCGCCAACCGTAACACCAGGACCCAAAAACACATTCGGCTCGATAACAACATCCCGGCCCAATATGGTGTCGCTGGCCAGATAGACCGAACCCGGATCAATCAGGGTCGCACCATTCACCATTGCCGCCTCGCGCAGGCGTGACTGCATAATGGCTTCGGCCACGGCAAGCTGGCTTCTGGAATTCACACCAAGCGTTTCTTCCTCAGCGACCTCAACAGCAACGCAACTATTGCCGTTAGCACGCGCCACCTCGACCGCATCGGTCAGGTAATATTCGCCCTTGGCATTGGCATTTCCAATCGCTTCAAGGGTTTCAATCATGCTTTCAGCACGGAAGCACATCACACCGGAATTGCAAAAATTGATCGCACGTTGCGTTTCGTCACATTCCTTGTCTTCAACAATCGCCAGCAACTCACCATTTGCCGGATCGGTCACAAGGCGGCCATAACCGGTCGGGTCTTCAGGGCGAAATCCCAAAACCGCAACCGCGTGATCGCCATGCTCGCGCGCCGCGACAAGGCGTGAGAGGGTTTCGGTAGTAAAAAGCGGACTGTCGGCATAAAGCACAAGCACATTGCCCGTAAGGCCACGAAGGGCCTCTTTGGCGGCAAGAACCGCATGTGCGGTTCCAAGTCGATCAGTTTGTTCAAATGTCGAATGCGGGGAGACGGCCTCAATCAGCTTGGGCATATCCGGCCCGACAACAACCATGGTTTTGGTTGCGTTCAGATGGGCCGCCGTATCAATCACATGATTGACCATCGGTTTGCCTGCTATCTTGTGCATGACCTTGGGGATCGCGCTTTTCATTCGCGTTCCCATACCCGCAGCCAGAACCACCACACTTAATTCACGCGACATGCTTTAACCCTGTTGTGCCATGCGTTACACGGCGTCCCCTTTGTTTTCGATCCGGTCACGATATGCCGGTCCGAACCTGTCACAGCCGATTTGAAGCAACTCCTAACCTATAATCCCCAAAGGCAAAAGCCCCGAAAGAATCACGTTTTGTTACTTCGTGTTAGCAGATGTTACCGTTTGTTAATGACACCAGTTCGGTTAAGGTCCGATAAATCGATATTCGTTTTCAAAGGCAGCATCGCAAAATGGCAAAATTCATCCTGTTCGATCTTGACGGCACCCTGATTGACGGGGTGGATGATCTGCTGTTTGCGATGAACGAAACCCTCGCCGCCCAAGACCTTGCGCCACTTGCCCGTCCCGAACTGGAAGCCATGCTGGGCGATGGCACCAAAATGCTGACCAAACGGGCGTTTGATGCGCGCGGTGTCACGATTGATGGTCAACAGCTCGATGACTGCGAAGGCGATTTCACCACACGTTATATCGACACCGACTATGCCCATACCCGCCTGTTTGAAAATGCCGAAGCAACCCTTCGCGATCTGGCATCAGATGGCTGGATCATTGGTCTGGCATCAAACAAACCGACCGCACCCTGCAAACGCATCCTTGAACGGCTGGGTGTCTTCGATCTGTTTGCCGTGATTGTCGGCGGCGATGCAACGCACGTTAAAAAGCCCGACGGCGCTCATTTGGCATTCGCCCTTGATCAAGCCGGATATGACCGGGCACGCGGCGATATCGCGATCATGGTTGGTGATCATGCCAATGATGTGAATGCCGCACGCAATTTCGGCATTCCGGCCATTGCGGTGGCCTTTGAAGTCGATGATACACGTGCAAAAAATCTCGCCGCGGATGGGGTTGTCACTGCATTTGAAAACCTGCCCGAAGAGATCGGAAAAATCGTCAAACAGGCTGCTTGACACCCCCTGATCACCCCCTTATAACCCCGCGCTACCGACGGAGAACAAGCTGCCCAATCGGGCCGCGATTTCCGTTTTCGGGCGTATAGCTCAGTTGGTTAGAGCGTTCCCTTCACACGGGAGAGGTCACAAGTTCGAATCTTGTTACGCCCACCATTTTTTCCATAAAACTTAAATCGTCATACCGTTCCCTGAACAGGGAAGCAGGCTGCATTTTCCTCTATGGGGAATAAAAAAACCGGTCAGCAATTTCCTGCCGACCGGTCGGGAGTGCGCAATCAACGCTATCGCGTCTTGCGGGAGCTTTGGCCTAATGGCTGTCTTTCGGGATCGCCTTGCCGCGATGACCGACGAGGAAGTCGAAATCGGCCCCCTTGTCCGCGCCAATGACGCTTTTGTAATACAGCGATGCATAACCGCTTTCCGGTACCGGCACCGTCGATTTCCAATTATCAAGGCGCTTCTTAAGCTCCTCGTCACTGATATCGAGGTGCAGTTTGCGGTTTGGCACATCCAGTTCAATCATGTCGCCATTCTGCACCACCGCCAACGGGCCGCCAGCAGCGGCTTCAGGGGATGTATGCAGAACCACCGTGCCATATGCCGTGCCGCTCATACGGGCATCGGAAATACGCACCATGTCGGTAATGCCCTTGCGTAGCACCTTGGGCGGCAAGCCCATATTGCCGACCTCGGCCATACCCGGATAGCCTTTCGGCCCGCAGTTTTTCAGAACCATGATGCAGTTTTCATCGATATCAAGGCTTTCGTCATAGATCTTGGCCTTGTAATCATCAATGTCCTCAAACACCACGGCACGACCACGATGGGTGAGCAAGGAAGCTGTTGCCGCCGACGGCTTCAACACCGCACCATTGGGCGCAAGGTTGCCTTTGACAACCGCGATGCCACCGCTTTGGGTCAGGGCCTTTTCGAACGGGCGAATGACATCGTCATTCCAGTTCTGAACATCCTTGACCTGCTCCCACATGGTGTCGCCCGAAACGGTCAAAGCATCATTATGCAGCTTGCCCGCCTCACCCAGTGCCTTGATGACCACCGGTAAACCACCGGCATAGAAGAATTCCTCCATCAGGTATTTGCCCGATGGCTGCAGATTCACAATCGTCGGAATATCACGACCCAGACGGTCCCAATCATCAAGTGTCAGGTCGATGCCAACACGACCGGCAATGGCGAGCAAATGGATCACGGCATTGGTCGAACCACCAATCGCCCCATTGACCCGGATCGCATTTTCAAACGCTTCCTTGGTCATGACGTCGGATGGTTTCAGGTCGTCCTTGACCATCTGCACGATCCGGCGGCCGGTCACATGCGCCATCACGCGACGACGGCTATCCACGGCCGGAATCGCCGCATTTCCCGAAAGCGCCATGCCCAGTGCTTCCGCCATGCTGGCCATGGTGGATGCGGTGCCCATCGTATTGCATGAACCGGGCGAACGCGACATGGCGATTTCGGCTTCAAGGAAGTCCTCGGTGCTGATCTTGCCGGCCTTGCGGTCTTCGGAAAGCTGCCAAAGCGACGTGCCCGAACCGATATCCTGACCGCGCCATTTACCGTTCAGCATCGGCCCGCCGGTGACCACAATCGCCGGGATATCAACACTTGCAGCCCCCATCAAAAGGGCTGGGGTGGTTTTATCGCAGCCCACCATCAGAACCACACCGTCAAGCGGCGTTCCGCGCAGCGCTTCCTCGACATCCATCGCGCACAAATTACGGAACATCATGGCGGTCGGGCGCAATGTGCTCTCGCCCGGCGAGAAAACCGGGAATTCAAGCGGTAAACCACCAGCTTCGTAAATACCGTGTTTGACGCGTTCCGCCAGATCGCGCAAATGCGCGTTGCAGGGCGTCAACTGCGACCAGGTATTGCAAATCCCGATCACCGGACGACCGTCAAACAGGTCCGATGGCAGGCCCTGGTTCTTCATCCAGCTGCGGTGATAGATATTGTCCTTGCTGGTTCCGCCGAACCAGCCTTCCTGCGAACGCAGGACGCGGGGCCATGCTGCCGGTTTGAACTTCGTCATGCCCGTTCTCCTTTATGAGTTTTTATCGAGACGGGTCCGATTCCATATGGATGTGGCATTCCATATGGGGGACTTTGAACGGCATGGCTTTGCAATTGCTTTATCCAAGCAACTGATCCTGTCAGAACCGTGCCGTTCCTCGTCTGCATGTTGTTACGCTTTGTTCTTGTTATAGACATCAAAGATCACAGCCGCGAGCAGCACCAGACCCTTGATGACCTGCTGCCAGTCGATACCGACACCAATGATCGACATGCCGTTATTCATGACCCCCATGATCAACGCGCCAACCACCGCACCGATCACCTTGCCAACCCCGCCCGACATCGATGCGCCACCGATAAACACGGCCGCAATCACATCAAGCTCGAATGCAAGACCGGCTTTCGGGGTTGCCGTATTCAAACGCGCGGCAAACACCAGACCGGCGAGCGCGGCCAGCATGCCCATATTGGCAAAGGTCAGGAAGGTCAGGCGTTTAGTATTGATGCCCGAAAGCTTGGCGGCTTTTTCATTCCCGCCCAGCGCATAGATACGGCGCCCAAGCGTTGTGCTGTTGGTGATGAAGGTGAATATCGCAATCAGAAGCGCCATCACGATCAAAACGTTCGGCAACCCGCGATAGGTCGACAGAAGATAGGTGACATACAGGATCGCAAGACCGGCAATCGCATGTTTGGCCGCAAAGAACGCTATCGGTTCTTCAACCTCGGCGAACTTCGCCTGCTTGGCGCGTGCCCGCAGACCAAGGACCGGCAGAATCACCGCAATTGCAACGCCCAGAACCATCGAAAAGATGTTAAAGCGGCCTTCGATCAAACCGGCAAAGAAATCCGGCAGAAAGCCCGAAGACATCGCCTGGAAGCTGTCAGGGAACGGACCAACCGATGCCCCACCCAGAAGCGCCAGCGTCAAACCTTTAAACACCAGCATACCGGCCAGCGTCACGATAAAGGACGGAATGCGCCAATAGGCAACCCAGTATCCTTGGGCGGCACCGATAATCGCACCGACGATCAGACAGGCCGGGATCACAATAATCGTCGGCAAATCCCAATGGACAATCATCACCGCGGCGAGCGCACCGATAAAGCCGACGACCGATCCAACCGAAAGGTCGATATGACCGCCGACAATCACCAGCAGCATGCCCACTGCCATGATGATAATATAGCTGTTCTGAAGGAACAGGTTGGTCAGGTTGACCGGTTTAAGCATCACGCCATCGGTCATCACCTGGAAGAAGGCCAGAATCGCGATCAGCGCGACCACCATGCCATATTCGCGCATATGCGTGCGCAGGTAATAACCCATCGATTTGCTGCTAGAAGTATCCGTCATTGTCTGCTTCCTTACGCTTTCAGGATCATGCGCATGATTTTTTCCTGATCGGCATCATTTGCCGCCAGTTGCCCTTTGATCTCACCCTCGTTCATCACATAGATGCGATCGCACATGCCCAGAAGCTCCGGCATCTCCGACGAGATCATGATGACCCCCTTACCATCGGCTGCCAGCTGGTTGATAATCGTATAAATCTCGTATTTCGCACCAACATCAATGCCACGCGTCGGTTCGTCCAGAATAAGGACCTCCGGCCCGGCAAACAGCCATTTCGCCAAAACGACTTTCTGCTGGTTACCCCCCGAAAGATTGACAGCCTTCTGTCCGACATTCGGGGTGCGGATATTGATTTTGCTGCGATATTCTTCGGCCACCTGACGTTCGGCCCCTTCATTGATGACGCCGTGTTCGGCAACACCGTCAAGATTGGCCAATGTGATATTGGTCGTGATGCTTTCTTCAAGCACCAGCCCCATTTCCTTGCGATCCTCTGTCACATAGGCAAGACCCGATGCAATCGCCTTTTCAACGGTCGACACATCGGCAGGTTTGCCATTAATCAGGACCTCGCCGCTGATATCCGCGCCATAGGCACGGCCAAAGATGCTCATGGCAAGTTCGGTACGCCCGGCCCCCATCAGACCGGCAATCCCGACAACCTCGCCTGCCGCCACATCGATACTGACATTTTTGACGACCTTGCGTTCGGGATGGAGCGGATGGGTCACATTCCAGTTGCGCACTTCCATCAGCTTGGTCGTGCCGATATTAGGTGTGCGATCCGGATAACGATGCGCCATATCGCGCCCGACCATATCCTTGACGATATCGTCTTCGGTAATTTTGCCGCCACGCGCATCAAGTGTCGAAATCGCCTTGCCATCGCGAATAACCGTGATGCGGTCAGCCACGCGATTGATTTCGTTCAGCTTGTGCGAAATCAGGATCGATGTGATCCCCTGCGCCTTGAATTCAAGCAACAGGTCCAGAAGTTTCTGGCTGTCATTTTCCTGCAAACTTGCCGTCGGCTCGTCAAGGATCAGAAGCTTGACCTTTTTCGAAAGCGCCTTGGCAATTTCAACAAGCTGCTGCTTGCCGACACCGATATTGGTGATCAGTTCGCTGGGTGTTTCGCGAAGCCCGACTTTTTTCAAAAGCTCGCTCGTGCGTGCAAAGGTCGCGGGCCAGTTAATCACACCGTTTTCGCAAATCTCGTTGCCCAGAAAGATGTTCTCGGCAATCGACAGCAATGGCACAAGAGCCAGTTCCTGATGAATGATGATAATGCCGCGTTCTTCGCTGTCGCGGATATCCTTGAATTCCTGCACATCCCCGCCATAAAGGATGTCACCTTCATAGGTGCCAATCGGGTAAACGCCGCTCAATACTTTCATCAGGGTCGATTTACCGGCCCCGTTTTCGCCGCAAAGGGCGTGGATTTCACCACGTTCCACTTTCAGGCTGACATCGTCCAGCGCCTTCACCCCCGGAAAGGTTTTGGTGATATTGCGCATTTCCAGGATGGTATCCATCCGGTCCTCCCACTGCCGATGTTTTCACAACGGCGCTATTCTCGCTCGCAGTCTTGTTTGACTGTTACCGTCAGTTTCAGACAGCACAGAAAAAGGCGGGCCAGCATTTCAGAGCGAGCCCGCCCTCTGTCACATTCAGATCAACGGATTACTGGACTTCGTCCTTGGTGTAGTAACCCGAACCCACCAGGATTTCTTCCCAGTTGGATTTATCAACCATAACCGGCTCCAGCAGGTAGGAAGGAACAACCTTCACACCGTTGTCATAGGTTTTGGTATCGTTGATGGTCGGCTTTTTACCGGCAAGAACACTGTCGACCATCGAAACGGTGACGCGTGCAAGTTCACGGGTATCCTTGAAGATCGTGGAATACTGTTCACCAGCAAGGATCGATTTGACCGACGGCAGTTCGGCGTCCTGACCGCTAACAACCGGCATTTTCATGTCGCCGGAACCATAGCCAACGCCTTTAAGCGACGACAGTATGCCGATCGAAAGACCATCATAGGGCGACAGAACGCCATCAACCTGATCGTCGGTGTAATAAGCCGACAGCAGGTTATCCATACGTGCCTGTGCAACCGCGCCATCCCAGCGAAGGGTACCAACCTTGTCCATGCCCATCTGGCCAGATTTGACAACAACCGTGCCTTCATCAATCAGCGGCTGCAGAACGGACATCGCACCGTTATAGAAGAAATAGGCGTTGTTATCATCCGGCGAACCACCGAACAGTTCAACATTATAGGGCGGCTCACCAGCCGCGGTCAGACCTTCAACCAGCGAGGTTGCCTGCTGAACGCCGACTTTGAAGTTATCGAAGGTCGAATAGTAATCAACATTGGCGGTGTCACGGATCAGGCGGTCATAGGCGAACACCTGAATACCGGCTGCCTTGGCATTTTCCAGCGCGTTCGAAAGCGTGGTGCCGTCGATTGCCGCGATCACAAGAACATCAACGCCTTTGACGATCATGTTTTCAATCTGGGAAAGCTGGTTGGGAATATCGTCTTCTGCATATTGCAGATCGGTTTTGTAACCGGCGTCTTCGAACTGCTTGACCATGGACTCGCCGTCCGAAATCCAGCGTGCCGAGGATTTGGTGGGCATCGCGATCCCGACATATCCTTTTTCATCGGCATGTGCATAGCTGCCGGAAATCATCGGGCTCATCATTGCGGCCGCGCCAAAGGCGACCCCTGCCATTACGGCACTGAGACGTTTCATATCTTTCCTCCCTAAAAGACACGGCCTTTACAGCCTTTTGCCCGACTTTCCAGGCAAAGCTGCCTGTATGTGCCGCGTCTTTGTTTTCGCTTGATAATGCATCCCGTTTTCCCGCGAGATGCGGCGCCATTATTCCGGGGCCAGACATAACAATCAAATAAGTATTTTCGAAACTTGCATATCAATAATGATATATTAAACTCGCCGGGAACGGAGGATCCCCATGACTGAGCCCGCAAAAACATTACCGCTGAGTTCCGCAAAATCCCTGTTGTTTCGATCCGGCAATCTGTTTCAGCGCGGCCTGAAGCTTAGCCATCTGCGCATGATTGTCGCGATGGAAGAAACCGGGCAGATCAGCCAGGCCGCCGCCATGCTGCAAACATCGCAGCCCGCAGCATCACGTCTGTTATCAGAAATGGAAACCATTCTTGAAGCCCGGCTTTGTGTGCGCGGATCGCGCGGCATTGAAATGACCAATGCTGGACGCGCACTGGCGAGGCGCGCGCGCAGCATGCTGATTGAAATCCGCGAAGCCGAACGCGAGATCGAGGATATCAAGCATGGCGGCGGCACGGTTTTCATCGGCGCTGTGACCGCAGCAGCAGTTGATCTTGTCGTGCCGGCCATCCGCACGGTGCAGTCGATCAACGCCCTGCTTGAAGCACATGTGTCGGTCGGACCATCGCATCTGCTGATCAAGGATCTGCTGGCGGGGGATCATGATTTTGTCATCGGCCGCGTCCCCGAAGATATGGACCCTCGCCAATTCAACATCCGCGAAATCCGAAGCGAGAAAATCCGCCTGATGGTTCGCGCCGGGCATCCTTTGCTTGCGGAAAACAAGCCTGTTTCACTGGCCCGTCTTGCCAAATTCGAATGGCTATTACCGCCACCAGGCAACCTGATGCGCCGCACCATCGAAGACGTGTTTATCTCGCGCCATCTGCCGCTGCCGCATTCCAGTCTGAATTCCGCGTCACTGCTGGTTACCCTTGCCACCCTGTCGGGCACGGATGCCATCGCACCGATGGCGGAGGAGGTCACATCGCTTTTAAGCATCGGGGGCATGATTGCCGAACTGCCGTTTGACGGAACGATTGAAATCAAACCCTACAGCCTGATTACAGCGCGCGGACACCGCCTGTCACCATCCGCGCAGCTGGTTTCTGACCATATTCTTGCCCGTATCGAAAAGCCCGATGCCTGATTTCATGCCGGGGCCTGTCCTCTACCAAAAGCGAGTGGCGCGATGGCATGTCTTTCGCATAAAGTTCCGCACAAGATTTCAACACAAAGACCAAACATTCCGCCGGACAGATAATGCAATCAGCAACACTTGCCTTTTTGACACTGGGCTTGACCCATTTTGCCTTTGCCAGCACGGCACAGCAAAATCCTGTCGCGATGCCGGAAACCGATCCCTATGTTCTGTTTGATCTGCGCGATAATTTCGTCTGGAACCTGACGCATTATCAGATCCTTGATCCCGACGAGACAATGGTGGAAACCCTGATCACAGAAGCAGATCAGGGTCAGATGGTTTTTGACATGGTCCTGCGCGATACGGTCCCGCCCTATTGCGAATTGCGGTTTGATCCGACGATTTGCGATGATCGTGGCTCCCCGGTCAACTGGTTCAGCGACCTGCCCCAGACCATCTGCATGGATATCCCGGCCAACGTTTCATTCAGCCATGCCGAACAGCTCAAGGGCGCAAAGTTCCTGTGCCTTGAACCACGCGAAAAGCTGTTGCTGCCCGAAAGCTGGCAAAACCAGCAGACCGGTGCTCAGACCTATTTGTCGCAACGCATCGAACCTGGTGCGGTCACCGTACGCGATGATATCGCCACCATTGATATCCTTGTACTTGATGCCATAAACACCCCGCTTGCGACCCTGTCGCCCGAAGGATATGGCGATGCCAAAATCGGCATGACCGAGGATCAGGTCCGTACAGCCATGGTCGAGCCCATGACATCAACCCGCGACGGGACCGAAAATAACGCCTGTTATCACCTGCAATCGGCAGGCGGCCCGACCGGGCTTGGCTTTATGATGCTTGATGAAAAGCTAGCCCGGGTTTCGGTTTATGCCGATGAATATGATATCGCCACCAGCCTGATCCGCACCGGCCATAATATTCAGGTTGGCGATACCATTGATGATGTCCGTGCGGCCTATGGCGATAACCTGATCGATGAAGAACACGAATATGAAGGCCCAGATGGCCGTTACCTGACCTGGTGGGCAAATGATGCCAAAACATCGGGCATCCGCTTTGAAACCGGGCCGGATGGCGCGGTAACCGCCATGCATGCGGGCACCGGTTCGATCACGCTGCTTGAAAGCTGCTATTAAAGCAGATCCCATCGGGCAATCTCTGTATTGACAGTCTTTGCGGTGCGGATTAATGCCCTGCCTCCCCATGCCTTTCGGGCGTCCTGCCCCAAAGGCCCAAACAATCATTTTTACGCCATCAGCTTGCCGCAAAGCGCTTTCATATCGTGCGCCTTGTGCAGGGAATACGAATGCAATCGCCTTATCCATCCAATCTTGTTGTCATCACCGGCGGGCCCGGTGCCGGCAAAACCACATTGATCAATTATCTTCATGAACGCGGCTATGAAATAAGCCGCGAAGTCGCGCGCGCCGTGATCGAAGAACAGCAGGAACGCGGCGGCAATGCCCTGCCCTGGGGCGATAATGAAGCCTATGCCGGGTTGATGACGCGCGGCTCGATCCGCGCATGGCAACACGGCATGGGTCAGGACCCGCAAACCGTGTTCTTTGATCGTGGCCTTCCCGATACGCTGGCCCATCGGGAACTTTCCGGCCTACCCGATGACCCCGGCCTTAAACGCGCCATTGAAACCTATCGCTATCGCAAAACGGTTTTCATCCTGCCGCCATGGTCGGAAATCTACAAAACCGACAGCGCGCGAACACAAAGCTTCGCGGACGCCGTCAGAACATATGTCGTTCTGTATCGCACCTATCTGCAATGCGGTTACGAGCCGATTGAAATCCGCAAAGGCCCGGTCGAACAGCGCGCCGCCCAGATACTTGCCCGCCTGAAACTGTAATCCGACTTCGACAATTCAAAAGAACACCCCAATGCCCCGCACCTCAATCCGACTCACCATCGCACCTCTAACACTTTGCAGCATGTTTCTGCCCGCGGCCTCCATCTCGGCTATCGCTGCCTGCTATGACTGGCCGCTGCGCGAACGGCACGGTGAATACGCTTATGATGGCGATACCATCTATGTGAATATCCCCAGCCTTCCCGGCGAAATTGCCGAAATGTCGGTACGTGTGCGCGGCGTGGACACCCCCGAAATACGCGGCAAATGCGAAAGCGAAAAGTCCCTTGCGGGCAAAGCCCGCGATTTCGCCCGTCAAAGCCTGAAATCGGCCAAACGCGTTGAATTCTGCGAACCGGAATGGGGCCGTTATGGCGGACGCGTCGTCGCATCGGTGCGCATTGACGGCAGGGCACTCGATCAGGAACTGATCAATCAGGGTCTCGCCCGCCCTTATGACGGCAAAACCAAACGCCAACCCTGGTGCCAAGGGTGATCCGGTCCCAAAATCCATAACTTTGCCGTGAAGGCACTGGACATTGCGCCCAATCCGACCATCTTCGGAAGCATGACCAAATAACGCCTCCCGGAGAAACCATGACGAAATACACCAAGAACCCGGACGCCATCAAAGCCCTTGACGCCAACCAGTATCACGTCACGCAAAACAGCGGCACCGAACCACCGTTTCGCAATGAATTCTGGGATCACAAGGAAGACGGGCTTTATGTTGATATCGTCTCGGGCGAGCCGTTATTCACATCCCGCGACAAGTTTGATTCCGGCTGCGGCTGGCCAAGCTTCACCCGCCCTGTCGAAACAGATCATGTCGTCGCACGCGAAGACAATACCCACGGCATGCGCCGGATCGAAGTCCGCTCCAAACATGGTGACAGCCATCTGGGCCATGTCTTCCCCGATGCCCCCAAAGAAGCCGGCGGCCTGCGCTATTGCATCAATTCCGCATCGCTGCGTTTTATCCCCGTCCGCGATCTAGAGGCCGAAGGATACGGCGAATACAAACCGCTTTTTGATTAAAACAGCAAAGACCGGCACACGCGCCGGTCTTTCTCTATCAAGGCCTTAAAAATCCCCCGGCGCACATTGCAGGCAGGTCAACCCCATATCGCGCCATTTATCGACCACGCGCTTGCGATCATCGACCACCAGCCACGGGTTAAAACCGTCGGCCCGGATTTGTGCCAGAAGGTCTTCTTTGACTTCCTCGTCCGTGCGGTGATCGGCATCTTCCGGGCGCAGATACATGCCATCAAACGGAATGCCATGCGCCCGAAGCCATGCTTCGGACCGGTGCTGCCACCCGGCCGGGCGACCAGAACAAATCACAATCGCCTGCCCGGATTGGTGCAAAACGCGCAAAAGCCGTTCGATATCGGCAATCGGTGCGGCTTTATCCATTGCGTCGAAGAACGCATCCCAATGCTTTTCCGTCCCATGCACCAGATGTCCCAATTCATCGGCATCGAAATAGGCCAGCGTGCCATCCATATCGAACACCACCGCATCACGCGGGTTACTGATCGAACCGGATATTATGGTTTCTGGCTGGGTCACGCGGAAATCTCCCTGATCAGATCTTCGGTCAAATTTTCATATTCCCATCCCGTTCCGACCGGGCGGAACAGAATCGGCGTTGCATTTGCAATACGCGGACCTTCGGCATCAAAACCGGTCATATAAAGAATGCAACGCCCGACACCGGAATGGGCAACCACCACGGTCAAACGGTCGCTTACCTCGGCCAGGGCGGTTTGCATGGCAAACGATACCCGCTGACACATCGCATCAAACCCCTCGCCATTGGGCGGGGTATCGAACCGTGATCCAGCCTCGGCAATCGGGCGGCCTTCAAGGTCACCCCAATGGCGTTCGCGCAACCCGTCAAGAATATGCAAATCATAATCGGGCAAAACCAGCTCGGCTGTTTTGCGGGCCCTGTCCTGCGGGCTGACATAAACCGCCTGCCATTTGCCCATCGCCATCAATGGCGCAATCGCACGCGCCTGTTCGCGACCGGCATTGTTCAATGGCGGCTCGCTTGACCCGGCGATGATTTCGGCCTTGTTGGCATCGGTTTCCCCGTGCCGGATAAACACAAACGGCACTTTCGGAAAATCGAACGTCTTTGCAGGATAAATCATGTCTGGTCATTGCCCATTTACAGATAAAACCGATCCGAAAGCTGTAACCGCCCTTCAAAGCCATCGACAAGGCTAAAGTCCTCGGGACGGCCATTAAACAGCGGCACGATCTGCATCGCGTGGCAATCATTGGCCATCGCAACCACATCATCAAACAGCGGATGCACGTTCCAGCGCCGGAAATGGGCATGCCCCTTTTCGACCATGCGGCGTGCCTCGGCTGGCATGAAACCGGTAAAGATTACATGCGCATCGCGGCCCAGCCGTCCGTCCTGCCCCCATTTTTCAATCAGTTCGCCCGCGATGCCATACGTGCCGCACGGCGCATGGCACAAAAGCAATCTGGCATCCGGATTGAAATCACGCGCCTTGTCCTTAAGCACGCGCAGTTTTTTGATCGCATCAAACGATACATAATCCGATCCGCCATCCCCCAGAACCTGTTTGACCCGTCCATAGCACCGCGCATCCATCGTCCAGTCGGTCATGCCGTGCTTTTCAAACAGCAATGCCATTTCAGCTGCCCGTCCGCTCGGCGGTACGGGAAACAGGATTTGGCCGTCAAGTTTGGACATCTTGGTCAAAAGTCCGTCGATCCGCACCTGTTGTGTCAGGCGTTCCATGCCATAGGACGCATCCATCAAAACCGTCGCGGCATCCGGTGGTGTGTCATAAAGGAAGTAATCAGACTCCTTGCAGAAATCACCGGTGTAAAGAACCCCGCCGCCCAGTTCGAAATGCAGCCACACCCCGCCAAAGGCATGCCCGGTCCGCCCGGTGGTGACGGTGACACCGTCAACCTGGATTTCCCCATAGGGCGGCAGAATGATCACATTCGCCCCTGCAGGCAGGGATCGCGCCGTGACCTCGGTACAGTAAATCGGTAAACCGGCTGCTATCACCTCCGCCGCGGCACCGATATGATCGACATGGTCGTGAGTAATGAAAACGGCGTTAACCTTGTTCAACCATGCCGGATCAAAACCGCTGTCATTTTCCGGACCGACCCCGCAATCCAGCAACCAGCGCCGATTGAAAAATTCCAACCGCAAACAGGCCGGGCCTTTTTCACCAAGACCCGATAAAACACGCATCCGGGCAGACATCAGGCGGCCTCACCTTCTGATCGGTTAAACACCCAGCCATCGGAAATCACCAATCCGACGGCTTCGCCGATCCGTGCGCGTTGCGTCGCATAAACCGGTAAAACCTGATCGGCACCGACCCGCACCTGAAGCCGGAACCGACCGCCCAGATAAACGCAATCCTCGACCGAACCGCGCAATGTCCCGGCCTCGTCGACCCAGACATCCTCTGGCCGCAAACACAAACCAAGTTCGTTCATATTGCTGGCCGCCTCCTGGCAAATCCGCGCATGGATCGCCGCATCGCCCAATCGCACCGAACACCGTCCGGCACCCCGCATGGATACGTCACCAATCGGCAACACCGCCCCGGCCCCGACAAAGCCCGCGACCATATGATCGGCCGGTTCACGGTAAAGGGTTTCCGGGGCCGCCATCTGACGAATGCGGCCCTTGTCCATCACCGCAATCCGGTCGGCCATGGCCATGGCTTCGGCCTGATCGTGGGTGACGTAAATCATTGTCGCCCCGGTCCGGCGATGGAAATCCAGAAATGCCTGCTGCATGGTTTCGCGCAGATGCACATCAAGGTTTGCAAGCGGTTCGTCCAGCAACACCGCCCGCGGCTCCATCACCAGACATCGCGCCAATGCAACCCGCTGGCGCTGCCCACCCGAAAGTTCCGTCGGGCTGCGGTCGGCATAAGGTTCAAGGGCGACAATCGACAATGCCTCGGCAATTTTCGCATCACGTTCCGCCCGGCCAAGCCCGCGCACCTCCAACGGATAACCGACATTGCGCGCCACCGACATATGCGGCCAAAGCGCATAGGACTGAAACACGATGCCAAGGTTGCGTGCCTCTGGGTTGATCATCACCCCGTTGGCCGGATCGGCAACTGCCTGTCCGCCCAGGGCGATGACACCCTGATCAGGTTCCTCGAAACCGGCCAGAAGACGCAGCAACGTCGTCTTGCCACAGCCCGACGGCCCCAAAAGAGCAACAAATTCGCCATCATGGATATCAAGCGATACCTGATTGACCGCGCGGTAATCGCCAAAAGATTTGGTAATCCGCGAAAGATTTATGTCTGCCATGGTACAACTCCCTTGGGCAAACGGCGTGATGCCAGTTGGAAACCGGTCATCAACGCAACAACAACCAGCACAACCAATACCGCCACGGCCGAGGCCAGAACGGTGTCGCCACTGTCATCCAGATTGAAAATCAAAACGCCCAGCGTCTCGTTTCCGGCCGACCACAGAAGGGCCGAAACCGTCAATTCGTTAAACGCTGTCAAAAACACCAGCAACGCCCCAGCCGCTGCCGACGGTGCCGCCAATGGCAGCAGAATATCGCGCAACCGGCGACCAAGTCCTGCACCGCACGCCTGTGCCGCCTCTTCCAATGCCGGATCAAGCTGGGAAAAACTGTTCATCACCGGGCGCAGCGCAATCACCAGAAACCGTGCCAGATAGGCAACAAAAATGATCGCAAGCGTGCCATACAAACTGACATCGATTACCGGAATGCGGATGAACAGAAGAATGCAGGCAATCGCCAGAACCACACCGGGCAAGGCATAGGGCACCTCGACCAGAAGATTGACCATATGGGTCAACCGGGTCGGCCGCCTTACAATCACATAGGCCAACGGCAAACAGATCGCGACCAGCGTCACCGCCGCCCCAACCGACAACATGAAACTGTTATGGAACGCCCGGATGGTCGATGGCTGGACAAACAGGACTTCGTAAAACGCATCGAAACTGTAATTGGCAAGGCTCAGCTTAACGCCAAATGCCGGGACCAGTGCGGTCGCGACCAACGCCATCAACGGGATCACCAGAATGGCGATCAAAACCGTCCAAAGCACCGCTTCAACCAATGTCCTGCGTGCGCCCAACCGGATATCAAGTGGCCGCCCCACCATCCCCATCAGACGATAGTCACGCTTGCCCAGTAACCGGTGATGCACCGCCACACCCAAGATCGCAATCGTCCCGATCAACATCGCCAGCACCGATACCTCGCCCAGGACCGACGGGCCAAATCCGGCCAGTTTCTGATAAATCAGGGTCGGTAATGTCGAATAATTGGCGGGTATCCCCAGCATCGCCGGTATCCCGAAATTGCCAAGGGCCGTGACAAACGCCATCGCGGTTCCGGCGATCAGACCGGGACTGGTCAGTGGCAATATGATCTGCCACC
This sequence comes from Thalassospira sp. MIT1004, assembly GCF_001858545.1. Taxonomy (NCBI): domain Bacteria; kingdom Pseudomonadati; phylum Pseudomonadota; class Alphaproteobacteria; order Rhodospirillales; family Thalassospiraceae; genus Thalassospira; species Thalassospira sp. MIT1004. The sequence goes on along the minus strand of NZ_MCAO01000042.1, from coordinate 404,351 downwards.
ACAGCCGTCCACCACTCGCACCCGCCAAACGGGCTGCTTCGATCTGTTCGCGCGGCAGCATGCGCAAATTGGCCCGAAGGGTCAAAAACACGATTGATGCATGCTGAATCCCCAGCAAAAGCGCAATCCCCTCGGCCGAATAAAACGGCTGGGGCGATCCCATCGGGGGTGCCATGCCAAGCGCATTCAAAAGTGCACTGCTCGGTCCGGTCAGTTGCACCCACGCCAACGCCGTGATCTGCGGCGGGATCATCATCGGGATCATGAAACAGAAAACCAGTACCGCCTTGGCGCGGATATCGGTCAGCGCGACCAGAAAGGCAAACGCGCCCCCAATCAAAAGCGAAATGATCGTTCCAAGCCCTGCGGTATAAAGACTGTTGGCAGTTGCCCGCCATGTCGTCGAACTGCCCAGAACATCGCGGATGTAATCCGCACTGGGCACACCGCCAACAAACACGCCTTCAATCGCAAGGCGCGCAATCGGTAAAATCGAAATCACGAACACCGGCAATAAAAGCCACGGCAACAACCGGTCCGAAGACCGGCTGCCAACCGTTGGGCTTGCAAAGCCGGGCATGAAGCCGCGAAGGCGACTTGCAGCCTGCATTATTCAGCCCCGAAAATGTCCGCGAACTTTTTCTTGTTCGCTTCTGCCTGTTCCAGTGCCACGGCCGGATTGAAATCCATCAGCTTGATGTCGCTGCGTGCCGGGAAACCTTCCGGCAATGCCATGTCGCCGCGTGCCGGGACATAACCCATGTCCAGAACCAGTTCCTGGCCTTTGCTCGACAGAACAAAATCAACAAACTTGTGCGCCGCATCGACGTTTTTGGCGTCTTTCATGATCGCAACCGGCTCGGTCACATAAGTGACACCCTCGGTCGGGAAGACGAAATCAACGGGCGAACCTTCGGCCTTGCCACGGATCGCAAGGAAATCGACAACCACACCATACGGCTTTTCGCCCGATGCAACGGCCTTGAACACGCCGCCATTACCACCCTGTGCGCGCGCTTCGTTCGCGGCCAGTGCCTGATAGTAATCCCAACCCAGTTCCTTGTTTTCCGTCAGGGTCGACAGATGAATAAGGGCCGCACCGGAATAAAGCGGGCTTGGCATCACGACCTGATTTTTCATCGCCGGATCGGCAAGATCGGCCCAGCTTTTCGGGGCTTTCTCGACACCGGTATTATAAACGATGCCGGTCGTGATCAGCTTGGTCGAATAGTAATAACCGTCCGCATCATAAAGGGCGGCTTCATAGGCCGATGCTTCGGGCGATTTATACGCCTGCAAAAGCCCCTCGCCCTTCATGCCTTCCAGGGTCACCGTATCGGCAATCAGCAAAACATCCGGGCGCGGATCACCTGCCGCAATCTCGGCACGCAGTTTTGCCATCAGCTTGGTGGTGCCATCACGCACCCATTCGACTTCAACATCCGGATAGGCGGCCTTGAAGGCATCGACGGTGGTCTGGGCATCCTGATTTGGCTGGCTGGTATAAAGAACCAGTTTTTCGGCGGCCTGACCAACAACTGGCAGCATCATCGCAGCCGAAGCCACGGCAGCAAGAAGAACGTTACGCATCATCCACATCCCTTGATTGCGTGGGGCGTACCTTTGCGGCCACCCCGAAGGTTTCGTTCGAAAACAATCCGACGGGGACGCTATATGGATTTCGATTTCAGTTGTGTGACAAAGCAAAGAATTAAATGTTTCAACAAGCCTACCGGGCTTTTCAGACACAACCAAGCCTGTCTATACTCCGTGACATCGCGAAACACATGCTTTCGAACGAAAGAACATCAAAGGAAACCAATGTCCGATCCCGTGCCACTTGACCGCCGCCGCGACCGGATTGTCGCCCTTGTCAAATCCTGCGGCTTCATGGCGGTCGAAGAACTGGCACGCCGCTTTAACGTTTCGGTCCAGACAATCCGGACCGATCTGCGCGACTTGCAGGAACAGGGGCGCATCTTCCGCCGTCATGGCCTTGCCGGTCCGGCGCCCGATCCGGATAACTCGGCCTATGAAAAACGCGAAGTCTGGAACCGCAGTGGCAAACGCGCCCTTGCTGCCAAACTCGCCGATATCATCCCCGAAGGCTGCACCATCGCGATTGGCACCGGCACCACCGCCGAACTGGCCGCCCAAAGCCTGGCCTCGCACCGCAACCTGACGGTGCTGACCAACAATATCCATGTGGTACTGACATTACAAAACGCGCCCAATGTCACGTTACGCCTTGCGGGCGGGACCATCCGCACCCGCGATCTTGATATCATCGGGGCCGACAGCGCGGAATTCTTTGGCACCTACCGCGCCGATTTCGGGATTGTGAGTGTCGGGGGGATGTCGGAAACCGGGGACCTGATGGATTTCAACATGGACGAAGTCCGCGCACGTCGCGCCCTTGTCGCCTGCTGCGATCACGCGATCCTATTGGTCGATGAAAAAAAGGTCGGTCGCAAGGCCCTGTGCCGCGATGGTCATGCATCGGATTTCAAAACCGTAATGCTTAACACCGCACCGGGCGATATTTTGCAACAGCAACTGGTTCGGGGCCGATCACAGGTGATCGTCGCGAACTAGGATCAGGCTGCGCCCTTGCACCCGGTCGCCGACAGTGTCGGTTCTTCGCAGATATTCAAATCACGGCAAACATGCAGGGTATGGTTGGGTGCCACCGCGATCCAGCTATCGCTTTCGGCATCCAGCGGTTCGGACACGACAATCACATGATCCCCACGCTTGCGCCAGTAAAGCGATGGCGGCTTGTCATCGCTGGCATGGCGGATGGCACAAACGCTCTCGCCATTTGACAGGCAGGCGGTGAAACGGAAGGGTGCAGTTGCACCGCGCTCGTTCATTTCACGTTCGACAACTTCGATGGTTTTGCGGATCGCGCGATGCGGATCGGTGCGCAAACCAAATGTCAGCATCAGACAGAAAATAAGCTCGCTATCGGTCGTGCCATGGCGGGTGGCGTAAAATTCATCATCGATCATCGCTTCCAGCACGCGCCGCACAAGCGGATAATCCCCGATCTGGCCGTTATGCATGAACAGGTAATTGTCATGGGCAAACGGATGGCAGTTGGTGCGGCTGGTTTCGGTCCCCGTCGATGCCCGGACATGGGCGAAAAACATGCCTGATCGGATATGATGGGCAAGCGACCGCAGGTTCGGATCATTCCAGGCTGGCAGGATTTCACGATAAAGACCAGGCGTCTTGCGTTCGTCATACCAGCCGATGCCAAACCCATCGCCATTGGTCGGCGTCTTGGCCTGTTCGGCATGCAGGCTTTGTTCAACAAGGGAATGGCGTGGCTCGAACACCAGTTTTTCAAGATAAACCGGATCTCCGATATAGCTCAGCCAGCGGCACATATGACTTCCCTTGATTGACGTTACGGCATGAAGCGGCGCGACGCGTTATCTATGCCGGGGAACTACATAACGGTCAATGTGATATTTATGATTTTGGTCGATCTTCCGGCTGCCTTGCGCAATCTGTCCGATACAGTTGGGGATGGATAATAAAAAGAACAATAAAGCACTTGCCAACCGGGAGGATTATCCGTATTTTCCGCGCCACAAAATGAATCGTGCTGATGTAGCTCAGCTGGTAGAGCGGCGCATTCGTAATGCGTAGGTCGTAGGTTCAAATCCTATCATCAGCACCACTATAACCCCGTCGGGCGAACAGCCCTGCGGGGTTTTTTGCTGCCTTTCCCCGGACGCGATTTGACGTTTTTTGTCACAACCTCCGGTGCTCCCCGTCCTTTTGACATGTGAACCGTCGCAATCCTTGTGAAATCCGGTTCGGCGCAGGCGTGCACCCTCCGCAGCGTTTCGCAAGTGCAACCAGGGGATTGTCAGCATGACCGACAAAGACCAACAGCCCAACAGCACCGAAAATGGCGGAAGCAATCCCGCCGCCACCAACGGCCCCAAAAGCCCGACCGTCGATAACTGGCCGTGGGCCCATGTGCTGGGTTTCGACACGGCAAAGGAATGGGGTCTTGACGCCGTCATTCCCCGCCCGTCATCGGCCTCCCCGATCCCCGATCCGTCCAGTGGCGCGACCGGCGGCAACAATCCGGGTCCGCTCGATGGGCTATCGGGCCATACACCACTGCAAGGCCAGAATCTGATCGAATATGCCATGCAGAAAATCGAACAAGCCCTTGGCCAGCCGATGCAGGCGGTCCCGCCACTGTCATCTTACAGCTACGACGAATACGGCAACCTGACCACAACGGCGAGCGCGACCGTACCGGCCCCGGCCCCGCAAAACGCGGCACCGGAAACATCATCTACCGGCTCCCCCCCTACCGCTGCCGACACCCCCGACAGCGGAGACGACCGGGACGACGATCTCACCGACGAAGAAGTCCCCCCCCGCTTTCAGGATCACGACGATACCGTAACCACGCCAAGCCGCCCGACATCCGGCATGTCCGGTCCCACTAGCCCGCAATCCTATCGCGTTGACCTGATCCGTGATGACGGCCGTGTGACACGGCTCGAAGGCAGCGTGACGTATGGCGATCTTTATCGCCCGCTTCTGCCCGAGCTATCTGGCAATGCCCAAAATGCCCAGACGCCGGACTGGTCGATCACACTTGATCAATTGCCCAACCCCGGCCCTACCGGCAGCGACACGGATGCCATTGTCACCGCACGGCTTGATGCCGCCGAAACCCCGGCTGATATCCGGCAATGGGCGCTATCGGTAGGGCCACAAGATATCAACACCGCCCGGCTGGCACTTGATATCCCGGCAACCCTGCCGTCTCTGACACGGGCCAGCATCATCGGTGGATTACCGTCCAGCGAATGGCACATGGCCGCGGCAACACTGGCAGCGGGCGGCGGCAGTACGGACAACTCCGGCACTTCGATCCCGGACGCTGCCGAACCCGTTGCTCCGGCAAGCCTTGGCATGGATCAGCAACTCGGTACGATTGACAGCACGCAGGATCCGTTCATCGCCACCCTGCGCATCACATCGGCCATCACCAGCATCCCGACCTCGATCCCGGTTCAACTGCAATATACAGGTGCTTTGCCCAGCCCGATCTTGCAGGGTGACGTCCCCCTCACGACCGAAACCAGCCTATCGCTTCGCATGCAGATCATCGCCCCCACCGACGGCAAATCGGGCGCAACCCTTGTCGCGCTGATCCTGCGCGGGGCTGCGTCGGGCTTTTCGGTCACCGCACAACTGCGCGGCGATCACAAAATCTCGACCCCGACCGCGATGCTCGGCTGCATCGATCCGGGCCAGGATACCGAATGCCGCGCCGAAAGCATGATCGCCAATGCAACATCCAGCCTGCAAACCAGCCTGATCAGCATCACCGATACCCCGGACGATGACGGGCTTGCCGCCTATGGGTTTGTGCTGCCCGCACCGTCCGGTAACGACAGCACCACCGACGCAACCCCGACCGACAAACCGGACAAAGGCACAAATATCGCCCAATCAGCCCCGGCGAAGCCAGCATCGGTAAAAGGCAAGGCCGCCATCACTGACAACACCAACAGCCCCCCCGATGCTGACAGCAATAACGGCGATACCGGTACTACCGCCACCAACAGTCCCGGAAAACCGGACAAGGGAGCCTCCTGATGACAAGCGGCCCGAACTTTCCCGGCGTCGAAACGGCAAGCAGTAAAAAGGATGCAGTAAAAAAGGCCTTCAATCAGGAATATCAGGCCACCATGAAAGCCATGGCGAATGCCGCGGACCGTGCGCGTGCGCAAGTTTTGAACCAGAAACTCGCCGCGGGAAGCCACGCACAATCAAGCCAAAGCACAAAAGCCGCCGCAACCGCCCCGAATGCGCCGGGCACCGGCAACGCGCCGTCAACCCCGATCGAGCCGGGCGCAATGGTCATGATCGAAATCGCCAATGAATTGCGCCGCATCATCGTCGCGGAAATTGACATGCGCATGAACCATCTGGCGGGACAGGTCGAACAGGCAATCGCACAGTCAATTCCGCCTGTGGCATCAAATGCACCTTCCGATGCAAAACCCGCGGCCGCCCAGCCTGCCGGAAGCGAAACCGGCACTGCCCCACAAACGCCTCAACCAAATATTCCCGCCACGCCGCAAAGCAACGCGCAAAACCCAAGCGCCGCAGCGCCTCCCCAACCTACACCTTCTCCGGAAACCGCCCCTTCGGAAAACACCCGGCTCACAGCACCACAAACTGCCAATGCCGGTTCCGAAAATCCACCAAACGCCGCCCCACCGGCGGATGGATGATTCGGCTTTTGCCAAAGGTTGCAAGTCCGACCTGCATCTCGATCCCGCAGGACGTGGGTCACGACCTAGGCGAGAAATCTGAAAAATATCTTTTAAAACAGAAGGTTAAAGGGTGTCATCTGCGACTTTCCCAGCCAAGAATTGCGCAACCTTAAATAGTATTTTTCTTTTTCTTCACAATTAAGACTGCGCGCCGTCATAATAGTCGCGAGAGACCTAAACAGCCTTTGGTTGTAATCTTTCTGAGGAGGGGTCCGAAGTGCAGTACGAAAAGAATACCGAACAGGGACAGACAGAACTATCGGAAAACGAAATCACGTTTGCCCAATCTCTAGACGATGCCTTGGAAAAGGCATTGGGGACAGGCGACAATGTCACATCAATCTGGTCGCACCTCAAAGATGAGCAGCGCGCCAGACTGGCTGCGGACTACCTTGCCGCATTGAATACTGATTCTCGTAAAAGTAGTAATTTTGAAAACAATTCGTCAGCCTCACCCACCACGCCAGAGGCACCGCCAGAAGCACAGCAAGGAACAGCAGCAGCCCGCACAGCCCCCCCGCAAACCGGCCCAGAAACCTCTGCCGTGCCGCGTGGTTATCCGGCGAATTTCAATCCATTGGCCGGATTTCCGGGACTGGAACCATCGTCAAACGGCCCAAGCCCAACCGATATCATCGCCGGTAGTCTTGGCAATCCTGGCAGTCTTGCCGGGCTGGCCGGCTTGCAGGGAATGCCGGGAATGCCCGGCTCGCGAGGATCGGGCAACACCGGCAATCAGATCGACCAGATGCAGCGATCCCTGCAGGATGCGATGTCGCTGCTGGGCAATCTCGGTTTCGAACAACCGGCTCCTTGCCAGCCTCTTGGTACCCCGCCAACACACGCCCCCCATCCACGGGCATGGCAATCCGATCCCCTCGATGATTCCGACCTTCCCGGTATGGAACCGGCCGCGCCAAATTTCTGGCCGCTCTGGATGGATCAACAGGACAGCCTTCTCAAGCAATGCCTGAAACTGATGTCTGGCAATATGGATGACGCGCAGGATGCACTGTCCGAAGCCATGCTAAAGGCATCGGTAAAGTTCGAGGATTCAATGGACGAAATCCGTAATCACCGCGCCTGGCTGTCACGGATCGTACACAATGCCTGCATTGATCTGCATCGGCAAAACCGCCGAAAGGCGGAATACAAGGAAGAAAACCACGGCACCGCGGATGCCGCCCTGCCGCCGATTTCCGGTCGCAACGAACCCAGCCCCGAGGAATCCTTCCTTGCGACCGAAATGTTCGACCATCTTGAACGCGCCTTACGCGCCCTTCCTGAAAAACTGCGCAAGCCGCTTCTGATGCGATGTGTCGAAGACCGCAGCTACGACGATATCGCGGTCAATCTCGGACTAAGCAATTGTGCCGTGCGTAAACGCGTTCAGCTTGCCCGCGATCATCTGCGTGGCGCAGGCATCCAGTAACCGCACGTGAAACCTGTTTAACGGGCAGAATGACAAATGCCATTCTGCCCGTTTCAACGCCGGGCTTGAAAAAGATCCGGCCCGCAAAAGACTTACAGAAATCCCCTTGCTGGCAAAAAAAATCATCCGTCCTGTCACAACCCCGAATTGCCAGCGTCGATAGGGTGAATTCGGGACGGAGAAACCCCGTCAGGATTTCCACCGCAAGCAGCATACGAAGGAGTTTTGAAATGGCGATTCCGACCCCGGTAAACGGTCAAATCACCGATGCCGTCACCCAGGCAAACGTCAAGGTGCTCGGTGATGCCCCGGCCATGGCTATGGGCTCGATCTTCCAGTCACTGGCCCATTCCACGGGCATTCTCTATGAAAATGCCGTCAGCGCCCAGCAGCAGCTTGGCATTTCTTCTCAGGCGGCAACCAACCAGGGTGTCATCCAGATCTATTCGATCGACACCATGGCCGATGCCGTCGCGACCTCGAAAATTGCCCAGAGCGACGTCCCCGACAACATGCTTTCGCTTCTGACCACCCTTCAGGCCGTCAAAAGCTAAGCCCCGTCCTCCAAGACCTCCCCGATTGGGCGGCCCGTTTTCCGACCGGCCGCCCAATATCGTTTCCCGGCAATTCCGCCCGCAGTTTTTGACGGTTTGACGTCACAAAGGCATATCCTCACCGTCAAATGACTGATCGCCGCGCACCACGCGGAACGGGCCGGTTTCCGGCATATTTATCCAGGCAACCAGGAGACAGATTATGGCTGATAATACCCCGGTCAATGGCATGATTACCGATGCAGTGACCCAGGCCAATGTCAAAGTACTGGGCGATGCACCGGCCATGGCCATGGGCTCGCTGTTTCAGTCGCTGGCACATTCCCACGGCATTCTTTACGAAAACGCCGTCAGCAACCAGCAGCAGGTCGGCATCTCGTCGCAGGCTGCAACCAACCAGGGCGTCATTCAGGTCTATTCCGTCGACACCATGGCAGGTGCCGTGGCAACGCAGAAAATCGCAACCAGCGACGTTCCGGACAACATGCTTGCATTGCTGTCCGCCCTGAAGGCAACCACCGGCACCGCAGTGTCGTAAACCTTCATTGGTTTCGCCGCCCAAACCGGCCCGGCATGCAAAAGCTTGCCGGGCTTTTTTTGTGTCACAAATTCCGATCCTCACCGTCATTGCGATGTAGTTCACGCGCCAGCCAAGGAGACCGCGATGGCACCGGCAAATACCGACCCGTCCGACAACAATTCCGACGCAACCTCCGTCGCAGACGCGGTGGAAAATTTGCAGGATCAGGTATCCCATCAGATCAGTGACGCTGTCAGTCTGGTAAATGTTGGCACCCTTGGTGTCGGCCCGGCCTATGCCACCCTGCAATCCATGCTGGCCCAGTCACAGGCACAGGGTGTTTTGATGGCCAACATGGTTTCCGGTCAGCGGCAACTATCCATGACCGGCATGGCCACCCTGACCAAAAGCATCGAACAGATGATGTCGCGTCCTAACCGATAAGGATCAAAACGATGAGCAATCCGCGCGAAGTCGACGAACAGATCACCGATGGCGTGACACAGACCAATACCACCGTCATCGGCTCCGCACCCGCCATGGGAACCATGCAGACTTACCTGTCGCAGGCCCAGGCACAGGGTGTGCTGTTTGCAAACATGGTCAATGAACAGCAACAGCTTGCCGTCGCCAGTCTGGCGACCACCATGGAATGCGCCCGCAATACGCTGGCGATCGGGGACAAAGGCCCAAAGTCCTAAGGGGGGATAATAATGGGACAGCAAAGCGCCCCCCCGACCTCAAGAGCGCACCGCCTCCCGCCCCCAAAATACCGGAAGACCCGAACAGCAATATCGAACTGACCGACGACGAACTTAAACGCCAGCAGGACGAATACGAAAGACAGAGACAGGCCGGACAATAACGGCACTTTAACCGGCTCCGTCGGTTCTGACCCGACCTGCGGACAAACCTTCAAGACAAAGGCATGACGTCATGAGCGATATCGTCAATCCGCAAATCACCGATGCCGTGACTCAGACCAACGTCAAGGTGCTGGGCGAAAGCCCGGCACAGGCGGTATCAATCGCACTGCAATCGCATTCCCATTCAACAGGCCTGGCCATGGAAAACGCCACCCTGACGCAGGGAAACATGCAACAGGTCGCCAATACCGCAACCTCAAAACTGGTGGCCATGATCACAGCCCAGGCGGGTTGATAAAAAGGTCATCATTCAGGATTTTTGTCACAAAGATCAATCATCTGCGTCAAAACGGGTACGGTCATCGTGACCGCCAAATCGGAGGAAGAAATGGCTATTCCAACCCCAGTGAACGGTCAGATCACAGATGCGGTGACCCAGACATCGGTCAGCGTTCTCGGCTCGGCCCCGGCGAATGCCATGGGCATGATCTATCAAAGTGCCGCGCATTCGACATCCATCCTGTTCCAGAACGCTATCCAGGCCCAGCAACAGGCCTCGATGTGCTCGCAGGCCGCGACCAATATGGGTGTGATGCAGCTTTACTCGGTCAATACAATGGCCGGCGCGCAGGCAACAACCAAGCTGTCGCGATCCGACAACAGCAACACACTTCTGACCCTTTTGGTCATTTTGGCAGCAACTCGCCGGTAGGCAGCATTCGGATGTCACGCGCCGTGCGTGTTATCCGGAAATTTCAGTGAGGGCGTGACATGGCAGACAACACCCCGGTAAATTCCCAGATTACGGACGCGGTCACGCAGACCAACGTCAAGGTTCTGGGCGAGGCTCCGGCACAGGCAATGGGGCTCGTGTATCAGACGATGGCACATTCCATCAGTCTATCGATGCAGAACGCCATGCAAACCCAGGGCGGACTGCAACAGATCGGCAATGCCGTAACCTCCAGCGCGTGCAAAATGATTCTCGACAGCACCGGTGGCGGCATGGGTGGCGGCGGCAAATCCTGACGCCGCCAACATGATTTCCCACGCCTTAAACGTCCGGCAACTTTGCGCCAAGCTCCTGAAACCGACCTGTTAACGCGATGAGGCCCGTCATGGCTGACGAAAACGAAAATCCCCCAAAGGACACCCCGCCCGCTGGTGGAAATCCCGCCGATGAACAGGGTGCCGCCGATCCCGAAAAAGCCGGAGACAAAACCTCCCCTGCGGCCGATGCCCAAGGTGGTGCTGGTGGCGGCAAAGCTGCCGGCGGCGACACCCCGCCCGCGAATGGTGGCGCTGCTGGCGGAGGAGGAGGAGGCGCAAACAACACACCGCTCAGCACCGCCCTTAACCCGCAAATCGTTCAGGCCGTCGGCACCACCAATCACGCCGTACTGAACGGGGCCGGTCCCGGTGCCAACGGGATCGCCTATCAAAAGGTCGCGCAGGCCGCCGCCTACGCCGTACAGGACAGCACCGATTACATGCGAAACATCATGTCGATGGCGTCTGCCACAACCGGTGTCGCGCTGCAAAAGATGCTGGTGGAGAAAACAACCGATCCCTATGCCGATATCATCAAGGCGGCAACACAGGCCGTCACCGATGCCCAGCAAACATTTACCAATGTCGGCACGGCATCAAGCGGTGTGGTCAAGGATTTCGACAGTATGGCCTGATGATCGCCAGGCGGGATCACCCCGCCTGCATTAACTGAATGCGCTCGCACGCTTCGGTAAAGTCCGGCGCAAACAGTTTCAGGCTCAAACCCGTGCCATGAAGCTCGAAGGCACCCATTTCTTCCGTCGGACAGGAAATGAACTTCGCCACCTGATGACTGACCAGAACCCGTTTGCCAAGCTGCTTGGTCAACTGTTCGATCCGGGCGGCTTCGTTGGCCGCCTGCCCGATCACGGTAAAATCGACCCGGTCAGGCACGCCGACATTGCCGTAAATCACATCACCAACATGCATGCCAAGCCCGTAATCAAAGGCCGGCAATCCGGTTTCTTCGCGCTGGCGGTTAAGCTGATCGATATTAAGCTGCGCCTCGGCTGCTGCGTAAACCGCGGCTGTACAGGCCTGTTCCAGATCCTGCTCATCCTCGCGGATCGGGAAAATCGCCAATGTCGCATCCCCGATATAGCGCAAGACCTGCCCGCCATGCTTCAGGACCGCACCGGCCGTCGCGGCAAAGAAATCATTCATTTCACCTAGAAAAGCATCATCCCCGACACTGGCGGCAACCGATGTCGAATTGCGCATATCGGAAAACCAGATCACTGCCCGCGTCTTGGTACTGTCGCCCAGCTTGATCTGCCCGTCGCGCACCCGATGCCCGGCATCCGAACCCAGATAGGTTTCAAGGATCGTCTTGGTTTCTTCGTGCATGATGCGCATTTTGCACGACACGGCAAAACGGCGCTGGATCGATGACAGGATTGCCAGATCCTCGTCGGTAAAGCCGCTGGGCCGACGCGTCATATAGGTCATGAAGATACGGTTCGTACCCAACGTGCTGTCGCGGTCCGTGGTAAAGGGCGTCATCAGCGCCAGATAATCCGTGCCGCCGGATTTGCGGAAAGTCTGCAAAACATTGAAATCAAGGATCGCCCCCGGCCCGATCAGATGGCGACGCATGAAGGTGACATCGTTATCGGACATCCACTTCATCGGGCTATCAAGCCAGTCGGGGTTCTTTTCGCGCACATCAAGATGAAGCGACCGTTCAACCCGGCCCTCATCCTTGGACCAGATATAGGAAACGCCTTCATAAAGCGGATGCAGGGTCTTGAAACCAACCATGACGCGTTCGATCGGAATGCCCGCGGCAACAAGCCGCGACACCATGCCTTCAACAATCGCATCAATATCGGTATCGTCGAGTGCGCGCTCCATCAGCCAGTCATTGACCGCCCGCACAAAGCCACCGCCAGACAGGGCACTGTTCGTACCCGGCAGCGACGTGACATTGTTGTTGGACTTCGTGTTTTCCGGCATGATGGGCTCCGTCCGATTCTTAAGCGACTATGACATGAATATGACATCGCATAAATGGGACAGGCTTGTGATTTCGCAATCGCAAAATCACAAAAACTGCACTGACCGATATTATTCCTGACAAATTTCGGTCAATCCAGCGAAACCTTTTGCCCAAGCCCCGGATCACTGCGCAATCGGCGGCAGGTAAATCCGCGCCAGAAGCCCGCCAGACGGCGCATCTTCCAGATAAATCTCGCCGCCATGCGCCCGGATCGCGGTGCGGGCAATCGCCAGACCAAGGCCAATTCCACCCGTTTCACGATTGCGCGAGGATTCAAGCCGGAAGAACGGCTCGAACACCTGATCGCGCTGATCGGGTGGAATTCCCGGCCCGTCATCACTGACTTCGATCCACATGCCACCATCATCGGCGGGCTTCAACGATACGTCGACATGATCGCCAAATGTAAGGGCATTTGACATCAGATTGCCCATCGCCCGCTTGATCGAAAGCGGACGGCACGGATAAACCCGTGGTGCGCCATCACCCACGAACCGGATCGGTCGCCCGGTTTCGGCGAGGTCTTCGACCGCGGCCTCGATCAGGGCGGCAATATCGATCTTGCGGGTCGCCTCGTTCGCGGTTTCTTCGCGTGCAAAGGTCATGGCCGCTTCGACCATCTGTTCCATTTCATTCAATGTCTCGATGATCCGTGACCGGTTTTCCGCATCCTCGACAAATTCTGCCCGCAGCCGAAGAGACGTGATCGGAGTGCGCAAATCGTGCGAAATCGCGGCCAGCATCCGGGTGCGATCCTCGACAAAACGTTTCAGCCTTGCGGTCATGCGGTTGAACGCCTTTGCTGCTCGGCGGATTTCAAGCGGGCCGTCTTCGGGCACCGGTTCGGGATAATCACCACGCCCCACCCGGTCGGCGGCCTGTGCCAGAACTGCCCAGGACCGTGTCATGCGACGCGCCAGGAAAAACGCGATGATCCCGATCAGGACCGCCGAAATAACAATACGCAGGATATTTTGCAAAACCGCACGCGGCGGCGGTGCAACACCATTGATCCGCGCTTCCAGCCAGACAACAGGCTGTAAATTTTCAGCCCCCCCCGATTCGGCAGCATTTACCGTAGCCCCCACCGGGAAGATCGGCACACTGATCTGCATTAATGGTGCGGCAACACAGTCAAGGTGATCAAAGAAACGCGGCCCGTGATGTCCGTCGCGAACAAAGTCATCCTTGCGCCATTTCTTGTCGCGATCATCATCATCGTCATCGTCACCATGCTTTTCGTGTTTCTTTTTCTCGCGCTCCTCAACCGCCTCACAATCATCCTCCGACAGGATATGCACTCGCGCGGGTACCGCGGGACCGTCAAGCGCCTGATTAAGCCGCTCGCTCAGTGTGTAACTGATGTCAGACATCGGCAGGCTGTTATCGGGCTTGTCCGCCAGACGCATGATGCTTTGCGGCGACTGGCCGACCTTCAGGACATCACGCCAGTTTTCCGATGGGGTTGCCGCCAGAATGCGCGAAATCGCAGCAACGCGCGCCAATGCACCGCCACGCCGCTCGCTTAACAACGCATCGCGCCGTTCTTCAGCCAAAAGCAATCCTAACACCACATGGGTCAGAACCACGGCACCAAGGATCAGCAACACCAGCTGCCCGACAAGGGTTTCCGGCCATAAACGGGAAATGAAACCGCGCAGTTTCATTTTTTCACCACGTCGCAGGTAAACATATATCCCCCGCCCCAAACAGTTTTGATCAGGGTCGGGTTCTTCGGGTCGGGCTCGATCTTTTTGCGCAGGCGGCTGACCTGATTATCAATACTGCGATCAAACGGAATGGCTTCGCGCCCCTTGGTCAGGTCCAGCAACTGGTCGCGATTAAGCACCATATTGTGGTGATCGACAAAGGCGCATAACAGGGCAAATTCACCAGCACTCAGCGGTACGACAACATCGTTTTCGTCACGCAATTCATGACGCGTGCGATCCAGTATCCAGCGATCAAAGGCAATTTCACCCCCGGTCTTCTGGCCGCGCCGCCCGCTTGGCAAACTTTGCGCCCGACGAAGCACCGCCTTGATACGGGCCAGCAACTCACGCGGATTGAAAGGCTTTGCCAGATAATCATCTGCCCCCATTTCAAGGCCGATGATCCGATCAGTTTCCTCGCCAAGGGCGGTCAGCATCACAACCGGCACGTCATAATTCTCGCGCAGCCACCGGCAAAGGCTCAACCCGTCTTCGCCAGGCATCATCAGATCGAGCACGATCAGATCGGGCAGAACATTCTCCCCCATCAGCTTGCGCAATTCACGCCCGTCAGACGCCAGCGTCACGCGGTATTCATGCTGGCGCAGATACCGCCCCAGCAGATCGCGAATATCGCGGTGGTCATCAACGACAAGAATATGGGCCGGATCACTCATCAAGCTGTGCCTGTCTTTCCAAAGATTATCTGATCCCAGCTTATCGCGCCCGGTGCCCCATCAAAAACAGCAATTTGTATCAGATTGTCGCAAAAGCCCGTTTTGGTAGACATTGCGACCATTTCCCCGGTTTACCGGGATCATTTCGCGACAAATCAGCTTCATAAAGGCCTCAGCCAAACAAAACGTCCCCCAACGAAAAGAGGCCCACATGACCCGTAACAGCAAACTTAAAATCGCATCCCTCCTGATCGCGACCAGCATTGTCGCAACCCCCATCGCCACCGCGCTTGCATCGGGCGGCGATCATCGCCCCTGGCAGATGAGCGATGATGACCGTGGCGATGGCCCGAAATTCCGCGATCATGACCGCGACCACCACAAAGGCATGTATGGCAAACATGGCATGCGCCGCAGCACTCCGCTGACGGTCGAGGAAGCCAAAATTCTGGTCGATGCAATGCTTCTGCGTCGCGGCACGACGGAGCTTAAAACCGGCGATGTCAAATCGGTCGATGACGGCGAGGAAATCGAAGTCACCCTGCTCAATGCCAACGGCGATGTTGTCGATACCGTGAGTTTCGATGCCAAATCGGGCCGCCCGGATCGAGACGAAATGCGTGACATGCACCGCATGATGCCCAAACCGGACGCGGAGGACCGCTTTGACCGTCGCTTTACCACTGAACAGATGACCCTTCTGGCCAATGCCATGGTGATCCGGTTTGGTGGCGGTGAACTGACGCTGGGCGAAATCAAGGAAACGCCGCGCGGCACCTATATCGCGACCATCACCAACAAGGCCGGCGACATCGTTCGCGAAATGGAGCTTAGCCGCGTGACCGGTCGCCCGGTCAGCTAACCGGCTTTGTCAGAACACGGCCTTCCCTTCTACCCAACTCCCATTGTCCGGGTCCTTCCCCCACCCAACCGATAGCCCGGA
Source organism: Thalassospira sp. MIT1004 (assembly GCF_001858545.1). Classification (NCBI taxonomy): domain Bacteria; kingdom Pseudomonadati; phylum Pseudomonadota; class Alphaproteobacteria; order Rhodospirillales; family Thalassospiraceae; genus Thalassospira; species Thalassospira sp. MIT1004. The sequence goes on along the minus strand of NZ_MCAO01000042.1, from coordinate 388,275 downwards.
CAACACTGGCGCCCCCTCTCCCCGGGGGCGCCACTTTTTATATTTGCATGACTTTTGGTTTGACGCGCCTTCGATCCCTGATCATTCTGCGTTTTTAGGAACCAAGAAGCTGCATCATGACTGCCACCCACCTTTCCCCCGCCCCTCGCACCGCCCTTGAAACCGACATTCCCGCAATCACCAAACTCTGGCAGGAAACCGGGCTTTACCGGCCCTATAATCCGCCGGAATGGGATGTGCGATTTGCGCTCTCGGATCGCAATTCGACCCTGATGATATGGGAGGATATCAACGGTGTTATCATTGCCACCGTGATGGTCGGTCATGACGGACATCGCGGCTGGATTTATTATCTGTCGGTTGCACCAAGCCATCAGAAAACCGGGCTTGGCAAAAAGCTGGTTGCCATCGGCGAAGACTGGCTGCGTGAACACGGCGTCTGGCGCATGCAATTAATGGTGCGGTCGGAAAACAGCGCGATGCAGGATTTCTATCGCCATCTTGGCTATCGGGCCCTTGATGTCACGGTCATGCAAAAAGATATAGATATCCCGCCCGCCGACCGCGGGCGATAACGCCCCGAACCGACAAGCTAAATCATCAGACTATTCAAGTTTTCGGTTCCGGGATGGGCCGCTGTTCGGTGGGATTGCTATTCCTGTCATCTTGTGTAATCGCCAGCGAGGCACGGGCGATACGGCGTGCGCGCTCGTAAATCCGGTTGATGCGTTCGACTAGGGCGACTTCGGTGCGATAACGGCGGATATCGATGTCACGCGGGCCGATATCGTCGCTGATCCGGCGCAGGGTAAGTTCCATTTTCTCAATGAATTCCGCCTTGCGGGCCAAAACGCCCTTGGCGGCTTCGGCATCATCGCTGGCAAAGGCGGTCAGGGACTGTTTCAGGCAATGCTCGGCAATGGCGAATAATTCGGCCATCTGTTCGCGGCTTTCGATTGACGGCAGGCTGCGTTCATCCAGAAGCCTGCCAAGTAGATCGGTCAATTCCTCGCTGACGATATCGCCGATGGCCTCCAAGTGGTTACTGATCGCGAGCTTGTTCAAAAGCCGGTTTTGATCGGATGGCAATAGCTCCGAATGGCGAAGTTTTCCGGAAAAACGCGCAATCGCATCCTGAAGGCTGTCAATACCGTCATCCAGTTCGGCGATTTTTTCAAGTTTTGCCGGTGTCGGGTTTTGCATCGCGGCGCGCCCGCGACGCACAACATCGCAGACGATATCGGCCATATGCATGACTTCGTTGCGCAGCAGCATCAGGGCGGCAGACGGGGTATTGGCGATTTCAGTGACCAGAAATTTTGGTGCCGGATCCAGTGGGGGTTCAAACACATCGCGCACCGGCACGCATTTTTCAATCAGGCGGGCAATCCACGGCACAAAGCCGATCATGATCGCGACATTGGCTATGTTGAAAATGCTGTGCGCATTGGCGATTTCACGCGCGATATCGACCTGCCCGCCATTTCCGCCAAGCGATATGAGGCGCACAAAATCGGCCAGTTGCGGGATAAACGGCAGCCAGATCAGCACCCCGACAACGTTAAAGAACACATGACCAAGGGCAGTGCGCATTGCATCGCGATTCTTGCCAATCGTCACCAGAATGGCCGTGATACAGGTGCCGATATTCGCCCCGAAGATCAGGGCAATCCCCCCTTCGAGCGGCACAAGCCCCTGCCCGGCAAGGGCAATCACAATGCCGGTCGTTGCCGAACTTGATTGCACAAGGGCGGTAAAGGCCGCGGCAATCGCAATCGACAAAAACGGGTTTGTCATCTGCGCCATCAGATTGATGAAGGGGTCGTAGGTGCGAAGCGGTTCCATCGCCTCGCTCATCATGCCCATACCGAAAAACAACAGCCCAAGCCCCAGCAGGGCACGACCGCCAAGTGACCAGCTTCGATCACGCCAAAACGTCATGACACTAAAGCCGACCGCAATCATCAACGGCGCGACGGCATCAATCCGGAAGGCGATAATCTGCGCCGTCAGGGTCGTTCCGATATTGGCCCCCATGATCACAGCAATGGATTGGGCAAAGCTCATCAATCCGGCTGAAACAAAGCCGACCACAAGTACCGTTGTCACACTCGACGATTGCACCAGCCCGGTGATCGCCACCCCAGAAAGGGCGGCCATAAAACGGTTGCGGGTCATTTTGGCAAGGATCACACGCAATCTTGCCCCGGCCAGCGTTTTAAGCGCCGTTGCAAGATGATCCATGCCATACAGGAAAAGGGCAAGGCCGCCCAAAAGGCCAATCATCATCCAGCCCGGCTGCAAATCCGGCACCGAAGGATCATTGGTTGCCGCAAGGATGCCGCGCATCGGCAGGACGGTCAAAACAGCCGTCAGGGCAGATAAAAAGGCGGATAAGCGAAGGGATGACATCGGCACGGAACCTGCCATAAACTATTGATATGCCATCATAGCACACAGAAATCCCGCGTATAGATCAGACTGGATTGCCGCCATCATGCCTGCCCCGAACCCGCACGGAAAAATGCGCAATATCGGCCCGACATCGTCGCGCGAACTGGCCGAGATCGGCATTGAAAACCGATCCGACCTGATCAAGGAAGGGTTGGAGGAAACAGCACGCCGCCTGTTGTTCCGCTTTGGCGGGGAAAAACAGATCAGCGTGAATTATCTTTATGCAATTGAAGGTGCCATTCACGACCATGACTGGCGCGATATTACCCCATCGCGCAAACAGGAACTCTGCAATTTGCTGGCACAGTTACGCAGCGAAATCGCGGCGCATTAAGGCCAGCCGATTACTGGGCCGCAATCTGGTCCGATGACACGGATGCCAGACGTTTGCGAAGTCCCGCAATCTGATCTTCTGACAGGCGCAAACCAAGTTTGGAGCGACGCCAGACAAGGTCTTCGACGCCACGCACCCATTCCTGATCAATCAGATAACGCACTTCGGCTTCATACAGATCATGGCCATAACAGACGCCAAGGTCGGCCACGCTGTTGCAGCCATCAAGCAGTTTTTCGATCCGGCTGCCATAGGCGCGTAGAAGACGTTTAAGGGTAGCGTCCGGCAGCCAGTCATAACGGGCACCATAAGATTGCAGAGCCTTTTCAAAGGATGCATCGGGCAGATCACCACCGGGCAGTACTTCGCCCGCCGTCCAGGGACGATCAGTCACCCCAAGCTGTTTTGAAATCAGCTGCAAGGCATGCTCGGCCAGTTTGCGATAGGTGGTGATTTTGCCACCGAACACATGCAGCGCCGGGGCTTTGCCCTGCCCGGCTTCGAGTTTGAGCGTGTAATCACGCGAGACTTTGGATGCGTTGGCAACTTCGCCCTCGCCCGCATATAGCGGACGCACCCCGGAATAGGACCAGACGACATCCATCACCGAAATCGGTGTTTCGAAATAATCACCAGCCAGCTTGCACAGATAATCGACTTCGTCAGCGCCGATTTCAACCTTGGCCGGATCGCCGTTAAAATCGACATCGGTGGTGCCGATCAAGGTGAAATCATCCTGATAGGGAATGGCAAAAACGATGCGGCCATCCGGGTTCTGGAAAATATAGCAATGATCATGATCGAAAAGTTTCGGAACCACAATGTGACTGCCCTTGACCAGACGGATATTTGCCTTGGTTTCGGCCTTGACCACACCATTCTCAGGATCAATCAGCGAGGCACACCACGGACCGGCGGCATTGATCAGCATCTTGCCACTAACGATGCGTTCGGCGTTGCTGTCGCGATCACTCAGGGTGACCTGCCATTTGCCATCCTGTTGGGTTGCACCGACACAGCGGGTACGCGTCAGGATTTCGGCACCGCATTCGCGGGCATCCATGGCATTCAAAACCACAAGCCGTGCATCATCGACCCAGCAATCTGAATAGACGAATGCCTTGTCCATCCCAGTCTTGAGCGGCTGCCCCGCAACGTGCTTGCGCAGTGAAATGCCTTCGCTTCCCGGCAGTTTTTTGCGTCCGCCAAGATGATCGTAAAGGAACAGGCCAAGGCGGATCGTCCATGCCGGACGCAGGCCTGGAACATGGGGAAGAACAAACCGCAGCGGCCAGATGATATGCGGCGCGTTGCCCAGAAGGACTTCTCGTTCGTTCAATGCCTCACGGACCAGACGGAATTCATAATGTTCAAGATAACGCAGACCACCATGGATCAGTTTGGTGCTGGCCGAAGATGTGGCACTTGCCAGATCGTTCATTTCGCACAGCAGGACCCTGAGCCCGCGCCCGGCTGCATCACGGGCGATCCCCGCCCCGTTGATCCCGCCGCCGACGATGATCAGGTCATATTCCGAATGGTTCTGCATGGCATGTCTTTCGCGCTTTAGTTTCGATATTGACCATAAAATATTTCATTTTCGAAAATTTTCAAGCGATGAATTGTGACAATTTATAGTCAATAGCAATCGACACCCTTATTTACCGAAGCCAAAACCTCAACACTCGATAAATATTTCGATTTTGAAAAATTGATGACTCTGGAATCAAATCCCATGGGTCGAAACGAAAAAACCCCGCCAAACGGCGGGGCTTTCAAAGTTAAATTTTTTGCAATCAGCTTAGCTTAACCAAGCCAGCGACGCTGCCAATCCGACAGCATGGCAATCGCCCAAAGCTGATCTCCCCAATTTTTCCGACCAGAGAGATGCTCAGCAAAGCGTTTGTCGATTTCCGCACGGTTAAGGCCAAGATCGGAATAAAGCGCATCGCGTGCCAGCAAATCCCCAACCCATTCCTTAAGTGGCCCACGCAACCATTCCGCCAGCGGCACACCAAAACCGGTTTTGGGCCGGTCGATCAATTCGCGCGGAACATATTTATAAAGGATGTTGCGGAGGGCAACCTTGCCCACCGAACCGTCCAGCTTAAGGTGCGCTGGCATACGCCAGCCAAATTCGATCACCCGATGATCGATCAAAGGCACGCGCACCTCAAGCGAGCTTGCCATTGATGCCCGGTCAACCTTGGTCAGGACGTCATCGACCATATACATCATCGTATCCATGACCTGCATCGCGGACACGTGATCAAGGTTTCTATTACGACAGAATTTTTCACCCGGAATGCGGAATTTCTTTCGCGGTTTTCCGGGTTCATCCGCCATCAGGACATCGGGATTCCAAAGCGAAAGCAGCGCCTGATAGCGATCCAGATCATCGCGGATCGACAGAAGCGGTGCTACCTTGTGGATTTTATCACCCAATGCCGCCGTCCCGCGCTTGCCGGGCACAAGACCGATCAGGGCATCCCATTGCGCAGGCGAAAGCGCCGTCAGCCCCTTGGACATCAACGACGATCCGAACGGGATGTTTTTGGCGATATTGCTGATATGGCGCGCCCAAAGATACCGATTATAGCCGCCAAAAGTTTCATCGCCGCCATCGCCCGAAAGGGCAACCGTGACTTCCTTGCGGGTCAGCGATGAAATCAGGCAGGTCGGGATGGATGAGCTGTCAAAGAACGGTTCGTCATAGATTTCCGAAAGACGCGGCACCAGATCAAGCGCGTCCTTGGCGGTGACATAAAGCTCGGTATGGTCGGCGCCAAGATGTTTGGCAACTTCACCGGCAAAGGCCGCCTCGTTATAGGCATCATGATCAAAGCCGATGGAATAGGTTTTGACAGGCCGATCCGAAACCGATTGCATCAGGGCAACGACAGTCGAGGAATCAATACCACCCGACAGAAACGCGCCGAGTGGCACATCGGCAATCATCCGCCGTTCAACAGCATCGCGCAGCAAATCTTCCAGCGCATCAATCGCGCTTTGATCATCACCACTCCAATGATGGTTCTGACCGCTGATGACCGCGTCCTCGACCGACCAGTAGGCAAATTCGGATGCGTGCCCCTCCCCGGCGATTTCCAGGATATGACCGGGTTGCAGCATTTTGGCATGGGCATAGATCGAATGCCCCGATGGCACATAGCCAAACCGCAGATAGGCATCAAGGGCAGTGCGATTAACCTCGCGCGAGATGACATTGCCCGCGATCAGGCCTTTAAGCTCGGACGCAAAGGCGATGTTCCCGTCATAACGCGACCAGTAAAGCGGCTTGATCCCCAACCGGTCACGAACCAGTGTCAATTTGCCGGTCTTTTTATCCCAAAGGGCGATGGCGAACATGCCGATCAGTCGCTTGACCGTATCGCGCACGCCCCAGCGGGCCATGCATTCAAGGATCACCTCGCTATCGGAATGGCCGCGCCAGACAATGTTGTCACCGGCCAGTTTGGCACGCAGGTCTTCGGCGTTATAGACCTCGCCATTATAGACCATGACATAACGGCCATCGGCCGAATGCATCGGTTGTTTACCGGCATCGGAAAGATCGATGATGGCAAGGCGACGCTGCCCCAGCGCCAGTCCGGCATCGCTATCGCACCAGACATCGCCGCCATCCGGCCCGCGATGAAGCAATGCATCGGTCATGCGCGTGATGGTGTCGCGCAATTTATCGCCGTCGCTATTGCGACCAAGCCACAGACCGGTGATGCCGCACATGAAAATATCCCTTTATTATTTGCCCCTACTTAAAAACGATCCGGGCGCGTTCGACAATCAAAATCATGGGGTTGCCGACAAGGATTTGCAGTTTGTTCCGGGGATTTTGGTCGCGTGCGATGACAAGCGGTGATAAACAGGCTGCATTGCCCATCAAGCTGGAATGACCATGCTGAAACTGGATCGACTGTTCATCAAAATCCTGCAGGTTTTGCAAACCAATGGCCGGATTTCGAACCTTGATCTTTCAGAAGAGGTCAATCTGTCGCCCTCGCCCTGTCTGGAACGGGTGCGCAAGCTCGAGGAAGCCGGGCTGATCACGCAGTATCTGGCGGAAATCGACCTTGATAAAATCGGTGCCAATCTGCACATCATGGCCGAAATCACGCTGGGCAATCATCTGGTCGATGATTTCAAACGGTTCGAAGCCGCGATCACCGACGTCCCCGAAGTCATTTCCTGCTATAAAATCGCCGGGCCGTTCGATTACACGATGGATATGATCTGCCGCGATATCGCGCATTTCAACCAGCTCAAAGAAAAGCTTCTGTCCGCCAATATCGGGATCGAGAATTTCCGTGGCCATGTGGTGATGGAACGCACCAAAACCTTCTCGGGCTATCCGCTCGAAAGCCTCACCGCGCCCTCGCCGCTTGACGGCGTGCTCAAGGGCTAGGCTTCGCGGCGAAGATCAAACCGGTCCATCTTGCGATAAAGTGTATTGCGACTGATGCCAAGCGCCTTGGCGGTTTTGCTGATATGCCAGCGGTGATCATCAAGCACCTGGCGCAATGCATCGGCTTCGGCCCGTTTCAGGATCGAGCCGGCGTGATTTGGATCGCACGTAATGGCTTCGTGGAAATCGTCGGGCAGGTGCGACCGCAGGATCAAACCACCTTCGGCAAAAACGCAGGCATATTGTAATACATTGACCAGTTCGCGGATATTGCCCGGCCAGTCATGGCATGACAGCAGCGCCAGAACGTCGTCCGAACACCGAACATCCCCCGCCATATCCCCGGAAATTCCGCGAAGAAGCCGGGCGACGAGATCGGGCAGATCGGACCGTTCGCGAAGTGCTGGCAGGGAAAGGCGCGCGCCCTTGATCCGGTAAAGCAGATCTTCGCGGAATTTGCCATCCGCCACCGCACGGGTCAGATCAACATTGCTGGCACAGATCAGACGGAAATTGACCGGCACGGATTTGGTACTGCCAAGCGGCTCGACCGTGCGTTGTTCAAGCACACGCAAAAGCCGCCCCTGTGCTGAAAGCGGCATATCACCGATTTCATCCAGGAACAAAGTCCCGCCATCGGCCTGCTTGATCCGCCCGCCAAAGCCATCGCGTGCCGCCCCGGTAAAGGCACCACCGGCATGACCGAAAAGCTCGCTTTCTATAAGGCTTTCGGGAAGGGCCGCGCAATTGATCGCAACGAACGGTTTGCGCGCTCCAACCGCTGCCGCATGAATGGCGCGCGCCATATGTTCCTTGCCGCTGCCGGTTTCACCCGACATCAGAACATTGATACGATTGGTCAGAAGTTTGCTACCGACCTTGTAAAGACGACGGATTACCGGGTCCTGATCGGGGATGTCACCGGTTTCATTCGCCGCCGAACGCGCGGACGGACGCGATACTGGTGCGGGCCGCATCGAGATAAACTTGCGCCGCTGCTTTTCAGGCAAAGTCACCCGCCCGAACAAAAGCCCCCCGCCATTGACCGGCAGGGCCTTGACCGATGCAGAAGTTGATGCCCCCTCGCCCACGCCAAGCGTCGCGATCAGGCCATCCAGATCAAAACCGAACATCGATTGCACATCGCGCGCATTGTCCGCCGCCGCCAGCAAACGGCGTGCGGTCGAGGTCGCACCACGGATATTGCCATCCGGACCAATGGAAATCAGGGCGTCACGGGTCGATCCGACATGCTGTGCGTCGGGATGAAGATGCAGGATCAGATCAGACGCGCATTCATCAAAGAAAAGAATACGCTCAAGCGCATCGGCGTAATCGGCAATCAGGCTTCGGACCCGCAAACAATCCGTACGTTTGATGTCATCGCGTACGGCAGACACATCAAGCACGGAGCAAACCTGCCCTTCCGGGTCAAACACCGGGGCGGCCGTGCAGGTCAGAACCGCATGTTGTGCCAGAAAATGTTCGTCCTTGTGGATGGTGATCGGTCGGCCTTCAACGATGCAGGTGCCGATACCGTTGGTGCCTTCGCGTTCCTCGCTCCAGACGGCACCGGGCAAAAGGCCGTTGGTGCGAAACGACGGCAGCAACGTGTGGGCCGCGACACTGTCAAGGATCACACCGTCATTATCGGTCAGGAAAACCGCATAGCCCGACGCATCGATCTTGCGATAAAGCGTGCGCACCAGATCATGGGCATGATGATAAAGCCGCCCGCTGCGATCACGGCGCTGGCGGGTTTGGCTTTCGGGCATGACTTCGGGACGGCGCAAAGTGTCATGCGCCAGACCAAAGCGCTGTTCGCAGCGTTGCCAGCTTTCGAGAACGGCGCGATTTTGGGCGACGCCACTTAACTGCAACGCAGCTTCGATCCGTCCACCGTAATGGTTTCCAGACATAAGACGTTATCTCCCTTGCGTCGGTATTTTGTCGGGAATGCGTTCTGGCATGGCCCGGCTTGCGGCTTTGTCCGCGTCCGATCACAGCCAAGATCGTAACACATCACAGCCCCGAAACGCCAAATGGTTTCCGTGCAAACAGACGGCATAATTGGTTGTGTCACGAATATGGGACAGTTTGTACCACCTGTGCCACGACGCGGAACGGCATGACACAATTGCCCCCAATCACCGCCATCTTCCAACCGATTGTAAAAAGGCAAAAAAATCGGTCACCGGGTCCTCTGGCACAGAATTTTGCGAACTGGCACGTACTTTGCGGAACTGTCAGGGCCAAAACCAAAAACAGGTGGCAAAGCCACCTTCCGATCATGGAGGATCCAAGATGATTTACAAGAATCCGGGCGACGCGGGCAGCGTCGTTGCATTCAAATCCCGTTATGACAACTATATCGGCGGCGAATGGACCGCGCCCACCAAGGGGCAGTATTTCGAAAATATCTCGCCGGTGAATGGCAAGCCATTCTGCGAAATCGCACGATCCAGTTCGGAAGATATCGAAAAGGCACTTGATGCCGCCCACGGCGCAGCCGAAGCGTGGGGCAAAACATCGGTGACCGAACGGGCCAATATCCTCAATAAAATCGCCGACCGCATGGAACAGAACCTTGAAATGCTGGCGGTTGCCGAAACATGGGATAACGGCAAGGCGGTGCGTGAAACGCTCGCCGCCGACATTCCGCTGGCGATTGATCATTTCCGGTATTTTGCCGGTGCGATCCGCGCCCAGGAAGGATCGCTTGGCGAGATTGACGACAATACCGTCGCCTATCACTTCCACGAACCGCTTGGCGTTGTCGGGCAGATCATCCCGTGGAACTTCCCGATCCTGATGGCGGTCTGGAAACTGGCCCCGGCACTGGCTGCGGGCAACTGCGTGATCCTGAAACCGGCCGAACAGACCCCGGCATCGATTTGCGTACTTCTGGAACTGGTCGGTGATCTTCTTCCGGCTGGCGTACTGAACGTTGTGCAGGGCTTCGGGGTTGAAGCTGGCAAACCATTGGCACAAAGCAACCGGATCGCCAAGGTCGCCTTTACCGGTGAAACCACCACCGGCCGCCTGATCATGCAATATGCCAGCGAAAACATCATTCCGGTCACCCTCGAACTGGGCGGCAAATCGCCCAACATCTTCTTTGATGATGTGATGGCACAGGATGATGATTTCCGTCAGAAAGCCGCCGAAGGCATGACCATGTTCGCGCTGAACCAAGGCGAGGTCTGCACCTGCCCGTCGCGTGCGCTTATTCAGGAAAACATCTATGACAAGTTCATGGATAGCGTCCTGTCACGCGTGGCCAATATCAAGCAGGGGAACCCGCTGGATAGTGAAACCATGATCGGCGCGCAGGCATCGACCGAACAGATGGAAAAAATCCTGTCCTACCTTGATATCGGCAAGCAGGAAGGTGCCGAAGTCCTTTGCGGCGGCGGCAGGGCGGAACTGGGCGGCGATCTTTCGACCGGGTTCTATGTCCAGCCTACCATCTTCAAGGGGCACAACCGGATGCGGATTTTCCAAGAGGAAATCTTTGGCCCGGTGGTTTCAGCAACAACCTTCAAGGACGAGGCAGAGGCGCTTAAAATCGCCAACGATACGCTTTACGGTCTTGGTGCCGGTGTCTGGACCCGCGATGGCACGCGCGCCTATCGGTTTGGCCGCAATATCAAGGCCGGTCGCGTCTGGACCAATTGCTATCACCTCTATCCGGCGCATGCGGCCTTTGGCGGGTACAAGCAATCGGGTATCGGGCGTGAAAACCACAAGATGATGCTCAACCATTATCAGCAGACCAAGAACCTGCTGGTTTCCTATGATCCGAAACCGATGGGCTTCTTCTGATCGGAATGTTCTGGCCGGGTGCCCGTTCGTACCCGGCCCTTCCCGATACAGGAGGCGAAGATGACAACAGATCAAATTCCGGCACGGGTCACGGCCACCGACGCGGCCACCGCCCTGATCCGGAAGCTCAAGGACATTCACGGCCCCCTGATGTTTCATCAATCCGGCGGCTGTTGCGATGGCAGTGCGCCAATGTGCTTTCCGGATGGGGAATTCAAAACCGGCGATCAGGATGTGTTACTGGGCGAAATTGAAGGCAGCCCGTTTTATATCGGACGCGCCCAATTCGAATATTGGCGTCACACACAGCTGATCATTGACGTCGTGGATGGACGCGGGGGCATGTTTTCGCTGGAGGGGCCGGAAGGCAAACGCTTTCTGACCCGATCACGCATCTTCACCGATGACGAATGGAATGCACTGAAATACGCCGAACAAGGAAACGAGCAATCTAAAACAGAAGCAAGAACGTAAAGAAGGTTACCAACGCAGATCTACCCGTGACATTGCGCGATCCCTGCCTCCCACAGTGCCTGCTCGCCAATGTCTGAAGATGCCGGACGCATCTTCCCCTTGCCCGTCGCCATTCCCCCCGAACAGGCGGCGGGCTTTTTCTTGTCTGCGATCAGGCCAAAATCACCAGCACCAGAAGACCAAGTGCACACAGCACCAGAAGCGACAGAAGGGCCGCTGCCATCACCCGCCCGCCAACATGCATGACGCTTCGGATATCGACACTTAACCCCAATGCCGCCATGGCAAGGATGGTCAGGAAGGATGATGTCGTGCGCATCGGCTCCAGCGCGATTTCGGGGATCAGGCCAAATGAACGGGCTGCCATCATCGCCACAAACCCGACAATGAACCACGGCACCATCTGGGTCACAGGCAGGCGAACCTCGCGTTTGCGCCCACCGATCAGGGCAAGCGCAAAGATCACCGGGCCAAGCATCAGAACCCGGATCAGTTTTACCAGCGTTCCGACCTGCACGGCCAAAGCCCCCGCCGGGGCGGTCGCGGCCAGAACCTGCGGGACTGCATAAACCGTCAAGCCGGAAAAAATACCATATTGCGCGGCACTCAGGCCCAGCCCGACATGCACCAGCGGCAGGGCAAAAACAAACAGAACCCCCAGAACAGCGGTAAAGGCGATGGAGGCCGCAACATCATCGGATTTTGCTGAAATCACCGGGGCGGTGGCGGCAATCGCCGAATTGCCACAGATCGAATTGCCGCAGGCCACCAGCATCGCTAAATGCTTCGACAGTCCAAGTAACCGCCCGATATGGAAGCTTAAAAACAGACTGGTGCAAACCACCAGAACAATGGCCGCAATCAGGCCAAAGCCCGCCTGCCCCAAGGCCTGCGCACTGATTGACGCGCCCAGCAAAACAATCGCGATTTCAAGCACGGTCTTCCCACAAAACCGCACACCATCATGAAACGGCTTGGCAAGGCCAAACACGGATCGCACCACCACACCAAGCAGGATGGCAAAAACCAGACCTTCGATCCAGCCATGCCCCAAAAGGCTACGCTCCGCCTGCTCAACCAGTTTGGCGATCAGGGCAATCGCCGTGGTCAGGAACAGACCGGGCAAAAGGGATTTGAGGTAGGCTTTAAAAAACATGATCTGCCTGTAAAATGTGACAGGCGAAAAATCACACGATCAATCATTTACTTCCATCGAATAAAAATGGATATATTATTCGATAATTTCGAACAATAACGGGCATGTGCCATGATGACCCTTGAACAGCTTGCCATCTTTGTTGCCGTGGCCGAACGCGAACATCTCACAAAAGCCGCCGATGCAATTGGCCTCACCCCCTCGGCAGTCAGTTCGGCGATCAAGAACCTCGAAGGGTTTTATGGCGTTGCGCTGTTCCACCGGGTCGGACGGCGGATCGAGCTTAGCGAAACCGGGCGGCTGTTTTTAAACGAGGCCAAGGCAACCTTGGCACGCGCACGCGCCGCCGAACTGACACTGGCGGAACTTGGCGGATTGCAGCGCGGCGAGCTTAACGTTTATGCCAGCCAGACAATCGCCAGTTACTGGCTGCCACCGTTTTTGATGCAGTTTCATGATCAGTATCCCGGCATTGCCATCAATCTGACGATTGGCAATACAAAAACCGTGGCCGATGCCGTCCGCGGTGGTGCCGCCGATATCGGCTTTATCGAGGGCGAAGTTGATGAACCGGCACTTGCCATGCGCGAAGTCGCCGAAGATGCATTGGTGGTGGTGGTCGGCCCCAAACATCCCTGGGCCGATGGCAGGCCCTTAAGCGCGCAGGACCTGACAACCCAAAGCAGCTGGGTCCTTCGCGAAGCCGGATCTGGCACACGTTCGGAGTTTGAGAATGCGGTACACCAGTCGGGCATTGATCCGCAACGGCTTAAAATCGCCCTGACATTACCGGCAAACGAGGCGGTGATTACCGCGGTTGAAACCGGCATCAGCGCCACCGCCGTTTCAAGCTTCGCCGTCAGTTCCCTGATCGCGCAGGGGCGGCTTTTCCGTGCGGCATTCCATATTCGCCCACGCAAATTCATGATGCTACGCCACAAGGAACGCCGCCAGACGCAAAGTTCGCTGGCTTTGGAAAAGCTTTGCCTTTCCACAAACGCATAATCGAATTTTCCAGATCAAAATTGCGAATACGCAATGCACAATTTGGACGGGCCCTTTATCACTTTGTCCTTATGAACACGGCCCCTGATCCGCTGTTTTCAGTGGATCAGGTCATGCAATGAGCGATTTCGCGTTGCAACGAAAAACGCGGCCCGACAGGAAGGCTTTGCCTGATAAAAGGACCAACGCCAATGTTTGATCCCGACATATTGGCCCGCGTGCAATTCGCGTTCACCATCTCGTTTCACATCATTTTTCCGTCCTTTACCATTGGACTGGCCAGTTATCTTTTCGTGCTCGAAGCGCTTTGGCTGCGCACGCGTGATGACACCTATCTGGCGCTATATAAATTCTGGCTGAAAATCTTTGCGCTGGCCTTTGGCATGGGTGTCGTTTCGGGCATTGTCATGTCCTATCAGTTCGGCACGAACTGGGGACCTTTTTCCGAATTTACCGGCAGCGTGCTAGGCCCGCTTCTGGCCTACGAGGTACTCAGCGCCTTTTTCCTCGAGGCCGGGTTCCTCGGCATCATGCTGTTTGGCCTTAACCGTGTCGGACCGAAGCTGCATTTCACTGCGACCACCATGGTTGCGATTGGCACATTGTTTTCCGCCTTCTGGATTTTGTCGGCCAATAGCTGGATGCAGACACCCACCGGCCATATTATCGAAAATGGTCGGGCTGTTGTCCAAAGCTGGTGGGATGTGATCTTTAATCCAAGCTTCCCCTATCGGCTTGTTCACATGGTTCTGGCCGCCTTCCTGACCACCGCCCTTGTGGTTGGTGCGGTGGGGGCGTGGCATTTGCTGCGTGATCGGGAAAACCGCGCCGCACGGATCATGTTTTCCATGGCAATGTGGATGGCCGCCATCGTCGCCCCGATCCAGATCGTGGCCGGTGATATGCACGGGCTTAATACCCTTGAACATCAACCGGCCAAGGTCGCGGCTATGGAGGGCCATTTTGAAACGCAAAATGGTGCGCCGCTAATCCTGTTTGGCTGGCCCGACATGGCGGCAGAGGAAACAAAATACGCCGTTGAAATCCCGAAACTGGGATCAATGATCCTGACCCATGACTGGGATGGCAGGATCACCGGATTAAAGGATTTCGCCCCCGAAGACCGCCCGAATGCGACCATCGTATTCTGGACATTCCGCATCATGGTCGGACTTGGCATTTTGATGGCGTTACTTGGTATCGTCAGCCTGTTCGCCCGATGGCGCAAATCGCTTTATAGCTGCACGTGGCTGCATCGCTTTGCCCTGATCATGGGGCCAAGCGGCTTTATCGCCATTCTGGCCGGATGGTTCACCACCGAAATCGGGCGTCAGCCCTGGGTGGTTTACGGGTTGATGCGCACATCCGAGGCCGGATCGCCCGTCGCCCCGACCGCAATTGCCGGATCTCTTGCCGCATTCGTCATTGTCTATGCCATCGTGTTTGGGGTTGGCACCGCCTATATCATCCGCGCGATGAACAGGGACCCGCGTTTTGCCCATTCGCCGAAGGGCGAAGTCCTGCGCGCCGGAAGCCGCCCGGTTTCTGATCCCACCATCCCGACGGCAGGAGAATGATCATGGATTATCAACTGATCTGGGTACTGCTGATTGCGGTTGCCGTTTTCGCCTATGTCACGCTTGATGGTTTTGATCTTGGCATTGGCATTCTGTTTCCGTTCATCAAGGACCCGGCCAAACGCGGCAAGATGATGAATACGGTTGCCCCTGTGTGGGATGGCAATGAAACCTGGCTGGTGCTGGGCGGTGGCGGGCTTTATGCCGCCTTCCCGCTGGCCTATTCATTGCTGATGACCGCGTTTTACATCCCGGTTTTCACCATGTTGCTGGCATTGGTGTTTCGCGGGGTGGCGTTCGAATTCCGGTTCAAAAGCCGCGATCATCAAAAACACTGGGACTTTGCCTTTTCCGCCGGATCCATCATTGCGGCCGCGATGCAGGGTGCAATGCTGGGTGCGTTTATCGAAGGCATTGCCGTTGAAAATGCCAAATTCGTTGGCGGCCCGTTTGACTGGCTAAGCCCGTTTTCGGTGTTCTGCGCGTCCGCCGTCGTGGTTGGCTATGCCCTGCTTGGCACCGGCTGGCTGATCATGAAGATGGAAGGCAATTTTCAGGGGCGTTTGCGCGCCCTTGCCAAACCTGCGGTGATCTGGATGGCTGCCAATCTTGGCGTGGTGTCATTGATGACAAGCTATATCCACCCGGCTTATGCCGCGCGCTGGTTTGATATGCCAAACCTGTTTTTCCTTGCCCCGATCCCGATTGTCACGACCGGCCTGCTTTTCTGGCTTTGGCATGCGGTCAAGCACCGGGAAAAGACGGTGTTTGGCATTACACTTGGCATTTTCTTCCTGTGCTATGCCGGGTTTGGCATCACGCTTTATCCCAATATCGTCCCACCGATGATTGATTTCAGAACGGCCGCCGCCCCCGACAACAGCCTGTCCTTCATGCTGGTCGGTGCTGCCATTCTGATCCCGATCATTCTGGCCTATACCGCCTATGCCTATTGGGTATTCCGGGGCAAGGTCGGGGATGAAGGATATCACTGATGACGGCATTTTCACCCAAACCCAAAACCCGGCGTGTGCTTTGGTTTATCGGGCTTTATGCCGGGGGCATCCTTGTGATCGGGGCTGTGTCGCTTTTGCTCCGCAGCCTGATCACCGGAATTTCATGAAAACATCCGATCACAAATATCGGATTACTCCGTCTACCTGCTGACACTTGTCAGCAACTCCGGCCCGGCAGCAAGGTCCCCCACCCCTGCCGGGCCTTTTCATTCGGGGTCAGTCATTGGCCCAGATAATCGCCATCCGCCACCTTTTCCAGCCAATCGACCGGCGATCCGTTCACAGATTCTGCAATCGCGATATGCGTCATCGCGGTTTTGTCGGTCGCCGCGTGCCAATGCTTTTCCCCCGGCTCGAACCAGACGATATCGCCGGGGCGGATTTCTTCGCGGGGTCCGCCTTCACGCTGCGCCCAGCCAAGGCCGCTTGTGATGATCACGGTCTGGCCCAGCGGATGGGTATGCCATGCGGTGCGCGCGCCCGGTTCAAACGTCACAATGGCCCCACCGACACGGGCGGGATCGGTGGTCTGAAACGGGCTGTCGATCCGAACCGTACCCGTGAAGTAATCCGGCGATCCCTTTGTCGATGCCTTTGATGCGTTACGCTGGATGTTCATGATGATCCTTCGGCTTTGTTGCACAATACCCCTTACTGATTGTGCACACGCCGGATCAGCAATGCCAAGCGCTCGATCCCGTCACGGATGCGATCGGGCTTTTCGGTGGCGAAGCTGAGGCGCGCGGTATTGCGGCCCGTGTGATCACAGAAAAAGGCCTGACCGGGGACAAAGGCGACCCTGGCATCGTGCAGGGCCTGATCCAGCAATTGGCGGCTGTCGATATTTTCCGGCAGGGTCAACCAGATGAACATGCCGCCTTCGGGTCTTGTATAAGACACGGTTTCGGGCATGAATTCATCCAAAGCGGCCAGCATCGTATCGCGTTTGGCGCGATAGGCATCGCGGATGGTATCAAGATGCCCCGGAAACAGTCTGCGCGCCGCACGAAGGGCGACTTCCTGATTGATGGTCGACACATGCAGATCACCGGCCTGCTTCATCAGCACCAGCCGTTCGATCACCGGACGGGGCGCAGAAACCCAGCCAATCCGAAGGGCGGGCACCAGCGTTTTGGAAAATGTGCCAAGCTGAATAACGGTTCCGGCCTCTGGATCGCCATTGGTTTCATCAAGTGACAGCAACGATGGCAACACATCACCTTCGTAGGACAGCTTGCAATAGGCCGCGTCTTCAAGAATGACCGCACCATATTTGCGCGCGATTTCGAGCGCGGCCAGACGCCGTTCAAGACTATAGGACCGCCCGGTCGGATTCTGGAAATCCGGTGCGAGATAGGCAATGCGCGCACCACGTTCAAACGCGGCTTCGAGTTCGGCAATCACCGGGCCATCATCATCCATATTCACCCCGACATAGGTCGGACGGCGCATGGAAAAGGCCTGCATCGCGCCAAGGTAGCTTGGCTTTTCAACGATGATTTCACGGCCCGGTTCCAACAACAAACGGGCAAGCATATCAAGCCCCTGCTGCGCGCCACAGGTGATCAGGATGTTATCAATTCCGCGCACCGCCCCGCTGGCAGCCAGATCATCGGCAATCCATTGACGAAGCGCGGGCAGGCCTTCGCTGATGGAATATTGCAGGCTTTTGCGGCCGGCAACCTCGTCGGTCGTCAGATCACCATAGATGGCATTGAAATCGGCCAACGGGAAAAGCGACGGATCAGGCACGCCCCCGGCAAAGGAAATGATTTCCGGCCGGTCGGCCACTTTAAGCAGATCACGGATTTCGGAGGCGGTAAGCGCACGGGCATCACGAACGATCAGGTCATTCCATTGGACAGTCATGGGGCTTCTCTTTAGGTCAGTGTTGTTGCCATTATTTGGCAAGGAAGACTGACCTAAATCAAGTTTATTTTTCTAGGGTCATCAATTTTGAAATAAAATTACCAACCCGCATTTCATCGGACCGCATGTAATTCCGTTTCCATCCCCCTATCCCGCACCACCTGCCGGGCGGTTTTTGGCACGATATATCCAATAATCAATCAACAATGCCAAACCGTTCCAAAGGTTATCATGACCGAATATGCAAAGTTTCAGCCTTGGCTCGACTGGCTTGATCAGCGTTACGACAAAACGCTTGATCGCCTGAAATCGTGGTCGGCGATCAATAGTGGCACGGGCAATATCGACGGCCTTGACCGGATGCGTGAGGCCATTCTGGATGCCTTTGCCGAACTTGACGCCACAACCGCGATCATCGACCTGTCCGATTGCGAGGCGGTCGCCGCCGACGGCAGCATCGCCCCCGTGCGCTATGGCAAGCTTTTGCATTTTTCCAGACGGCCACAGGCCCCGGTTCGGGTTCTGCTCTGCATTCATTATGACACGGTCTTTGCCATCGACAGCCCGTTTCAGACCCCGCGCCTGATTGATGAGAATACATTGAACGGGCCGGGCGTTGCCGATGCCAAGGGTGGTATTCTTACGATCCTCAATGCGCTAAGCGCACTGGAACGAAGCCCGTTTGCCAGTGGCATCGGCTGGGACGTGATCCTGAACCCGGATGAAGAAACCGGCTCCATCGGATCGGCTCCGTTTTTAGCCGAACACGCCCGTGCCGCCGATTTCGGCATGCTGTATGAACCGGCACTGGAAGACGGCACCCTTGCCGGGGCACGCAAGGGATCAGGCAATTTTTTCGTCCGGATCAAGGGGCGTGCTGCCCATGCGGGCCGTGAATTTCATGCCGGGCGCAGTGCGATGGTCGCGGCCAGTGACTGCGTCATGCGCCTTGATCGGCTGAACGGCAAGGTTGGCGAGGCCACATTCAACATCGGCAAGATCGATGGCGGCGGGCCGGTCAATGTCGTGCCCGAAAGTGCCGTCGTGCGCTTTAACGTTCGGGTTTCAAACCATGACGAACGCCATCAGGCCGAAAATGAAATTGCCGATGTCATTGCTGCGATCAATCAGCGTGACGGCATCACCGCCGAACTGCATGGCCAGTTTGGCCGCGCGCCAAAGCCGATGGCGGGCCGGACCAAGGCGCTTTTTGAATGGGTGCGCGAACTGGGTCACGACCTTGATCTTGATATCGCATGGAAACCCACCGGGGGCTGTTGCGATGGCAATAATCTGGCCGAGGCCGGATTACCCAATATCGATACCCTTGGGGTGCGCGGCGGCCTGATCCATTCCGATCAGGAGTTCGTGAAGCTCGACAGTCTGATCGAACGGGCAAAACTTTCGGCCCTGATCCTGATGAAAGCCGGTTCCGGTGATTTACCCGACGCATTGAAAAAGACGGAGATATAAAATCATGATGCGTGTCCGCCCCGCCCGTATGAGCGACCTTGACCGGCTGGTTGATCTGGCATCCTCGGCCAGCAAGGGTTTGACCACCCTTCCGGCCAATCGTGACTTGCTTGAAGCCCGCATTACAGAAAGCATTGAGGCCTTCGGGGTCGATATCGACGGCCCCGGTGGTGAAAGCTATTTCATGGTTCTGGAAGATACCGCCAATGGCAAGGTCGCGGGCACCTGCGCGATCTATGCCGGGGTCGGGTTATCAAAGGCGTTCTATAACTATAAAATCCTGAAACTGACGCAGTATTCGCACGAATTGAATGTCACCGTAACGTCACGCCTGCTGACCCTCGTGAATGATTATCAGGGCGCGACCGAGGTGGGCACACTTTACCTTGACCCCGATTATCGCAAGGACGGCAACGGGCAGCTTCTGGCACGGTCGCGATATTTGCTGATGGGGTGCTTCAAGGAACGGTTTTCGGAAATGGTCATGGCCGAAATGCGCGGCTGGCAGGATGAAAACGGTAAATCACCGCTTTGGGAAGCTCTGGGATCGCATTTCTTTAACATCCCGTTCCCCGATGCCGATTACATTTCCGGGGTGGGTAATAACCAGTTCATTGCCGACCTGATGCCGAAATACCCGATCTATATCGAAATGCTGCCCAAGGCCGCCCAGGATGTGATCGGCAAAACCCATGATGAAACGCGCCCGGCATTGAACCTTTTGAAAAAGGAAGGTTTCCGGTTTTCAAATGCGGTCGATATTTTTGATGGCGGACCATGCGTTGATGTTCGGCTTGATGACATCCGCACCATCCGCCATTCCAAAATCGCCACCATCCGCAAAATCGTTGATCGAAGCCCCGCCATGGAACGCCACCTTGCCTGCACACTGGAACTTTCCGGGTATCAGGCAAGCTGGCTTTACATGAATGTTGTGAATGGCACGCATGTCGATCTGGATCGCGATCAGGCCGAAATCCTTGGTCTGCGTGCTGGCGATCAGATCCGTTTTGTCACCGATTAACACGCAGGAGCAGGCATCATGACCCAGAAATCAAATCCCGCCCTGTTCATCAATGGCACATGGCAAACCGGCAATGGCAAAGCATTTCACGCCGAAAACCCGGCCAATGGCGATATCATCTGGCAGGGGAATTCCGCCAGCGGTGACGA
Organism: Thalassospira sp. MIT1004; assembly: GCF_001858545.1. NCBI lineage: Bacteria > Pseudomonadati > Pseudomonadota > Alphaproteobacteria > Rhodospirillales > Thalassospiraceae > Thalassospira > Thalassospira sp. MIT1004. Next base: position 367,496 of record NZ_MCAO01000042.1, on the reverse strand, counting down.
TGTTAACACCGCGATCATGGCGGCACGAAATGCCTTTCCGGCATGGGCAAAACGCGACCTGAATGAAAGGATCGAAATCCTTGAACGGTTTGCCGGGTTGCTCACTGATCATAAGGACGCACTGGCACGCGCCATCAGCCGTGATACCGGCAAACCGCATTGGGAGGCCTTGACCGAAGTCGGTGCAATGGCCGGCAAGATCGCGATTTCGATCAAGGCCTATCATGAGCGCACCGGCACGCGCCAAGGTGACGCACCGGGCGGCGGACAGGCAATTTTGCGCCACAAACCCCACGGGGTTGTTGCGGTCTTTGGTCCCTATAACTTCCCCGGCCATCTGCCCAACGGCCATATCGTCCCGGCCCTTCTGGCGGGCAATTGCGTGGTGTTCAAGCCATCCGAACTGACCCCGCTTGTCGCCGAAGAAACCGTAAAGCTTTGGCAACAGGCCGGATTGCCGGGCGGGGTTCTGAACCTTGTGCAGGGCGAACGCGATACCGGCATTGCCGTGGCGCAGCATCCCGGTATCGACGGGCTGTTCTTTACCGGCAGTGTCCCGACCGGACGCCATTTGCACCATGCCTTTGCCGGGCAGATGGACAAAATTCTGGCGCTGGAACTTGGCGGGAATAATCCGCTTGTCGTCTGGGACGCCGCCGATCTCGATGCCGTCGCCCACCATACCGTCATGTCGGCCTTTATCACCGCAGGGCAACGTTGCACCTGCGCGCGCCGCCTGATCGTGCCATCCGGCGCAAGGGGCGATGCGATGGTCGCCGCCATCAATGATTATTGCGACAGGCTGATTATCGGTGCGCCAGATGATGATCCCGAACCCTTCATGGGCCCGGTGATTTCCAACCGGGCGGCGGATGCATTGATCGCGTCACAGGCAAAACTTGTTACCGATGGTGCCAAAATCATCCGCGAAATGACGCGTCCCGATCCTGTCCGCCCGTTCCTGACACCGGGCCTGATTGACGTGACCGATTTAAAGGACCGCGCGGACGAGGAACTGTTTGGCCCGATCCTGCAAATCATCCGGGTCGATCACTTTGACGACGCGATCCGTGAAGCCAACAATACCCGTTTTGGCCTTGCCGCCGGGTTGCTGTGCGATGATGACGAACTTTGGCAACGCTTCATCCATGAAAGCCGCGCCGGGATCGTCAACTGGAACAAGCAACTGACCGGCGCATCCAGTAGCGCCCCGTTTGGCGGCATCGGCGAAAGCGGCAACCACCGCCCGTCGGCCTATTACGCCGCCGATTATTGCGCATGGCCGGTCGCAACCCTTCAGATCGACAAACTGATCGCCCCCGATGCCGTCCCCAAAGGAGTACGTCCATGACCCGATACGCCATCGAAGCCAATTTTGACGGTTTGGTCGGGCCAACGCACAATTATGCCGGGTTAAGCTTTGGCAATGTCGCCTCGACCAGCAACGCCAGCACACATTCCAACCCAAAATCCGCCGCCCTTCAGGGCCTGACCAAGATGAAGGCGCTGCATGACATGGGCTTTGTGCAGGGTGTGTTGCCACCCCATGAACGCCCGCATGTCAAAACCCTGCGCGATGTTTTCGGCTTTTGTGGGTCGGATGGTGATGTTCTGGCCTCCGCCTGGAAGACCAACCCGAACCTTGTTCTGGCGGTATCATCGGCATCCCCGATGTGGACGGCCAATGCCGCAACCGTTTCGCCTAGCGGTGATACTGCCGATGGCAAGGTGCATTTCACCCCGGCCAATCTGTGCGCCATGTTCCACCGGTCGATCGAACATCCGGTGACCGGGCGCGCACTTGCCGCGACATTCGCCAATCCTGATCATTTCATCCATCATGCCGCCCCGCCCGGCACCGACCATATGGGGGACGAGGGGGCTGCCAACCACACCCGTTTTTGTGGCGATTACGGCGCGCGCGGGGTCGAATTTTTCGTCTATGGCCGTCATGCTTTTGATCCTGGTAAAACCCGGCCAAACCGCTATCCGGCACGCCAGACGTTCGAAGCCAGCAGCGCGATTGCCCGCCATCATGGCTTATCCGAAAATGGTGTCGTCTATGCGCAGCAAAACCCGGACCTTATTGATGCCGGGGTGTTTCATAATGACGTGATTTCGGTCGGCAATGCCAATGTGCTGTTCCATTACGAGGACGTCTTTGTTAACACGCCCGCCGTCATTGACGACATCCGGCGCAAGATGGACGGCATTGCCGATTTCACCAGCATCGAGGTGCCCCAAAGCGCGGTGCCGCTTCCCGACGTGATCAAAAGCTACCTGTTCAATTCACAGCTTTTGCGCCTGCCGGAAAATGGTCAGATGATGCTGATCCTGCCGACCGAGGCCGAAGAAACCATATCGGTCCGCGATTACCTTTATGACCTGATCGGCAAGGACAATACGCCAATAAGACAGATCAAGTTTTTCGACCTGCGCCAAAGCATGCGCAATGGCGGTGGGCCGGCCTGTTTGCGGCTGCGCGTCGCATTGACCGATGCCGAACTTGCCGCCACCAACCCGCAAAGCCTGATCGACGATCAACGCTTTGCCGAACTTACAGGCTGGGTCGAAAAACATTATCGCGACCGGCTAAGCGCTGATGATTTCCGCGATCCAACGCTTCTGACCGAAGTCCGAACAGCCCTTGATGAGCTCACACAGCTTCTTCAGCTTGGTCCGATTTATGATTTCCAGCACACCTAATTAGCATGCATCTACGGTGCTAATGGTTAAAGTAACGTCGGACGAATCTAACGTTTCCATGATGCGCTTTGTCCGTCAAAACAACCGCAACCACGGCTCCGATAGCTGCGAAAACCAGCATTGCAGCAAAACTGTACCCAAAGAAATTTGCCATAATAATACTAGACAATATCGATGCGCCAATACCTCCGAAAAGCATGGCAGTTTTTATTTCACTTGAAGTACTTCCGTAGACCACCTCGGCTTGGCAACCGATACAGACCTTTACTCCATTCTGAGAAACATAATGGCAATGTGGGCAGGCAATTTCAGACATTTTCACCCCAAACTTAGAAATTAAAAAGTGATTCGAAAATTAAACTATCTTCGGTTGCAAAGGCAACGAGTTTCAACCGCAGCCACTGCTGTAAAGTCTACCAGCTTCAAAATTTAATACCGGACCAATCGTGGCAGAATACCGGGAACAACAAGCTTTACGCCCCACACAAAGCCCGGGAGACCTGCCATGTCGACCATTTATGATACCGAACTCCTTAAAAGATCGGATGCGGCCAATATCCTGCATCCGGCATCCGTGGTTGCCGATGTGTCAAACAACGGTCCGGCCCGCATTTTTGTCGAGGGCAAGGGCGCGTTCATTACCGATACCGACGGCAACAGGATGCTGGACGGGGTTGGCGGGCTTTGGTGCATGAATATCGGCTATGGCCGGGCCGAGATCGGTGATGCGATGAAGGCCGCATCCGATCAGATGGGCTATTTCCATACCTTTGCCGGGGCATCCAACCCGGCCCAGATCGAACTGGCCGAAAAGCTGGTGGCAAAGATGCCGGCTCACATCACCAAGGTCTTCTTTGGCAGTTCCGGGTCGGACGCCAACGATACATTGATGAAGATCGTCTGGTATTATAACGGGCTTCGCGGCAAACCGGAAAAGCGCAAGATCATCGCCCGCAAGCAGGCCTATCACGGCACCACCATTGCCGCCGCCAGCCTGACCGGGCTTGCATCCTTTCATCGCAATTTCGGCCTGCCGATCCCCGAAGTCAAACACACCTCGCTTCCGCATTATTACCGCGAAGCCAAACCGGGCGAGAGCGAAGAACAGTTTTCCTCCCGGCTGGCAAACGAGCTTGAAGACCTGATCATCGCAGAAGGTCCTGAAACGGTCGGAGCCTTCATTGCCGAACCGATCATGGGGGCCGGTGGTGTCATCACCCCGCCAAAGGGCTATTTCAAAGCCGTTCAGGCGGTTCTGAAAAAGCACGATATTCTGTTCATCTGTGATGAGGTTGTATGCGGTTACGGCCGCACCGGGAACTGGTTTGGTCATCAGCTTTATGACATTCGCCCCGATATGATCGCCACCGCCAAGGGCCTGACCAGTGGCTATTTCCCGATGTCAGCGGCCTTCATCAGCGATGATATCTGGGAAGTCCTGCGCGACGGATCGGCAACCCTTGGTGCATTTGCCCATGGCTTCACCTATTCCGGCCATCCGGTGGGATCGGCCGTGGCACTGGCGAACCTTGCGATCATCGAAGGCGAAAATCTGGTCGCGAATTCCGCAGAAACCGGTGCCTATCTCCATGCGCAGCTTAACGATACCTTTGGCCATCATGCCCATATCGGCGAAGTACGCGGTGTTGGCCTTCTGGGCGCCTTGCAACTGATGGCGGACCGGGACACAAAAACCGGGTTCGATCTGAAACACAAGATCGCAGCACGCTGTGCCGCAGCCATCGGAAACCAGGGCGTGATTGTCCGCCCGCTTCCAACCGCCGACAGCCTAGCATTTTCCCCGCCCCTGACGCTTGACCGGCGCGAAGCCGACCAGATGGTCGATGCGATCAAAAAGGGCATTGATCAGGTAATGGGTGAACTGAGTGCCGAGGAACGCAAGGGCATGGCTGCCTGATTTTCAAAACGCCCCAAATCCTGCCCCACTTGCCCGACCGGAATACTGGTCGGGCCGTTTTTTTATGTGTAAGGTGGCGCAAACAAGATAACGGCGACCCGATGATCAAGATCGACGAGATCAACCTTAAAATCCTGCGCGCCCTTCAGGCCAATGCAAAGCTGACCAATCTTGCCCTGTCAAAGCTGGTGGGACTAAGCCCGAGCCCGTGCCTTGACCGGGTCAAAAAGCTTGAAAAAGAAGCGGTCGTGAAACGCTATCGCGCGGTACTTGATATCGAAAAAATCTGCCCGCATGTCCGGGTCTTTGCCGAAGTCACCTTGACCGGCAAGACCGCCGCCGATTACAAACGCTTTGCCGACGCGGCCAAAACCATCCCCGAAGTCGTTGCCGCCTACCGGATTTCCGGGCCGTATGATTATATGCTCTGCCTCGTTTGTCGCGATGTGCAGCATTATCATTCCCTGTCCGAGGAAATGATCCACGGCAATCTTGGCATCACCAAATTCATCGGCCATGTCGCCCTGGCCCAGACCAAGGCATTCAAGGGCTATCCGGTTTAGGTTTGAGGTCTTGGCTTTATCGACCACAAAGAAAACACCCAAAGAACATATTTCCTTTGTACTAGAAAATATGTGGTTATCTTTTTTGTGTGATTTGGATAGAACGCGCTTGCATCAAAGCCGTTTCCATATTACCCATCAAAGCAACGTGAAATACATTTATAAACACAAATTTTGTGTTATTTGCCACAGTTTTGATCGATCGGCAGGAACGAGAATGCAGCCTAATCTGACCCATCTCCGCCAGCTTGAGGCCGAGAGTATTCACATTATCCGCGAAGTTGCGGCCTCGTTCGAACGGCCGGTGATGCTTTATTCCATCGGCAAGGATTCGTCGGTTTTGCTGCATCTGGCGCGCAAGGCATTTTACCCGGCCCCGCCGCCCTTCCCGTTGATGCATGTCGATACCACGTGGAAATTCCGCGAAATGATCGAATTTCGCGACAAGGTGGCGGCGGAATACGGGTTTGAGCTGATTGTTCATATCAATCAGGACGGCGTTGATCAGGGCATCGGCCCCTTCACCCACGGATCAAGCCTGCATACTGACGTCATGAAAACCCAATCGCTGAAACAGGCGCTGAACAAATACAAGTTCGATGCAGCCTTTGGCGGAGCGCGGCGTGACGAGGAAAAGGCACGCGCCAAGGAACGCGTATTTTCGTTCCGCACCGAAACCCATCGCTGGGATCCGAAAAATCAGCGCCCGGAATTGTGGGACATTTACAACGCAAGGATCAACAAGGGCGAAAGCATTCGCGCCTTCCCGATCTCGAACTGGACCGAGCTTGATATCTGGCAATATATCTATCTCGAACAGATCCCGATTGTGCCGCTGTATTATTCGGCCAAACGCCCGGTTGTTGAACGTGACGGCATGCTGATCATGGTTGATGATGACCGTATGCCGCTTAATCCGGGTGAAAAGCCGGAAATGAAATCGGTGCGTTTCAGAACGCTTGGCTGCTATCCGCTGACCGGTGCGGTTGAGTCCGAAGCCGCCACCCTGCCCGAGATTATCCAGGAAATGCTGCTGACCCGCTCAAGCGAACGACAGGGGCGCATGATCGACCATGATCAGGCCGGTTCAATGGAAAAGAAAAAGCAGGAAGGCTACTTCTAATGGCGCATCAATCCGACCTGATTGCCGATGACATTCTCGGCTACCTGAAATCCCAGGAAGAAAAAAGCCTGCTGCGCTTCATCACGTGTGGCAGCGTTGATGATGGCAAATCGACCCTGATTGGCCGTCTGCTTTGGGATTCCAAACTGATCTTTGAGGATCAGCTTGCCGCCCTTGAATCCGATAGCCGCAAGGTCGGCACCCAAGGCGGCGAAATTGATTTCGCCCTGCTGCTGGACGGGCTTCAGGCAGAACGCGAACAGGGCATCACGATTGATGTCGCCTATCGCTTCTTTTCGACCGACAAACGCAAATTCATCGTCGCCGATACCCCCGGCCATGAACAATATACGCGCAACATGGCAACCGGTGCCTCGACCGCCGATGTCGCCGTGATCCTGATCGATGCCCGCAAAGGCATCCTGACACAGACACGTCGCCACAGCTTCATCACGTCGTTGCTGGGGATCAAGCATGTGGTGCTCGCCGTGAATAAGATGGACCTGATCGACTATGATCAGGCCAAGTTCGACACCATTGTTGCCGACTACAAGGAATTCGCCAAAGACCTTGGCTATAGCTCGATCATGCCAATCCCGTTATCGGCCCTTCGCGGCGATAACATGATCGAAGCCAGCCCGAACACCCCTTGGTACGAAGGTCCGACGCTGCTCGCACATCTTGAAACCGTTCAGGTCGAACAGGATGCGATTGAAAAGCCGTTCCGTCTTCCGGTGCAGTGGGTCAACCGCCCGAACCTTGATTTCCGGGGTTTTTCCGGCACCATCGCATCGGGCATCATCAAGCCGGGCGATGCGATTGCCGTCACCGCCTCGGGTCAGACCAGCAAGATCAGGGAAATCGTCACCTTTGACGGCAACCTCGATCAGGCTTTTGCCGGTCAGGCCGTGACCATCACACTTGAAGATGAAATCGACATTTCGCGCGGCGATGTTCTGGCCCGACCGGATGAACGCCCGGAATTTGCCGATCAGTTCGAAGCCCGCATCATCTGGATGCACGAAGATCATCTTCTGCCCGGCCGCCCCTATATCATCAAGATGGGCGCACAGGTCACCAACACACAGATCAGCGACCTGAAATACAAGGTCAATGTCAATACGCTGGAACATATTGCCGGCAAGACGCTGGAACTGAACGAAGTCGGCATTGCCAATATCGCAACCGACAAGGCACTGGCCTTTGATCCCTATGATGACAACCGCCATTCGGGCCGGTTCATCATCATCGACCGTTATTCCAACGCCACCGTTGGCGCAGGCATGGTCAACCATTCGCTTCGCCGTGCGACCAACGTCAAATGGCAGGAAATGGACATCAACAAACAGGCGCGTGCCTATCAGAAAGGTCAGCAATCGGCCGTTCTGTGGTTCACGGGTCTTTCGGGTGCCGGTAAATCGACCATCGCCAATCTGGTCGAGAAAAAGCTGCATGCCATGGGCAAGCACACCTACACCCTTGATGGTGACAATGTCCGTCACGGATTGAACAAGGACCTTGGCTTTACCGATGCCGACCGGGTGGAAAACATCCGCCGTGTCGGTGAAACCGCCAAGCTGTTTGTCGATGCCGGGATCATCACGCTGGTATCCTTCATCTCGCCGTTCAAAAGCGAACGCCAGTTTGCGCGTAGCCTTGTCGAAGATGGCGAGTTCATCGAGGTCTTTATCGACACCCCGATTGAAGTCTGCGAACAGCGCGACGTGAAAGGCCTTTATAAAAAGGCCCGCGAAGGCAAAATCGCCAACTTCACCGGGATCGACAGCCCCTATGAAGCACCGGAACACCCGGAAATCACGGTCAACACCTCCGATCAAACCGCCGAACAGGCCGCCGAGATCATCGTTGCCAAGCTTGAGGAATTCGGCGTTCTGGGTGCGTGGTATCCTGAAATCTGATCATCAGACGTCCATAATTCACCTGCAAAACCCGATGCTCCTGGCATCGGGTTTTGTTTTGGCGCAATGACTTGAACCGTTCCTGACATTTTCCCGATCTTTGCTGCTTGACTCCCGTTCCCTCCTGACCACATAAAAAGAACAAATCAGGAACTCATGTTATGTCAGACAGACGTCTTCATCTTGCCCGTGCTGCGTTGCAACGGGCCGAAAAACAATGGAAAGGACAGGTTGCCTGCCTGCCCGGCGGGACGGATCGGATCATGCGCCGTGCCTTTGGCGGGGTCGATCTTGCACATCATATCAGCATCGGGGGCATTGCCCCGGTGGGTCTGCATGAAATCATCTGCGGTCATGATGATACCGCCGCCTCCATTCTGGCATGGTATCTGGCACGACTTTCCATCGGGGATCAAACAGGCAAAAGCCTGTTTTGGATTCGACAACGGCGCGCGATTGACCAAGGCGGGCTTTATCCGCTTGCGCTGCCAGCGACGGATATGCCGGTCATGATGGTGGTTGATCGGCAGGCCACCGCCCTTTGGACCTGCGAGGAAGCGGCAAAATCCGGACAGATCGTCAGCATAATTGTCGAAACCACGGATTATGACCTGACTGCGGCACGCCGCCTGCAACTAGCCTGCGAAGCCGGACATACGCGCCTGATTGCGATCCGGCATATGCGGTCCGATGGCAAAACCACCGCATCAAGCGCGCATACGCGGTGGCGGATAACGCCGGAAGCAGCGAAACATTCAACAACAGGCAACCGACACATACTCAGCCTGATCGGGGGACGCGGGGTTCGACCGGGCAGTTGGAGAATGCGAATTGATGCAACAACGTTTTCTTTATCTGTGGCTGACGCACTGGAAAACAGATTGCCACCGGATCGATATGCCTGAAACCGGGGATGACAGCCCCAAACCGGAACCGGTCGTGATCACGCGCGCCGATCACAAGGGCGTTCTGGTCTGCGGCAGCAACAAGGTGGCCCAGTTACGCGGGCTGGCACCGGGCATGCGCCTTGCCGAAGCACGCAGCATATACCCGGCTTTGCGCGACCTTCCCGAACAGCCCGATCTTTATGAACGCCATCTGGCGCGTTTGATCCGCGCGATGGACCGATACAGCCCGTGGGTTGCCCGCGACCGGTTCTTGCAGGAAGCCGATCATAACCATACAGGTGATGCCGGATTGTGGCTTGAAATTACCGGCGGCAGTCACCTTTTTGGTGGCGAAAGTGCGCTTCTGGCGCTGGTTCTGCGCGATGTCAAATCACGTGGTTATGCTGGCCGTGCCGCCATTGCCGATACGGCAGGTGCGGCATGGGGGGCGGCACGATGCCACCCTGCTGCCTTGGCTGATCAACGGATTTTAAGCCTGCCGCGCGATCATGATATTGCCGCCGGTTTTCCGATATCCGCCCTGCGTCTGGCCGAACAGACACGTGTCACCCTGTTTCGGCTGGGGCTTAAACATCTGGGCGACATCACCCCGATGCCGCGTGCCAATATCACCACGCGCTTGGGGCCCGAAGTTTTGCAACGGCTTGATCAGTTTTATGGACGTCTGCCCGAACATCTGAATTTCAATTTGCCAGATCGGCCATGGCTGATCCGGCGCAGCTTTGGCGAACCGCTGGGCGATGCGGCCAATCTGGCGATTACGGTTGAAAGCATGGTAACGGAACTCTGCAACAATCTGGCGCAGGAAAATCTGGGTCTGCGCCGCATTATCCTGCGCTGTGTACGGGTTGACGGGCATACCCATACCATCACACTTGGTACCGGAAGCCCGTGCCAGTCCGCCCCGCATGTGTTGCGATTGCTGTCTGAAAAAATGCCCGGTGTCGATACTGGTTTTGGCATCGAACAGGTGATTGTCTACGCCCCGTGGGTCGAACATGTGGCCTTTCGCCAGTCGCGCCTTGACCAGCAACAGGAAGAAACCACCGACCAGATTGCCCTTGCCCAGTTGATCGACCGGATTTCCCACCACCTCGGCCCGCGCGACATGCTGTTTCACCCCGGCCACCACGCCAGCCACTTGCCTGAACAGGCTTCTGTGCGACAGGCCGTTAACGCCCGGACATATCCGGCCAGACGCACCGACATGACATTGCCCAAACGCCCGGCACGCCTGATCGACCCACCCGAACCGGTCGAAATCCTTGCGCGCGACACCAATGGCACGCCAAGCCGCCTGCGCTGGCGCAAAATGGCGGTCGACATCATCCATGCCGAAGGACCCGAACGGATTTGCCCGGAATGGTGGCAATGCCTTGATCAGGATGAATATGCCCTATCCCCCAAGACGCGGGATTATTTCCGCATCCGCGATCAGGCAGGCCGATTGTTATGGGCCTTTCGCACCGGCCCAACCGGGCAGGATATCTGGTCCATCCATGGATTATTCGGGGACTGACATGACCGATTTCCCCCTTCAGCAATCGGCACCTGCCTATGCCGAATTACAGGTCAGCAGCAATTTTTCCTTCCTGCGCGGGGCCTCCCACGCCGAGGAACTGGTTCTTATGGCCGCAACCAAGGGACTGCATGCTATTGCGATAACCGACTGCAACACCTTGGCCGGGGTCGTGCGTGGCCACACCGCACATCAGCCCCACAGGGACCGGCTGAATTATATTGTCGGCTGTCGGCTTGATCCCGTCGATGGTCCGTCGCTGTTATGTTATCCGACGGACCGCATGGCCTATGCCCGGTTATGCCGGTTACTGACCCTTGGCAAACGCCGCGCGCCAAAGGGCGAATGCGAAATTTATCTGGCCGATATCAGAAGTCATGCCGACGGATTGCTCTTCATCGCGGTCCCGCCACAAGTCCCCGATGACACCTTTCGCACGCAGCTGATCGACCTTAAACGCCATTTATCGGGCCAGCTTTGGCTTGCCATCGGTCGGTTCATGGACGGGTTTGATAGCGAACGGCTGGCCTTTACCGAGGCGGTCGAGGCAGAACTTGCCATCCCTGCAGTTGTCACCAATGACGTGCACATGCATGTCCGCTCGCGCAAACCGTTGCAGGATGTCCTGACCTGTATTCGCCATCATTGCCGGATCGAGGATGCCGGATATCGGCTGTTTCCCAATGGCGAACGCCATATCAAAAGCCCGCAGGACATGGCGAAACTTTTCCCGACCCATCCCGAATGGCTGGCTCGCACGATTGAAATCGCCGATCAATGTCGGTTTTCCTTATCCGAATTACGCTATGAATATCCCGATGAAAATGACGGATCGGGCGAAGGCACGCAGGAACGCCTGACCCGCCTGACATGGGAAGGCGCGCATAAACGCTATCCCGACGGCATTCCCGACAAGGTCCGGGGATTGATCGAAGCCGAACTTAAACTGATCGACGAACTGGGCTATGCCCCCTATTTCCTGACGGTGCATGACATTGTCGCCTTTGCCAGATCGCAAAACATTCTGTGTCAGGGACGCGGATCGGCCGCCAATTCATCGGTCTGTTTCTGTCTGCATGTCACATCGGTCGACCCGGCCAAGGTGGAACTTCTGTTTTCGCGCTTCATCAGCAACGCACGGAACGAGCCGCCTGACATTGATGTCGATTTCGAACATGAACGCCGCGAAGAGGTGATCCAGCATATCTATCAACGTTATGGCCGGGAACGGGCCGGATTGACGGCAACCGTGATTTCATACCGGTCGCGAAGCGCCATCCGCGATGTCGGCAAGGTGTTCGGCCTGCCCGAAGACACCATTATCAAACTGACCAAAACCATCTGGGGATCGGGCAGCAAGGGCGCGCATGATGAAATGATGCGCCAGTCGGGCATTCATCCAGATGAACCGCGTCTGAAAGCCGTTCTTGATCTGGCAGGCGAACTGACCGGGTTCCCCCGCCATCTGTCCCAGCATGTCGGTGGCTTTGTCATCACTCGTGGCCCGTTATGCGAACTGTCCCCGATTGCCAATGCCGCGATGGAGGACCGCACCACCATCGAATGGGACAAGGACGATATCGATGCGCTGGGCATCCTCAAGGTCGATGTGCTTGCCCTTGGAATGCTAAGCTGTATTCGCAAGGCATTCGATGAATTGAGAAACCACAAGAATATCGATCATGATCTTGCAACCCTTCCCAAGGAAGACGGGCGGGTTTACGACATGCTGGAAAAAGCCGACAGCATCGGCACATTTCAGGTCGAATCTCGCGCGCAAATGAGCATGCTTCCACGATTAAAGCCGCGCAGCATCTATGACCTGACCATTCAGGTTGCCATTGTCCGCCCCGGCCCGATCCAGGGCGGCATGGTTCACCCCTTCCTGCAACGACGCATGGGCCGCGAAAAGGTCGATTACCCGTCAAAGGAACTCGAAGCCGTTTTAAAGCGCACCTGTGGCGTGCCGCTGTTTCAGGAACAGGCCATGCAGATTGCCATCGTGGCTGCCGGCTATACGGGCGGTGAGGCCGATGAATTGCGCCGTGCCATGGCAACCTTTCGCCGCACGGGCACGATTGGCGCGCATCGCGACAAATTCATCAATGGCATGCTGAAAAACGGATATGCCGCCGAGTTTGCAGAACGCTGCTTCAAACAGATCGAAGGCTTCGCCGATTACGGCTTTCCCGAAAGCCATGCAGCCAGTTTTGCCATCCTTGCCTATGCGTCATCATGGCTTAAATGCCATCATCCCGATGTGTTTTTATGCGCGCTTCTGAACGCGCAACCGATGGGGTTTTATGCCCCGGCGCAACTGGTTGCGGATGCCAAAAATCATGGTGTCCGAGTGCTTGAAATCGATATCAATCACAGTTTCTGGGACAATCATCTGGAACGGGAACTGGGCCGCGCCAGCGGTCATCTTTCCGTCCGGCTGGGCTTCCGCCAGATCAAGGGGTTCGGGCAGTTCGATGCCTTGTCCCTGATCGCAAACCGCCCGACCGGCGGATTTCAGGATATCTTTCTGATGGCGCGCCAGACCGGGCTATCACCCGCCGCGCTTGAAAAACTGGCCGAAGCCGATGCGTTTGGTTCCCTTGGCCTGTCCCGGCGCGAAGCGTTGTGGGCCGTCCGCCGGTTTGGCAAGGGGCGCAAGGCCCCGGCGGCCCTGCCCCTGTTTGAAGCTGCCCAGAATTTCAACCACAATATGGGCGTTTCCGCCGAATTCGGGCCCGAAGCCCCGGTCAATCTGCCAATTATGGGACCGGGCGAAGAAATCATCGAGGATTACGCAAGCCTGCGGCTGTCGCTTAAGGGGCATCCAATATCGATGCTACGCGATGCCCTGTCCGCAGCCGGGGTGTGCAAGGCGACCGATCTGGTCAATTTCAAGAATAACGAACGGATCAACCATGCCGGTCTTGCCATTGTTCGCCAGCGCCCCGGCACCTCGTCCGGCGTGGTTTTCATAACGCTTGAGGATGAAACGGGCATCACCAATCTGGTCGTCTGGAGCAAGGTGATGGAACAGTTCCGCCGCGAGGTCATGACCGCAACCGTCCTTGGCGTATCGGGCAAGCTTCAACGTGAAGACGGTGTCACCCACATCATCGCCGATAAACTGGTTGACCTGTCAGGGATGCTGCAAAGCCTGACGGATAACACCCGTATTGCCCGCGCCAATAACACCCATCCCCGCAATCTGCGCTGGGCCACGCCCGCCGCAGGACCATCCGATCAAACCGGCCCTGCGGCCCAGAACCTTGAACAGCTTGAACAACGTCACGGCAAACAGCAAAACACATCACGCCTTAAGGTCGACAGCCACGATTTCCACTAATCCCTCAAACGAAAACACCCCGGCATTTGCACCGGGGTGTTTTGCAAAAGACCGACATGATCGATCAATCTTTATCAAGGTTCTGCCACGCATCATAGGCGGCAACAACCGTTGCCATCTGCGCAGTATGGGCCGCGATGAAGACATCGCCATAGATCGTTTCATCGGGATACTCGGTAATCAGGGTCAGCGGCACGTCATGACGATCATCAACCGAAATCATGCACGGAAAACCATTGATGATCCGAAAACCGGTATCACCGGCATGAATGCGATACAGATCAATCTGTGCCGCGTTGAACGCCAGAAGCCCCGGAATGGCGGCAAGTTTGCGGGTGACCTGATCGATAAAGTTTTCCGCCCGTTCCGACCATTCATCATGATGGCGCATGATCAGGAAAAACCCCTTTGGCAGGGTCCACATGCCAAACCCGCGCGGAACATATCCCGAAAGCGGTCGGGTCCATTCATGGCAGGGATAGCCATGCAGATTGACATGCAGGCTTGCCTCGCTGATGGCACGCGCCCGAACCCGGATTTCCTTTTCATAAAGGCCATCACCGCTGCGGTATTCCATATCATCGCCAAGCGCTGTATAGCGCGCCGCGTGATGCATATGGTTCGGGTTATCAACAATCAGACGCTGATGAAGGGCATAACCATCCGGGTTTTCCAGCGGTGAAATCGTGAAATGTGCCCCATCACGCTTCGCCAGCTCCAACGCCCCACGAAGCGCGCCCGCAACACCGGAAATCTCGTTGGGATGCTGCCCGCCACTGATCATCACCGGCAAATCCGTCCCCTTGTGATAGCGCGCATTCAAAATCCGCCCGGATCGCGATGTCGCATGGAATTCTTCGCCGTCGATCCCGTCAAGCTCGGCGAGGATTTGCGCAACCGTCAGGGGACGGGTGGCGCGATCAATCTGTTGCATCTCACCCGTTGTCTCGTCCTTTGACAGGGGGCGCAATTCAACCGTGACATGGGCCTCGCCATCCCCATCACCGGCATCGGATACCTGACGGATTTCCGGGACGATCTGCCCCGGCTGCAATCCGCGATCACCAAGCGGACGGCCCGATCTGACCTGAAAATATTCCAGCAGCGAGAAATAGAAATCCTCGTGCAGGGCTTCATGAAGGCTCAGAACCTCGTGACCATGGGCGATCTTCTGATCATGCCCCGGCAGATCGACCGCGATATTCAGCTCTTCGAAATAGGGTTCCTGATCGCCCCAGTCATAATCGGCAATGGCCGCCATGGTTTGGGCAAAAAGCGCCTCATATTCGGTTTCAATCCGTTCATCGCGGACAATCTGACCATCGGCATCGATAATCCGCACCCACCCGGTCGGCGACAGGTGGGTTTCATCAACCACATCCTGATGCACCCGGTTTGGCGCAAAAACTTCATGACGGGTTTCAACCCCATCCGCCCCACGCAGGATCACATCATAGGTGCAATCGCAACGATCCGATGCCTCGAACGTGATCAAGGCTGGCGCAACCAGGGCCGCCAAGGGATAGGTTTCAAGCAGGAAGCGATTATCCGCCGCATTTTGATGGCGCGGATAACGCACCGTGATATCGGCAATGCCCGACTTTGCCAGATCAATATCTTCAAGGAAGAAATGCAAAAGCGGCTTATAGGCACTGCGAATGCGCGCCTTGACCCCCTGCTGGGCCAACTTTGCCTCGGTAGCGACACGGGTTTGGGCATCGTTAAACAGCCATGCCTCGATAAGCTGCCCGGGGCTGGCGGCCTTGACGATTTCGTCGCTCAGATTTGGGAGGGTCGGCGCAAAGGTGGTGGCGAAAATCTGTGTCATTTGGACGTCCTGCCTGTGGGGTCAAGGCTATCGCGCAGCCAGTCGCCCAGAAGGTTCAGGCCAAGCACGGTCAGAAGAATGGCAAGCCCGGGGAAAACCGATACCCACCAGGCATTCTGCAAATAAGTCCGCCCATCCGCCAGCATCCCGCCCCAGCTTGGGATCAGGGGGTCAACCCCCAGCCCAAGGAAGGTCAGGCTGCTCTCAAGCAGGATATTGGTAGCAACATTAAGCGTCATCAGAACGATAACCGGCCCGATCAGGTTGGGCAGAAGGTGACGGAACAGGATATGAATATCGCGCACGCCAATCGCCTTGGCCGACTGGATGAATTCCCGATCCCTTAGCGACAGAACCGATCCCCGCACCAGACGGGCATATTGCACCCATTGCGCAATGATCAGCAGAATGATCATGTTGGTCAGTCCACCGCCGATGATCGCGATAAAGGTGATCGCCAGCAAAATGAACGGCAATGCAAGCTGCACATCAGCAAAGCGCATCACGATCATGTCCCAGAAACCGCGATAATATCCCGATATCAGGCCCATGATCACACCAATGACAACCGCCCCGGCAACGGAAAGCAAACCAACCTGAAGTGATATTTTGCCCCCTGAAACCACACGCGCCAGAACGTCACGCCCCAGCGGATCGGTGCCAAAAATATGATCGGCATTGGTAAACGGCGCGATCAGGCGGGCCGAAAGATCAATCTTGTCCGCGCCGCCAGGAAACAGCAGATCGGAAAACACGACCAGAAAACAGATGCCACCGGTCAGAACAGCCCCCAGAACGAATTCAAGATTTTTAAAACGCGCAAACCGCGCCTTGGTTGCAGTGGTCGCCATGGGGTTACTCCGTCCGGATACGTGGATCAATCAGGCCATAGGCAATGTCGACAAGCAGGTTCACCCCGACAATCATGATCGACAGAACCGTAATCACAGCCTGTAAAACCGGATAATCACGTGCACCAACGGCCTCAAAGGCCAGCGTGCCCATTCCCGGCCAGTTAAACACCAGCTCAACGACAACAATCCCGCCCAGAAGGTTGCCAAACTGCAAACCGAAATAGGTAACAAGCGGGATCGCACAGTTGCGAAGCGCGTGTTTATACAGCACGACATTCTCGCTAAGCCCCTTGGCGCGCGCGACCATGATGTATTGCGACTGAAGGGTTTCCAGCATCGAGGTCCGCACAAGCCGCACGTTGGTCGCGGTCAGGATCACCCCCATGGTGATGGCTGGCATGATGAAGTTCTCAATACCCGTCATGCCACTTGGCGGCAGAAGCCGGAAAGTAATCGACAGCAACAGCACCAGCATGATCGCCAGCCAGAAATTCGGGAATGACAACCCGACCAGCGACAGGATGCGAATGACCTGATCGGGCCATTTGCCACGCGAAATGGCCGCCTTGATCCCCAGAGGGATCGAAATCACGATGGATACGAACATCGATGCAAACGCCAGCATCAGGGTAGCGGGCAATGCATTGCCAATCAGGGTGGAAACCTGCGTTCCACCAAGGAAGGATCTACCGAAATCAAGGCTGAAAAGCCCCAGCATGAAATCGGCATACTGAACAAAAAATGGCTGGTTCAAACCAAGGGATTCACGAATACGTGCAAGGTCTTCCTCGGTGATGCTGCCGGCCCCCTGGCTTAGCATCAGCGCCGGGTCACCCGTCAAACGGATGGCAAACGAGACAATCAATGTCACCGCGACGACCACGAAAATCGCCTGCAAAAGGCGTTTGATCAGAAAACCAGCCAAAACACTTGTCCTTTAAAGAAATAGGCATGAAAGCCGCCCGGCATCTGTCCGGGCGGCTTTCGTTTCACATCAGTCGACAGTCACTTCCGTCAGGCGCAGACGGCTGTCGGGAACCGGGGTGAAATTCTTGACGCGCTTGGAAACCCCAAAGATCGCATTGAGGTTATAAAGCGGCATTTCCAGCGCGCGATCAGCGGTGTAATGCGCAATCGACTGCAGGATTTCTTCACGTTTGGCACGGTCGGTAATCGCACGCTGGGATTCCAGCAGCTTGTCGAGTTCCGGATCGCTGTCATACGGGTTCCACTTTTCGCCCGTGTGATACATGAAGTAAGCGGTGTTATCATAATCAAGCGTCCAGCCGCCCCACGACTGCTGGAACATCGCACCGGTTTTACCCGCCGGAATGATGTCATTAAGCAGAACGTTGGTTTCATAAGGCTTGATCGTAGCGTTCAGGCCAATCACCTGAAGGTAGCTGGCAACGGCCTGGGCAACTTCGTTAAAGGTTGCGTCATTGCCGCGAATGTCGATCTGGATTTTCGTACCCGGTGCAACACCGGCTTCTTTCAGAAGCGCCTGTGCCTTGGCCGGATCATACGGCAACGGTTTCATCGACGGATCGTTACCAAACGACAATTCACCCTGGAAACTTGCAATCGGCGCTGCCTGACCACCAAGGATCGAGTCAATGATCGCCTGACGATCCACACCGTAAATCATCGCCTTACGGACTTTTTCATCCGCCGTGATGCCATTGCCGGTATTAAAGCGCAGGGCATAAACCGTAGGGCTTACGGTGGTGACGATATCGATATTTTCGTCTTCCTGAATGGTCGGGATCATGCCAATCGGAATGGTCGGCGGAATGACAAGGTCAACGTTCCCGGCCTGAAGTTCCGCAACCGCGGTCGACGGTTCACTGATGAAGCGATACTTGATGGTCGAAAGTTTCGGCGCACCGCCCCAATGATCAGCATAGGCTTCAAGTGTCAGACCAACTTTCGGCTCATAGGAAACCATTTTGAACGGACCGGTGCCGATCGGATGGGCGTTGAAATAATCTTCGCCTTTTTCCGCGATATATTTCGGCGGAACAATCATCGCACCATAACCGGCAAGCTTGGTCAGAAGCACCGGATCCGGCTGGGTCAGATGCATGTCGACGGTGTTTTCGTCAATAACTTCGACCGATTTGATCGCAGCATAGTTTGACCGCTGTGGCCCTTTTTTGCCTTCATCACCCATCAGGCGATCAAAGGTGAATTTGACCGCTTCGGCATTGAACGGTTCGCCATTCTGGAAGGTCACGCCTTCACGCAGATGGAAACGGATGCGCGTGCCGCCATCAAATTCTTCCCATGATGACGCAAGCCCCGGAACCAGTTTGGCATCCGGTCCGCGATAGGTCAGACCGTCATAAATATTGGTCGCAACCGACGACCAGTTGACCAGAAACGTATCGACCGGGTCCCAGCTACCGGGGTCCTGTGGTGATGAAATGGTCAAGGTGCCTTCGGCATATGCCGGCGCAGTTGCCATCAGACCGCCCGCAAAGGCAAGAGCCATCAGCGCACTGCGCATTCCCTGTTTTTTCGTCATGTTATTTTTTCTCCGTTGTTGGTGGCTTGGCGCGAGGGGAGACAAGGCTTGCGACCCAAGGGCCGCTTAACGTGCGTCGGCCACAAAGTGACCGGGCGCAATTTCGCGATGGGCAAGAATGGCCGGCTCATCACCGACCCGACGGATCGGGCTTGGAATTTCACCATCCATCAGGATGCGGTCGCGCACGATTGTGGGGTCGGCGACCGGCACGGCACTCAGAAGCCGCTGGGTATAGGGATGGGTTGGCGTTTCAAGAACCTGCTGACGCGATCCAAGTTCGGCAACCTGACCAAGGTAAAGGACGGCGACCCGGTGGCTCATTTTTTCAACCACCGCCATGTCATGGCTGATGAACAGATAGGCAAGCCCGTGTTCTTCCTGAAGTTCCATGAACAGATTAATGATCTGCGCCTGGATCGACACATCAAGGGCCGAAAGGGCTTCGTCGGCGATGATCAGCTTGGGATTGGATGCCAACGCGCGCGCGATGCAGATACGCTGGCGCTGACCACCGGAAAATTCATGCGGATAACGATTGGCATGGGCCGATGTCAGGCCGACCCGTTCCAGCAACTGGTCAACGCGTGCGGCAATCTGTTTTTCACCGTCAATCAGTCGGTGCGTGCGGATCGGCTCGGCAATCGAAAATCCGATTTTCTTGCGCGGATCAAGGGACGCAAACGGATCCTGAAAGATATACTGGATCTCCTGACGCAGGCGCTGCTGTTCGCCTTTGCCCATGTCACTGAATGCGCGACCTTCGAAACTGATATTGCCCGCCGTTCCCTTTTGCAATTGCTGGATCGTGCGGCCAATCGTCGATTTGCCCGATCCGGACTCCCCGACAAGCGCCAGCGTTTCACCGCGATAAATATCAAAACTGACATTCTCGACCGCGTGAACCCGGTGGGAAACCCCGCCAAACAGGCCCTTTTTGATATCAAAGCGCGTTACCAGATCACGCACCGACAATAACGGGGCCTCGTCGTAACGTGCGGTATTCTGGATATGCTCCGTCCCGACCAGACGCGGCGTATCGCCATCCATCATCGTCACCGGGAACCGTTTGGGGAATGCTTCGCCCGTCATGCTGCCCAGTTTCGGAACTGCGGATAGCAATGTCTGGGTATAGGGATGGGCCGGATTGGCAAAAATATCGGCAACCGTGCCTTCTTCGACCTTCTTGCCCTTCCACATGACGACAACATCATCGGCAACCTCGGCAACAACCCCCATGTCATGGGTGATGAAAATCACCGCCATGCCAAGTTCCTGTTGCAGATCACGGATGATGGTCAAAATTTGCGCCTGAATGGTCACATCAAGGGCCGTGGTCGGTTCATCCGCAATCAGGACCTTGGGCCGACAGGCAAGCGCCATGGCAACCATGACGCGCTGGCGCATCCCGCCCGAAAGCTGATGGGGATACCGCCCCAAAAGTTCCTGCGCATCGGGCAGCCGCACCATATCAAGCAACCGTTTGCTTTCAACAAGTGCATCGGGCTTGGACATGCCTTCATGCAGCATCAGGGATTCCGCAATCTGATCGCCGATGGTGAAAACCGGATTCAGCGACGTCATCGGTTCCTGAAAAATCATCGCGATGTCTTTGCCGCGAATGCGGCGCATCTGTTTTTGCGAAAGTGCCAGCAAATCTTCATCGCGATCTTTTGACCTAAACCGGATGCGCCCCGATGCATAGGATGCGCCCATCATATCAGCCAGACGCATGATCGACATCGATGTCACCGACTTGCCCGATCCGGACTCTCCGACAATTGCCAATGTTCTTCCGGGTTTCACGGCAAAACTCAGATTTTCGATGACCCGGCTGTCGCCGAACTCAACGGACAAATCTTCGACGGACAGGATCGGAACAGAAACAGAATCAGTCACGCAAACATCCTCGGCAATGTAAGGCGGATGCGCAGGTGGCGCGCACCGGTCAAACCGGTGTCAGTGCTGCAAGACACGATGGCCGCAAAGAAGGAATTTTCTTCAGGCACGGTGGGGGCCGTGACCTTCTGATCATGCGTAACGGAAAGTTGTAACGCGGTCCCTCTTAACGACGATTGCCAACAACCCTGATACCGAATTCATGGTTTTTTATTTTGTATACAAACCTCATCATTTATTCGACAAATTGTCAACGAATTGAGTTTCACTAAATTCAATTCGGTTTAAATGCCCTGCTGCCGCATAATCCACTGCACAGCCCGAACGTATTAAAGGTTTGTTTCAAAACCATAATTTTGCACCGCAACATTTCGCCATGTTTCTGGTGTATGCCAACGCACGTCACAACCAAAAGACGAACCCATCACACCGCTTTCGGAACCCACCCCGAAGACTCCTCATGCACCGGCACCAACCATCCTTCCCTTTGCCAAACCATGGCCGGTTTTGGGATGCCCCTTTCCGGTCAGAAAATTGGCACCATTAATTTTACCAAAACGGCTCTTTATGGCGCACCAATAATATCCCAGACTGCATGCTCCCTTGCCTCGCAACAAAGGTCCTCAGATGCCATCCGAACATAAAAACGAATTTGGCCAGCCGGTCGGTCGCCCGGTTGAAAACTGGAAAGAATGCCCGATGCCACCACGCAGCGACATGGCTGGCCGCCATGTCATTGTCAGTCCGACCGATGTGAAACGCGACGCCAGACAGCTATTTGACGCCAACCGCACAGCCATGGACGGATCGCGCTTTACCTATCTTTTCACCGATGCGTTCGAGGATTTTGATGCTTATCAGGCATGGCTCGAAACCATGGCCGCCACCCGCGACCCGATGCTTCATACCATCATCGACAAGGCATCGAACAAGGCCGTCGGCATTGCCGCCTTCATGCGGATCGATACCAAATTTGGCGGCATTGAAATCGGTAACATCAACTATTCCCCGGCGCTTTCGCAAACCATCGGCGGGACAGAGGCGATGTATCTGATGATGAAGCGCGCCTTTGACGAACTGGGTTACCGCCGGTACGAATGGAAATGCGACGATCAGAACGCCCCATCACGTGCCGCCGCCCTGCGATATGGCTTCACCTACGAAGGCACCTTCCGCAACCACATGGTCTATAAGGGCCGCAACCGCGATACCGCATGGTTTTCGATTACCGATCTTGAATGGCCGATGGTCAGGGCCGCGTTCGAAGCATGGCTTGCCCCCGGCAACTTTGATGAAACCGGCAAACAACGCAACAGCCTGCAAAGCTTCCCCAGGGCATAATCGCGCCAATAATCGCACCCCATAAATCACGCCTCTGGTCCGGTGCCGGTTTTATTCCCCGACACCGGCAAAGCTGCGCATGTCGAATATGCTGTTATCCAGAAACGCATCCGGGCCGACAAACGCCCGGTCGGCGGCATCATTCGCGCCCTCGACCCGCCAGTCATCATGCGGAAGCGCAACATCAAGCCCCTTGACCGCACGACGATAAAGATCAGGACGATAAATGTCGGAAATAAGCGTACCGAAATCGACGGAGGCATCAACCTGCCCCCAACGCTGCATCTGTGTGCCAACCCACGCCCCCTGCGACAGCCACGGGAACGTGGCGGTATAGCGATAAAACACATGACGATCAGGCGCCTCAATCGGATTGTCACCGGGTTTAAGCACCGGCCGGCCAAGTAACGAGGCCCGCAGAATATCAAACGATGCCCCGACGTGATTTTCACCAGACAGCAATTGCGCCAGTTCGGTGCGGTTTTCCGGCTGATCGGCCCATTCCGCCGAACGGACAAGCGCACGCACCAGCGCATCCACCGTATCGGGATTGGATTGCACCCAGTCTTCGCGCACGCCAAGAACCTTTTCCGGGCTGCGCGCCCATATGTCTTCCTTAAGGGCGACAATCACCCCGTCCCCGTGGAATACCGCCCGCTGGTTCCACGGCTCCCCCACGCAATACCCATCGACCCAGCCATTGCGCAGACTGTCAAACATCCGTGGTGGCGCAATCACGCCAATATTGACGTCCTTATCGGGGTCAATACCCCCCGCCGCCATCCAGTAACGCAGTTCGTAATTATGGCTCGAATACGGGAATACGGTCGCAAAGGACATGATCGGGCGACCATCCGCCCGGTCCTCGTCGATCACCTTTTTAAGCGCCCGCGCCGAAAGCCCGCGCGGCCCGTGCATCGCCGCCGGATCTGCTTCAAGCATCCGCTGATAAAGCCGGGTTGAAACCGTAATCGCATTCCCGCCCCGCCCCAGCGCCATAGGAACCGCAATGCGTTGCGAGGGCATCCCGCCAAGCCCTAGCCGCGCTGCCAGCGGAATACCCGCAAGCAGATGCGCCGCATCATAAACCCCATAAGACAGCTTGTCGCGAATGGCCGCCCAGGACATTTCCCGGATCAGGGTCAGGTCGATATTCTCTTCCTCGGCAAAGCCCTTGGCGCGCGCCACGACAGGCAGGGCACAATCCACAAGCGGCACAAAGCCAAGTCGAACCTGTTTAAGGGACATGCGTTAGAACTCCAACTGAAAGGCCGTGATCACGCTTTGCGCGATTTCAGAAATTTTGCGGTTCTGTTTCATGGCGTTTTTGCGCAGCAGGTTATAGGCCTCGTCCTCACTCAGCCCCTTTTCCTGCATCAACAATCCTTTGGCCCGGTCGATCAGCTTGCGATCATTCAGCTTGGCCTTGGCCTCGTCGCGTTCGCGGCGCAATTGATCGAACGCGTTAAAACGCGAAATGGCCATTTCGACGATGGGCCGAATACGATCCTGGCGCAAGCCATCA
The DNA here is from genome assembly GCF_001858545.1 of Thalassospira sp. MIT1004. Taxonomy (NCBI): domain Bacteria; kingdom Pseudomonadati; phylum Pseudomonadota; class Alphaproteobacteria; order Rhodospirillales; family Thalassospiraceae; genus Thalassospira; species Thalassospira sp. MIT1004. The sequence goes on along the minus strand of NZ_MCAO01000042.1, from coordinate 343,523 downwards.
ACAACATAGGCACTGACCCCGGCCTCAACCGCCTCTCGGATCGTGTTGCTGTCGCTTTGATCGACAAACATCGCAATCGGGCGCGCAATAACACGCGATACCTGAAACATCTGTTCAAGCGTATCACGGTCCGGGTTTTCAAGATCAATGATGATGATGTCGGGGGCCAACGCCTGAATGCGTTCGACCAGATTGTATGACGTGCCGATGCGGCTGACACGGGTATAGCCACTTTCGACAAGGCCGCGCTCGACAATCGCGGCACGGTCCGGGTTTTCGTCGATCACCAGAATGCTGAAGTCTTCAAGCTTCATTTAGAACCTTTTCCCTGACGATCAAGGCCTCTCTCCTGTCTGTTCTTTTTCGCCCCGGACCTTGATGGCCCGGTGGAAACCGGGATGCGGCACATGCCGCATCCCGGAAAGATCGTATGTTATTCTGCCGGAACCGCCTGCGCACCGGATGGCAGCGCATCGCGTTCCTGCATGGCTTTTTCGAAACGTTCCTTTTCCTCGGCCACGGTCTTTTCCGAGAAACGAACCGCAAGGGCTGCAAAGGAACAGACAATCACGGCAATACCAAGATACATCAGGCCCTGCTGATAGGTCAGTGCTTCGGATTTGAACAGGAAGCCCGCGGCAACCGCCCCGGCATTCCCGCCCGCACCGACAATACCGGCAACCGAGCCAAGCGCCTTGCGGTTAACAAACGGGACAATCCCGAATGTCGCACCTTCGGACATCTGCACGAAAAGCGAGAAGACCACCATCATCGACACCGCGATGACCAGCGCATCCATCATCGAAAACGCAACAAGTGCAACACCTTCGATGAACAGCGCCAGGAACAGGAACTTGACCCGCCCCGAAAGCCCGCCCTTGGCGGCAAACTTGTCGGAAAACACCCCGCCCAGCGTGCGGGCAAAGATGTTCATCAAACCAAACAGACCGGCAATCAGACCGGCGGTCTGAAGACTAAGTTCAAACCGGTCAAAGAAATAGATCGCGGCAATGTTGTTGATCGTAAGCTCGACACCGAAACACGCCCCGTAAACCAGAAACAGCGCCCAGACCCGGTAATCCTTGGCCGCGGCCAGCATGCCCTTGGTCGCACCGGCATGATCATCTTCCGGTGACAGGGCACCGCTTTTGCGCATGTCGGCATAATTGCCATCCGGCGCATCGGTGGTGAAGAACCAGTAAAGTGCAGCAACCACCAGCATGATCACACCCGGGAAGACCATCGCCAGACGCCAGCCCATGGTTTCCGAAACGCCAAAGCCAAGCACCATGGCAAGGATCAGCGGCATGACCATCTGTGTCACACCCCCGCCAAGGTTGCCCCAGCCCGCCGTGGTCGCATTTGCGGTACCGACAACATTCGGCGCAAACATGGTCGAGGTATGATACTGCGTGATCACGAACGATGCCCCGATCGAACCAATGGCAAGACGCGCCAGCAGGAATGTTTCGTAACTATCTGCAAGCCCGATCAGCATGACCGGCAAAGAACCGATAACCAGCAACGCCGTATAGGTCTTGCGCGGGCCGATTTTATCGCAAAGCGGCCCGATCAGAAGACGGACAAGAACCGTGATCGCGACAGACGCGATGATGGTATTGCCGATTTCACCCTTGGTCAGGCCAAGATCGTCACGCACAAGCGGCATCAGCGGCGCAATACCGAACCAGCCAAAGAAACACAGGAAGAAGGCAAGCCAGGTCAGGTGGAAAGTCCGCATCTGGACAGTCCTGAGACTGAAGAGATTGATCCGCGGAGCCTTGTTTTTGATTTCCATAACAATGAAGCCCTTCGTTTGGGTCACTCCGAACCGGTTTCCCGGTTGTCGCGACCGACGGTTATTTCCCCAAGGGCCGCACGCTTCATCAGATGGATTCCGCTGGCGGCCCGTCATTCGTTTCGACTGCGGCTGCGCCATCGTTGCGCGCCAAAATCAAACGTCTGATCGCCCGCCATTGGACGAAGAACTGTGAGTCACCCGTCATTGGGCCTGCTTCCGTCGAAGCGGCTCACACGAAACAAGTTTTGCAAACCGCGCGCCAATTTTTTCGCAACGCGGAAATTTTCAAATAATTCCCTGAAATTCAATACAATTTATCCACCGCAACTGCACAGACGAAAAACTCCCCCCGCCTGAAAGCAGCATATTTGCACATTTTTTAATCTCATCATTTTGCGTGTGGTTATTTTTTAAACAATCACAGGTTTCGTGCAATTCTTGCTTATCCCGTGAGCATCAAAAATCTTATTTTAAATCAGTATTTTGCAAGTTTTTCGTCGCAATCTGCAGTTCTGGCACGCAACTTGTATAGTAAGGGACAAGAGCGCGGGCAAGGTCGCCTGCTGCCACGGCAGAAATGCCAAACCCATATATAGAATCCAATGGCGGGTTCACCCGGATAACGACGTCCGTTGCGAGATTGCCTTTTTGACAGGCAGTGCGCACCGGGCGTTTTTTTTTGCCAATTCGCTTCCCGCGATCAGGAGCCAGAGACAAATGAACCACGTCCCTGCAGCACTTACCAAGAAACCCCGCCTTGTCGTCATCGGCAACGGCATGGCCGGCATGCGCACCGTCGAGGAAATCCTCGGTCGCGCCCCTGACAAATACGAAATCACCGTTTTCGGGGCCGAGCCACGCGTGAACTATAACCGCATCATGCTCTCCCCGCTTCTGTCGGGCGAAAAGGAATTCGACGATATCGTCATCAATACCGCCGAATGGTATCAGGAAAACCGCATCCATCTGTTTTCCGGCGATCCGGTGGTTGAAATCGACCGCGCCCGCAAGGTCGTCATTTCCAGAAGCGGCACCGAAACCGCCTATGACCAGCTTCTGCTGGCCACCGGTTCCGACCCGATCATGATCCCGGTCCCCGGCCACAAGCTTTCGGGCGTTGTCACCTTCCGCGATGTCGATGATGTCGATACCATGCTGAAAACCGCGGCAAATGGCGGCCCCGCCGTCGTAATCGGTGGTGGCCTTCTGGGTCTTGAGGCCGCCGTCGGCCTGCAGGCGCGCGGCATGTCGGTCACGGTCCTGCATCTGGCGGGCCATGTGATGGAACGCCAGCTTGATCCGTCGGCGGGTTACCTTCTCGCACAGGAACTCGGCCGTCGGGGCATCAATGTCATTACCGAGGCCGACACCGCCGAAATCGTCGGCACCGATTGCGTAACCGGCGTCCGGCTTAAGGACGGGCGCATGATCCCGGCTGATCTGGTGGTCATGGCTGTTGGCATCCGCCCCAACGGGCGCCTTGCCGCAGACGCGGGACTGACCGTCGAACGCGGCATTGTCGTTGACGATGTCATGACCACCAGTGATCCGGATATCTTTGCCGTTGGCGAATGCGTGCAGCATCGCGGCCAGTGCTACGGCCTTGTTGCACCGCTGTTTGAAATGGCAAAATCCTGTGCCGATCATCTGGCCGAAATCGCAACCGATGGCTATGCCGGTTCGGTCACCTCGACCAAGCTGAAAGTCACCGGGGTTGATGTCTTTTCCGCCGGTGATTTTTCCGGCGGCGGCGAAACCGAAGAAATCGTCTTCCGCGATGCCGGACGCGGCGTTTACAAACGCATCGTTCTGGAAGACGGCAGGATCAAGGGTGCCGTCCTTTATGGTGATACATCCGATGGCGGCTGGTATTTCCAGCTGATGAAGGATGGTCAGGACGTGACCGAGCTTCGCGATACCCTCGCCTTTGGTCAGGCCTTCGCCGGGGGATCCGCCGGAAACCCTCTTGATGCCGTTGCCGCCCTGCCAGACGACGCAGAAATTTGTGGCTGCAACGGCATTTGCAAGGGAACCATCGTTTCGGCCATCACCGAAAAGGGCCTGACAACGCTTGACGAGGTCAAAGGCCATACCAAGGCATCCGCATCCTGTGGTTCATGCAGCGGCCTTGTCGAAAACCTTCTGGCGGCAACCCTTGGCGGTGATTATCAGGCGGCTGCGGTCAAACCGATCTGCACCTGTACCGATCATGACCATGACAATGTCCGTCGCCTGATCAAGGCCAAGGAACTGAAATCAATGCCTGCCGTCATGCAGGAACTGGAATGGAAATCATCGGACGGCTGCCATGTCTGCCGCCCGGCACTCAACTATTACCTGCTCGCCGCATGGCCGGGGGAATATGTCGATCATGGTGCGTCGCGCTTCATTAACGAACGCGTCCATGCAAACATTCAGAAAGACGGCACCTATTCGGTGGTGCCCCGCATGTGGGGTGGCCTGACCAACCCGCGCGAATTGCGCGCCATTGCCGATGTCGCCGATAAATTCGATATTCCGACCGTCAAGGTCACCGGCGGGCAGCGCATTGACCTTCTGGGTGTAAAAAAAGAAGACCTGCCTGCCGTCTGGGCCGATCTGAATGCGGCCGGGATGGTTTCGGGGCACGCCTATGGCAAGTCCCTTCGCACGGTCAAAAGCTGTGTCGGGCAGGAATGGTGTCGTTTTGGCACCCAGATGTCCATGAGCATGGCCGTCGACCTTGAAAAAATGACGTGGGGTTCGTGGATGCCGCACAAATTCAAGATGGCCGTATCAGGTTGCCCGCGTAACTGCGCCGAAGCCACGATCAAGGATTTCGGCGTTGTCGCAACCGATGGCGGCTGGGACCTGCATGTGGGTGGCAATGGGGGCATTCATGTCCGTGCGACCGAACTTCTGTGCAAGGTCACAACCGATCAGGAAGTAAAAGAATATTGCGGTGCCTTCATCCAGCTTTACCGCGAAGAAGCCCGCTATCTGGAACGCACCGCACCCTGGATCGAACGGGTTGGTCTGAAACATGTTCAGGAACGTGTGGTCGATGATGCCAAAAATCGCGCTGCCCTGTTTGAACGTTTCATGGAAAGCCAGAAAACGGCACAGGTTGATCCGTGGGCCGAACGCGCCAGCCAGGGCGTGGATGCGCACGAATTCAAATCCCTTTCCCTGATCGCAGCGGAGTAACGGCAATGACGGATATCGTAAACTGGGTAAATGTCGGACCGGTCGCCAATATCCCGCTTCAGGGCGCGCGCACCTTCCAGACCGAAACTGATCGCATCGCGATTTTCAGAACCCTTGATGATCAGGTCTATGCCCTTCTGGACCGCTGCCCGCACAAGGACGGGCCGCTGGCACAGGGGATCGTGCATGGCCATTTCGTCACCTGCCCGCTGCATAACATGGTCTTTTCGCTTGAAACCGGCGAGGCACAGGGCCCCGATGACGGCTGTGCGGCCAAGGTGGAACTGCGCGTCATTGACGGCACGGTTCATATCGGCCTGACGGCGGAACAAATCGGTCTGCGCCATGCGGGGTGAGGTTAAAACCACCTGTCCTTATTGCGGCGTTGGCTGCGGCCTGATCGTCTCCCCCACCCGGGACGGCTGGGCGGTCGGGGGCGACCCCGATCACCCGGCCAACCGGGGCCGGTTGTGTTCAAAGGGTGCCGCCCTGATCGATACGATCACCGCCGAGATGAAGCGCGATTTCCGCCTGCTGAAACCCGAAATCGATGGCAAAACCGTCGACTGGCCAACGGCAACACAGGAAACCGCGGATCGCCTGCGCGCAACCATTCAGAAACACGGCCCGAAATCGGTGGCGTTCTATGTTTCCGGTCAGTTATTGACCGAGGATTATTATATCGCCAACAAGCTGATCAAGGGCTTCATCGGGTCGCCGCATATCGATACCAATTCCCGGCTGTGCATGGCATCAACCGTGGTCGGGCATAAACGTGCCTTTGGTGCCGATGTTGTACCGGGATGTTACGAAGACCTGGAAATTGCCGATCTGGTCGTTCTGACCGGATCGAACCTGGCATGGTGCCATCCGGTCCTGAACCAGCGTTTGCGCGCAGCCAGGGAAAAGCACGGCACCAAAATCGTCGTGATCGATCCGCGCAAAACCGCAAGCTGCGACATCGCCGATCTGCACCTGCCAATCAAACCGGGCAGCGACGTTGCCCTGTTTAACGGCCTGCTGGCATGGCTTGACCAGAACGGTCATTGCGACCTTCAATATGTCGCCCGCCATGTCAGCGGCTATGAAACCGCCGTCGCCGAGGCACGCGCGGACTGCCCCGATATCGAGAGTACAGCCAAAAAATGCGGCCTCGATTATCCTTCCGAGATCAGTGAGTACGCCGATCATGACGGCTCGGGTCTGGGGAAACTGGAAACGTTCTTTAACTGGTTTGCCGCCTTTGACCGCACGGTCACCGTGTTTTCACAAGGTGTCAACCAGTCCAGCAGCGGCTCTGACAAGGTCAATGCGATCATCAATACCCATCTGGCGACCGGACGGGTCGGCAAACCGGGTTCAAGCCCGTTTTCCGTCACAGGCCAGCCAAACGCCATGGGCGGGCGCGAGGTTGGCGGCCTTGCCAACCAGCTTGCCGCCCATATGGACCCGAACGATGTTAACGACGTTGACCGGGTCCGCCGGTTCTGGAAATCCGATATTCTGGAACCGGGCGAGGGATACAAGGCGGTTGATATGTTCCGCGCCATCGAACGCGGTGAAATCAAGGCCGTCTGGGTCATGGCAACCAACCCTGTCGTCAGCCTGCCCGATGCGGACCGCGTCCGTCTTGCCCTGTCGCGCTGCCCGCTTGTCATCGTGTCCGACACGGTGAACGATACCGACACGCTGCGTTATGCCCATATCAAACTTCCCGCTGCCGGGTGGGCCGAAAAATCCGGCACGGTTACCAATTCCGAACGCCGCATTTCCCGCCAACGCCCGTTCCGCGAACTACAGGGCGAAGCCAAACCCGACTGGTGGATCATGACGCAGGTCGCACGCGCCATGGGATATGGCAAGGCGTTCAAATACCGCGATCCTGCCGATATTTTCGCCGAACATGCCGCGCTTTCCGAATTTGAAAATGACGGCATGCGCGCCTTTGACATCGGCCAGTGGCACAAGGCAAAGAAATCAACCTATGACGCCATGGAACCCTTCCAATGGCCGGCATCGCGCAAACATCAACCCGCTGGCGGGGCCGAACGCCTGTATGGCAATGGCATTTTCACCACGTCAAACGGGCGGGCCCGTATGCTGGCGGTTGCGCACAAACTGCCCATGTCGCAACCCGGCACGGAATTCCCGCTGATCGCCAATAGCGGACGCTACCGCGACCAATGGCACACCATGACCCGTACGGGCACGGCCGCCCGCCTTTCGGCCCATCGGCCCGAACCGTTGCTGGAGGTCAATATCCTTGATGCCAAGCGTTACAAGCTGACCGATGGCGGCCTTGCCCGGATCAGAAGCAAACGCGGCACCGCATTGATGCGCGTGTCTGTATCAGACGCCCAGATGCCCGGCGAAGTCTTCATGCCGATGCACTGGAACGATGTTTATTCATCGGCGGGCGGTATCGGGCGTTTGCCAACCGCCCATGTTGATCCCTATTCCGGGCAACCGGAAACCAAACATATCCCGGTTTCCATCGAACCGTTTGAACCGCTGTGGCAGGGATTGCTGTTTTCCAACACGCCGGTTGATCTTTCAAACCTGCCTTACTGGGTGGCGGCCACCGGCCCCGGCTGCATGATTTATGAAATCGCCGGTGACAGGCCCTGCCTGTTCAAATCCATGCTACCGACGGCGGCCAACAATACCGGTGATGAAAACGCCATCGAACACATCATTGAATATAACGACGGCAAAAAAGGCGTTCATCGCTATGCCCGCCTGAATGGCGACCGTATCACCGGCGCACTTTTTGTCGGCCCGGATCGCCCCGCCCTTGGCCGCGACTGGATATCGGCACTGCTGGGCAATGATGCGATCAGCGGCCCGGAACGCAATGCCCTGCTTGCCGGGCGTATGCCCGATGCCGGGGCCATCAATGATCGATTGATCTGTTCGTGCTTCTCGGTCGGGCTGGCGGCCATCACACGCGCCATCCATGATCAGAATGCGGTCAGCACCGCCGATATCGGTCGCCTGTTGCAAGCCGGAACCGGATGCGGCTCCTGCCTGCCCGAACTCAAGGAGATTCTTGATGACGCATTACCGCGCGCCGCAGAATAAGCAGCAGTATAAACCGGCCAATCCCGAAAACCTGTATGGTCCTGAAACGGAAAACCGGGAAACCTTCCCCTTCTTTCCGGCCTTCGTCCATGTCACCGGCAAAAAGGTGGTGGTACTGGGCGGGGGCGAGGTCGCGGCGGGCAAACTCCGCCTTTTGCTGCGAAGCCAGGCCGATATTACCGTCATCGCCCCGGAACTGTGCACCGACATCGCAACGATGGTCGATACCGGCGCGATCCGTTGGGAAGCAGCCCCGTTTGTCGATACCATGCTAAATGGCGCGGTGATGATCTTTGACGCCGCCGATGACATGCATCTGACCCGCCGGGTCAAGGTCGCGGCCAAACGGCGCAACATCCTTTTGAATGTCGTCGACAAGACCGAACATTGCGATTTCATCGTCCCGGCAATCCTTGACCGGGCACCGGTGATGGTCACGATCTCGACGGGCGGCTGCGCCCCGGCACTGGCCCGCATCATCCGCCAACGCCTTGAAACCACCCTGCCCGCCTCGATGTCACAATTGGCAAGCCTCGCCCGCAGCGCACGCCGTCGCGTTGCCGCCCACCTGCCCGACAATGTCGCAAGACAACGGTTCTGGACACATTTTTTCCAGAACGGATTACAAGACACCCATCTGACGCAAAGCACCCCGCAGGACCTTGACGCCGCCCTGACCCGCTTCGTCCCCGAAGGCAGTTCCGCCACCGTTCCGGGCGGCCAGATCCTGCATGCCGATGTCACGGCCGAAAATGCCTTTGACCTTGCCCATGGCATTGCACGCGCGATTGAAACATCGGACATCATCTTCCACATGCCCGGCATCGCCCCCGACATTCTGGGCCTTGCCCGCCGCGACGCCACCGTGATCGAACTCGAAAGCAGCGGCGATGACGGAAACATCGATGACGACGCCCGCGAACGCCTGAAACACCAGGCCGCCTTTTTCGCCCGGCAAGGCAGTAATATCACCTGTCTCTATAACTAGGCTGCATTTAACCGTTCCAGATACCCCGGCATCGCATCGCGCACCGATCCCATCAGGATATCGGCCAGCCGCTGCACGATATCGCTTGGCTCGCTCTCAGAACCCAAAAGGTTAAGGTCAAGCGACGGCAGCGCCGGAAGCCCCCCGTCAATGACACGAAGATTGGCGGGCAATCCGATCGGCGTCCGCACCATGACGCCAAGCCCGGCCGCGGTTGCCGCCCACAACCCGCCAAGACTGGGACTGACGAACGCCATCCGCCACGCCACCCCGGCCCGATCAAGCGCCGTTGTCGCGCAATCGCGTAACAGACAGGGCGGCTCGAACGCAACAAGCGGCAGGGGATCATCGCCCAAATTCATCTGCCGCGCCCCAACATCATCCGGGGCCAGAAACGCGCCCCCGTCTTGCCCCGCTGCCGTGATCCAGCACATCGGGACTTCGGCAATGCGCGCAATATAGGGCGCGGATGCCCTATCCATCCCCGGCTGCCCCCATGTCAGCGCCAGATCAATCTGACCCTTTTCGATCCGTTCGATCAAATCGGCATTACGGCCAACCCGTGCCTCGATCCGCACTTTGGGATGGGCGCGGGCAAACTGCCCCAAAATGGCGGGCAAAAGCGCTTCACCAAAATCTTCCTGCAAACCCAGCCTGACCCAGCCTTCAAGGTCCGCACCATGCAGGGCGGTTGCCGCCTCGTCATTCAGGTCAAGCAAACGGCGCGCATAAGACAGCATGGTTTGCCCGGCATCCGTCAGCGCCAGATTACGCCCGGATTTGCGAAAGATCGCCGTGCCAGCCTGTTCTTCAAGCTTTTTCATCTGCGCGCTCACCGCCGATGTCGAACGGCCCAGACGATCCGCCGCACGCGCATAACTGCCAAGGTCCATGCCCGTGACGAAACTGCGTAGCACATCAAGATCAAAATTTACGCGCCGCATCTCTCAATCCTGTTTTTCGGAACTATTACTTCAAAATAATCTGATTTTCAGGATTAAATTGCGCTGCGATAAAGAACACGTCAAGTCCTTCCGCCACATGATCCTAAGAGGCCCATCATGCCCTTCACCCGTATCTCGCTTCGCAAAGGCAAATCAGCCGAATATCTGCGCGCCGTTTCCGATGCGCTGCATCAGGCCCTGACGGAAACCTTTCACGTCCCCGCAGATGACCGGTTTCAGGTCATTCATCAGCATGACGCTGCCGAACTCGACTTTGACCCGAATTACCTTTCAGGCCTGCGCAGTGACGATTTCATCCTGTTTGCCATTACCGCAGGCAAGCCACGCGATACCGCAACAAAACGGAATTTCTACAAACGCCTGACCGACCTGCTGGCGCAAAAAGCCGATATACGCCCCGCCGACGTCATGATCGTGATCACCACCACCGCCTACGAGGACTGGTCATTCGGGAACGGCGTAATGGCAACCGATATCGCCCAATCCTGATCTTCACGGTTTGAAATCCCGAACGGAACGGAGGTCAAAAATGCCCAAAGAAAATCCGCTGGGCGGACAGCACCATCGCGTGCCCGAACATATGACAATTCGTCGCGCCAACACCGATATCGTCACTGCGCCAGACGGCATTTCGACCGGCCCGTTTAAGGTAGAGCCCCTTTTGCAAAGCTCCGTTGACGGCGAAAATACAGCCATGCGCGCAATTGTCGGCCCCGGTGTCATCACCCACTGGCACAGCCATCCGCGCGGACAACTGCTTTATGTCCTCTCGGGAAAGGGGCGCGCCTGTGTTGAGGGCGGCGAAATCGTCGATCTTCACCCCGGCGACAGCATCTGGTTCGCTGCTCATGAACGCCACTGGCACGGTGCCACCGATGACATGACTTTCAGCTATCTCAGCATTCAGGCAATCGCGGACGGCGCATCCGTCCACTGGTTTGATCCGGTTACCGTCAAGGAGTACGCATCATGATCGCCATGCAATACAGCTTCACCCTGCCTGCCGATTACGACATGACCATCATTGATCGCCGCATCGCTGAAAAAGGCCCGATGCTGGACGGTTTCGCGCGTCTGAAATTCAAAGCCTACCTTTCGACACAAAAATCAGATACCGCCACAGGCAATCAGGAAAACCTGTATGCACCGTTCTACGTCTGGAACGATCCACAGGGCATCAGCAACTTTCTCTGCGGCCCCGGTTTCACCGGTCTTACCCAATCCTTTGGCCGCCCATCGGCCAAAACTTGGATCGTCTGGGATTGCGATCTGGCGGCAGGTTTCAAAAATGCCCGCTTCGCCAGCCGCATGACGTCAGCAATCGCGCCCGGCACCAATCCTGAATCACTTCGCACTACCATCGGAAAATCGACGCCCCCCGTGCAAAACAATCTCGCCGGTATTGTCACCGGTTTTGATCCGACATGCTGGACACGCGTTGATTTTCGCCTGTGGTTTGATCTGCCTGCCCCGGAAACAATCGGCAACGCGACGATCTATTCCATCGGCCATATGTCGCTCGGCCAAGATCAAACCTAACGCGCCAAAAACCGCGCCAGTCCGTCCATCGCCTTGTGAATGCGGTCTTCCGATACCGCGTAACAGGCACGGATATGGCCCGCTCCCTCTGGCCCGAATGCCTCGCCGGGCGCAAGGCCGATGCCCTCGGACAGCAATAGCTCCTTGGCAAAGGAAAGCGTATCCTCAACCCCATCAACCCGGAAAAACGCATAAAACGCGCCGTCTGCTTCGGGCAGGTGGATGCGGTTCATGTCGCGCAACCGTTCGATGATTGCCGCGCGTGCACGGCTATATCTGGCGCGCGAACTCGCGACAAATTCCTCGCCCTGCTCAAGCGCCACAATGCCCGCCTGCTGAATGAACCCCGCCGGGCAGGACACGCTAAATTCCATCAGTTTTTCAAGCTCCCCGCCGACACCCTTGGGTGCAGTGATCCAGCCCAGCCGCCAGCCCGTCATCGCCCAGCTTTTGGAAAAACTGTTGATCACCATGATCCGCGTATCGTCACTGACATAGGGCACAAATGACGGTGCCACGTCCGATCCGTCATAGATCAGGCGCGCATAAACCTCATCCGCAATCAGCCAGATACCCCGTTCGGTGGCAAATTCGACCAGCTTTTTCTGGTCCTCCGCGGGCATGACCCAGCCGGTCGGATTATTCGGCGAATTGATCAGAATGGCGCGCGTATCGGGCGCACAGGCGGCAATGAATTCATCGATATCAAGCTGCCAGCCATCAATCCCGGCGTGCAACGGAACCGTTGTCACCTGCGCGCCGAGGACCTTTGGCATGGCAACAATGTTGGGCCAGATCGGGGCTGTGGTCACCATCCTGTCGCCCGCTTTCAGGATCGACTGCATCGCAATCATCAGGGCATTTAACCCCGATACCGTCACGGTGATGTTTTCACGATCCAGTGCCGTGCCATAAAGACGATTGCCATAAACCGCCAGCGCATCGCGAAGCGGCGTAATACCCCGATTGGGTTGATAGAACGTGTCACCGGCTTCAAGGGCCGCAATCGCCGCCTTGCGAATGAATTCCGGGGTCGGCTGATCGGGTTCGCCAAACCACAGCGGCACGATATTTCCCCGCCCCATTCCCAGATGGGCGACTTCGCGGATCAGCGACGCCCCGATATCGCGGACATCCTTGCGGATACCGTCTACCGCAAAGGAAGAAGTCGGGATAACGTTCGAAACGGACATATGGAGCGCCCCGATAAAATTGAATTGCCATACAGACAACAGCCAATCCCGTTTTCAACGCCCCGTCAATCGGACAATTTCAAACCGGTATCATCACGCGTGCATGATTTCCCAACAGACCGTGATAGGATTATGATGTGTCTGCAATGATTTAACCGGAAACCAGAATGTTTGATGCCCGTCTGCGCCCGCTGATCGACAAGCCGCTCAATGCCGTCGCCCGCCGCCTATCGGGAAGCGGCATTACGCCCAACATGGTGACTGGCCTTGGTTTTGTCTTTGGTCTCCTGGCCGCCGCCGCACTTGCCTTCCGGCTTGATCACATCGCCCTTGGCCTGATTTTGCTCAGCCGCATCATGGATGGTCTGGACGGCGCCGTTGCCCGCCATACCCAGCCACGATCCCGCCATGCCGGATCAAAGTCGCAGGAAAGCGACCTTGGCGGTTATTACGATATTGTCGCCGATTTCCTGTTTTATTCGGGTATCATTCTGGCCTTTGCCATCGGACGGCCCGAACATGCCCTGATGGCGGCATTCCTGATTTTCTGCTTTGTCGGCACAGGATCAAGTTTTCTGGCCTATGCGATCATCGCGGCCAAAACCGGGCGCAACCATGAAAAACAGGGCAAAAAAAGCTTCTATTACCTGACCGGCATTACAGAGGGCAGCGAAACCATCTTTGTCCTTGTGCTGATATGCGTTTTCCCGCAATGGTTTAATCATATCGCGGCTATTTTTGGCGCGTTATGCGTCCTGACAACAATCGGCCGGGTGATGCAGGCCCGCCGGGATTTCGGATAAGGTCAATGTCCCGCTTTCGCGAAGCTTGAAGTCGCGATCCGCGCGCGCCATATCGAAATCTCGGACGACAAAACAGAAAACACCTTTTTAACCGGTTCGGCACAACATGAAAAAGCAACAAAAACACGCTTCGAAACCGGCAAATGGCACCCGATTTCCCATCCGATTTTCCGTCCGTTTTTGCACCATCGCCGCCGCGGCCATGATGCTGTTTGGCTGCGATGACAGCGGCCCGATCAAAATCGGTTTCATCGCCGGTATTTCCGGTGACGGTGCCGACACCGGGATCGCGGCCCTTCACGCGATGGAACTTGCCGCCCAGCAGGTCAACGAAAAAGGCGGCATTCATGGGCGGTCGCTTGAAATCATTGCCCGCGATGATCAGAAAAATCCGGAAACCGCACAGGCCGCAGTCCGCGAATTCAAGGAACTTGGCGTCACCGCGATCATCGGCCCGATCATCAGCTCGATCGGCATGGCGATGCTGCCGGTGATCAACGAACTTGATATCGTGGCCATATCGCCCACCGCCTCGGCTGCGGAATTCACCGGTCTTCGCGATAACTTTTTCCGGATGAATTCGACAACGCGTGAAAATGCCGATGCCTATGCCAGACGCAATATCGACAAGGGGCGCATGCGCATCTCGCTTGCACTGGACGGTGAAAACGAAGCTTTCACCGAAAGCTGGTATCGTGAATTCCTGCTGACCTTTGACAAGCTTGGCGGGCGGGTTGTCTCGAAAGTCTGGTTCAACACCGCCGATACCACCAAACAGGATGTCGCACGGCAATTACGCGCCGATAGTCCCGATGCGATCATCTTTATTGCCAATGGTGTCGATAGCGCCGAACTGGCAAAGGAAATCCGCAAAATTGATCGTGACATCCCGCTTTCGACCGCCGAATGGGCCGGAACGGAACAATTGATCACCTTCGGCGGGGATGCCGTCGAAGGCATGGAACTGCTGCAAACCTATGATCGTTACGCCACCAACCCGCACTATCAGAAATTTGTCGCCGATTACCGGAATAAGTTCAACGAACAGCCCGGCTATACCAGTGTCCTGGCCTATGATGCGATGACCGTTTTGGTCGCAGCCCTTGAGACCCGGGCACCCGATCAACCGCTTTCGGATGCGCTTGTGACCCTGCCACCGCAACAGGGCCTGCATCAGGAATTGATGTTTGACCAATTCGGTGACGGCAAACGCGATGCCTATTTCGTAAAAATCAAAAACGGGCAGTTCATTCTGGAATAAAAAAACCCCGACGGATCGGGGCTTTTGCTGGTCTGGATTGACAGATCAATGATCTGATTCTTCGACAAAATTCTCAGAAAGGCCGGTATCATATTCCATGCCCTCGCGGGTCAGGACGATGCTGGCCGGATAACCTTCGCGCGCCAGTCCCTTGCGGGCCAAAGCAACCCAGACCGCCGGATTGGCAAACCCGCTGGCGTCGCGCGCGGCAACCACGAATTTCCCGACATGAACATGATCCCCATGCGCATGCGGAATACGCAAAAGGGTCGCATCACCCGTGGCTTCGTCAATCGATCCCGAATTCGGGTCCTTGGCGATAATCTGCGCCAGCACAAGCGTGCGCAGCTGCAGGTTATTGAGCTTCAGCGGATTTTTGCGTTGTACCGGCATGATGTCGTCCTGATGGTTTGAAACTGTTGGCCCAGATATCTGCGACTGCGCGCAAATATTCAAGCCCTGATTTGTTTATCACACGCCCCCTGCCAGCATTTTGCGCAATTTCCGGTCACGCTTTAAATGCCATTCGCGGCTCATCGCCTCGCCAAAGGTGCGGAACCGTTCGACATAAACAAGCTCCCATTGCCGCCCGCGTGTCGTCTTGGCTCCCTTGCCGCTGTTATGCGTCGCTAGCCGGGCCTCGACATCGGTTGACCAGCCAACATAGGTGCGCGGGCGGGGCATATCCCGCTCGCGCAACACATAGACAAAGGTGAATGACGCCATGCTAGCACCACCCTTTGCGCCGGGCATTTGCAGACCGCCCTGTAGCGAAAGACGACATATCAGCCCATGGTCGAGTTGAAGGCACCACCATCAAGCAGAATGTTTTGACCAACCATAAACTTTGCGTGTTCACTGCACATGAAGGCACAGGTCGCCCCGAAATCAATCGGATCGCCAAAACGCCCGGTCGGCAGACCCGCCTGCGTTTTGGCACGTGCCTCGTCAAGGCTGATATCCTCGTTCTTCGCCCGATTGGTCATCAATGCATTGATGCGATCCGTATCATGTTGACCTGGCAACAGGTTGTTCATGATCACGCCATCCTTGGCCACCTGGCGTGCGGTTCCGGCAACAAAACCGGTAAGGCCTGCGCGTGCGGCATTCGAAAGCCCCAGATGCGGGATCGGCGATTTGACCGAACCCGATGTAATATTGACGATCCGGCCCCATTTGCGCGAAATCATGCCCGGCAAAACCGCCGTCGCCAACAGGATCGGCGTCAGCATGTTGGACTGAACCGCCGCCTCCCATTCCTTCTGTCCCCAATCGGACCAGATACCGGGCGGCGGGCCACCGGCATTATTGACCAGAATATCGGGCATGCCTTCGGCCGCCAGAACCTTGTTGCGCCCCTCTTCGGTGGTGATGTCACACGCAACCGTGGTGACTTTCACCCCATATGTATCGCGGATATAGTCCGCGGTTTCATTCAACGGCCCTTCGGAACGCGCATTCAGCGTCAGATCAACACCGGCTTCCGCCAGCTTGATCGCACAACCACGCCCAAGTCCCTTTGATGACGCACAGACAATCGCCTTGCGGCCCTTGATTCCCAGATCCAATGGATCCTCCCATTTTGGAATTCTTGCAATGGCAGGAATTTAGCCCGGCAATGACGCCCCGGTCAAACAGCCTTCCACACTCCGGAAGGTCTTAATCGCCAAACACCGCATCATGCGCCGCGACATAGGCTTTGGCGGCTTTTGAAACATCATCCGCCGTCATGCCCGGTTTATAAATACCCGATCCAAGCCCAAACCCGTCACACCCGGCCTTGGCATAGGTCACAAAATCATCCGGCCCGACCCCGCCAACCGCATAGACCGGCATGTCTTTTGGCAATACGGCACGCATTGCCTTGATGCCCTCCGCACCGATGATGCTGGCCGGAAAGATTTTAAGCCCGCTTGCACCGGCCCTGATCGCGGCAAAACATTCGCTCGGTGTCAGAACACCGGGCCACGATCCAAGGCCCAATTCCTTGGTTCTGGCGATCACCTCGATATCGCAATTGGGCGATACGATGAATTCACCCTTGGCCGACCTGACCCGTTCGACGTCTTCAGCTGTCAAAACCGTCCCCGCCCCGATCAATGCCGCCGCGCCAACTTCATCCTTCATCGCCGCAATGCTTTTAAGCGGTTCGGGGGAATTGAGCGGCACCTCGATCATGGTGATCCCGGCATCCACAAGCGCGCGTGCCATCCCGGCCGCCTCATCGGGTTTCACCCCGCGCAGGATGGCAATCAGCTTGCGATGGGAAACCGTTTCCACCGCGTCCGTGATCTGTGAATTTACCGAAGTCGGATATGCCATGTTACACCTGCGAAACCTTAAAAAACCAAAATACTGTTATGCGTTGCGGATGACCTGATGCGCGGCCGCAAGACCGGCAATCGTGATCGCCTGTCCATCAACGGCATGCGCATCAAAACCATGCACCGCCAGCGCCTTGCGATACAAACCGGCAAGCTTGCCATCCCCGATCAGGGCAATCTGCGCATTTCCGTCCAGCGCGCCAACGACATCGGCAATTTCCGAACCGATCACAGCCCCGGAAAGAACCGCAGCACCCGCAACATTTGCGGCATTCGCATTGCCGACCAGCCCGCTTGCACGCACCGTAAACAGCTTATGCAGGAAACCGGTCGGTGCATCGGATGCATCGCGTATCGCGGCCTCGAAAGTGGTATCATCCCATCGATCATCCATTGAATGGCGCAGGATCGATTGCCCGGAAAGCAGGGCAAAAACCTCGCCACTCATATAGGTTTTAAATCCAAGGATCGCTCCGCCCGAAACCCGCGCCCATTTCGAATGGGTGCCCGGCAAACAGACCCAACCATCAAATCCCGGCTGCGAGGCCATAAACCCGACAAGCTGGGTTTCCTCGCCCCGCATCACATCGGGATCATCGACCTGCTTAAGCCCCGGCAGGATCGCAACATCAATCCTTTGATCGGAAAGGACCGGGCGTACCGCGCCGGATGCCAATTCATCCGGGCGCACCGGCACCGAACAATACGGCGCTTCAAGCCACCCCTGCTTTGCCCCGGCCATGCCGCAAATCACAACCCGCATCCGATCAGATACCCCGGACGGCAACCACCGACCAATCAGATTGATCAGAACGCCCTCAAACCCAAGTGCCGCATCCGCCGCAATCGCATTCATGCCAAGCGGGCTTGAGACCTGATCAAGGATATTGGCACGATCATCCATCGCCCATGCCCTAACGTTGGATGTTCCCCAATCCACGGCAATCCATGCGGCGGAAGATTTAAGTTCCGATTGTGACACGACCACCCTGCCCTCAAACGTTATGATTTGTTTGAATTCCTCATACTATTTGCAACAGGGCCGGTCAATCTGCGTCTGCACAGATGATCGGCTGAATGGCGGGATCGTTGCACCCGATCATTGCGCCCAATCACTGCGCCAGATCACTGAGCAAGAAGCTCCTGATGCGACCGCCAGTTTTGCGCTTCGATAAACACCTTCGCGACACCGGGAATGGTGGATCGGATATCGGCTTCGACCTGGGAAACGGTCGCCTCTATCTGGTTCGAACTGATATTGTCCTGAAAATCGACACTGATGCACACCATAAGGCTTTGCGGACCTTGATGCAGTGTAATGATTTCATTGGCGCGCTTGATCCCGGGAATGGCATTCACCATTGCAGTGATCTTTGACCGGGTTTCGGCCGTAGCACTTTCACCGATCAGCAATCCCTTGCATTCCACCGCAAGGAAGAACGCCGTAACCGCCAGAATGACGCCAATCGCAACCGATGCAATCCCGTCCAGAAGCGGCATATCAAGAACATATGCCGCCGATATCCCGAAAAAGGCAACGATCAGGCCAAGCATGGCCGCACTGTCTTCAAACAGGATGACGATCACGGTCGGATCTTTGGTATCGTGAATGGCCTTCAAAACTGGCGTATCGGGATGTTGCGTGACAAAGGCCCGGTAGGCTGTCCGGAACGCCAACCCTTCCAGCAGCATGGCAACCACAAGGATCGACAGCACGACATGATAGGTCATGACATCGAACCCGCCGATGCTGGCAACCATATGAATATCAAGCGCATGGGGATGAATGATCTTGTCCACCCCTTCCCAGATCGAAACCCCCGCCCCAAGGCCAAAAATCATCACCGCCACCAGAAACGACCAGAAATAGGTTTCCTTGCCATAACCAAGCGGATGCTGCTTGTCGGGCTGCTTGTTCGACAACCGGATGCCAAGCAGAAGCAATCCCTGATTTCCGGTATCAACCAGCGAATGGATCCCTTCTGACATCATCGCGGCAGACCCGGTAACCGCCGCCCCGCCAAACTTGGCAACAGCGATCAAAAGATTGGCGGCAGCAGCCATATAAATGGCGCCTTTGGAAGAATGAGACATGATATGGTGGCTTCCGGGTTTTGTGGTTGTCAGGGTCAGGACCAGGGACTGGAAAGATTGTTGATCGGCCGATCTTCTTTGATCAGAAAATCCAGATTGCGCAACAGTCTAACCTGTTTTCACGAAATGTCATTGCTGGCAGAAAAATCAGGCCCAGACAGATGTGGGCGATTTTAAAACGTCGGTACGATTTTGATGTTCCCGCCCTCTAACGGAACACCCGTCACAAAACCCCGCCCAGGACGCCATATTCCATAAGGAATCATTCCTGTCCCTGATACGACCGGCGAAACCAAAACGCCCTGTTTTCAACGGATAACAACCGATCATGGCGATCTGACACCCAATGTTACACTCTTGCGTCGCAATTTTACTGTGTGATTGCCTCAAGGTTCCTGCCACCTGCCGTCCAATTCGCAATAGATTTTCAAATCTTTTTAATCGCCTATTGTTCATCAAGGGCGAATGAAGAGCAGGTTACCTGCCGCATGAAAAGAGGGAGACTTTGGGTGCAATTGACAGCACGCGCCGCATACAAGACAGGCATCCCGTTTGCGGGCGCTTGTTTTTCAAGTATCTGCCCCCCTGTTGTGACCAACCGGGCAAGGGCCGAACTGCGCCACCGGGAAGCATTTCCATGTGCTTTTGCCTTGTCTGTTCGTTGCCGTGACAAACACCTGAAACCGGCCAATGATGTCGTCCGAAGACGGAAAATCACTGCTTCCTGTTTCCTTGCACCCAAGACAGGTCCATCATTCACTCATTCCGCAAGGACCGACAAAGTCCTTCTCCCGTGACACCCTCATAAGTTGAGGTACCGATCATGCGTTTTTCTTCTGACATACAAGAACTCGTGTCGCGCCGCGAGAAAGGCAAAAGCCTTGAAGCGCCATTTTACAATGCCCCGGAAATCCTTGATCTGGATATAGAGGTCATTTTCAACCGGCACTGGATTTTCGTCGCGGTCGAGCCGGAACTGCCCGAACCGGGTGACTGCATCACGGTCGAGGTAGGCCGCGCATCGATCCTGCTTTTGCGCGGCGACGATATGGAAATCCGCGCGTTTCACAATGTATGTCGCCACCGTGGGGCAAAGCTGATCGACGAACGGGCCACGACAATCGGCAATATCGTGTGCCGCTATCACGGCTGGACCTATAACGAAGACGGCGATCTGATCCTGGCCGAACATATGGGGGCTGGCTTTGATAAAAGCTGTCACGGGCTAAAGGCTGTCCATATCCGTTCCATCGCCGGACTGATTTTCATCTGCCTTGCCGATGAAGCCCCCAAAGACATCGACGATATGGCCAGCGTGATGACGCCCTATATCGCCCCGCACGACATCGCCAATTGCAAGGTTGCCTTCACCTCTGACCTGATCGAGGAAGGCAACTGGAAGCTGACGATGGAAAACAACCGCGAATGCTATCACTGCGAAGCCAACCATCCGCAATTGACCGTGCCGCTTTCCGAATTCGGTTTTGGTTTCTCCCCTGATGAGATGGACGAACGCCGGTCCGAAGACGTCAAGAAATACACCAACGCGATTGAAAGCGATCATAAACGCTGGGAATCCTGCGGCCTGCCATCCGCAGAAGAAGATCACCTTTCCGATGTCACCGGCTTCCGCACCATGCGCCTGCCCCTGATGTGGGAAGGTGAATCACAGACGCTCGATACCAAGGTCGCCTCGAAAAAGCTGCTGGGCAAATTCACCGATCCAAAGCTGGGCGGGCTCAGCTTCTGGACGCATCCGAATTCCTGGCACCATTTCATGAGCGACCATATCGTCACCTTCTCGGTCCTGCCGCTATCAGCCGACCGCACGCTGGTGCGCACCACATGGCTTGTCCATAAGGACGCCATCGAAGGCGAAGATTACAATCTCGATAACCTGACCCAGGTCTGGAAAATGACCAACCAGCAGGACGCCGATCTTGTCCGTATTGCCCAGCTTGGCAGTGAACAGCCATCCTACGAGCCCGGCCCCTATTCACGCTTTACCGAGCCGCATGTCGAAGCATTCTGTGACTGGTATATCGCCCGGATGAATCAACATCTGGCCAAAGACAAATCCGGGGCGGCCACCAAATGATGACCCAGACCAATCCACCGGCACCCGGGCAAGCCGCCCCGTCCGGGGACGATGAAAACTTTACCGAGGCCACCCGCATCCCGCTTTGGGACCCGGAAAATGATGACGTTCTGGTCTGTCGGCAGGTGCGGCAGGAAACCCATGATGTAAAAACATTCGTCTTTTCAGCCCGCGAACCCCGCGCATTCCGCTTCTATCCGGGCCAATACATGACGTTTGAACTGCCCGTCGAAGGCATGGTCACGCGCAGTTACACGATTTCGGGGTCAGCCGCCCGCCCCTACCGGATCGAGATCACGGTCAAACGTGTGCCCGGCGGTCCCGGTTCGAACTGGCTGCATGACTATATGATGCCCGGCAAGGAAGTGAATGTTTCCGGCCCGTTCGGTGAATTCACCACCGATGCAACTGGCGAGGAAAAGCTCCTGTTCATTTCGGCAGGCAGCGGCATCACCCCGATGATGTCGATGACCCGCACGGCCTGCGATCTGTCCGAACCGTCCGATCTGTATTTCATCCACGCGGCACGAACCCCGGCCGACATCATTTTCCACAAGGAACTGTCGCTTCTTGCCACCCAGAACCCGGGCCTCCGAATTGCCTTCACCTGCAGCACCGCCGCCGCCCATCACAGTTGGACCGGCTATACCGGCCGCTTCAACATTCAGATGCTGTCGTTGATGCTGCCCGATTTCAAGGACCGCAAGGTGTTCTGTTGCGGTCCAGCCCCCTTCATGGAAGGTGTTGGCAACATGTTGCGCGATGCCGGTTTCGACATGGAGAAATATTACGAGGAAAGCTTCGACTTCGGCGCGGAAACAGCCGGAACATTTGAAGAGCCTGTCGCGGCCCCGGAAATCAGCGGCCAGACCTTCCGGGTGAGCTTCACCAAAACCGGCCACGTTGTCGAATGTGGTCCGGGCATGACCGTTCTTTCGGCGGCACGCGAGGCGGGGATATTGCCGATGTCCTCCTGCCAGCGCGGCATCTGCGGTACATGCAAGTCAAAACTGATTTCCGGTGAAGTCGATATGCAACACGGTGGCGGCATCCGCCAGCGCGAAATAGATCAGGGCAAAGTCCTGATTTGTTGTTCGACACCTTTGTCGGACATCGAGGTCGAACTCTAGAACTCCAGACCTCTGCCTTACGCCCCGCACGTTACCAACAGCATAAATGAGCTCGCCTATTGGCGTGCGCGGCATCCTTTTATCCAAATCACAAGAAGGGTCCAATCAAAGGATCTCTCCTGACGGAATTTTTTCGCAGGTTCATAACAGGAGAAGCTTCATGAGTGACGTAAAAACATCGGCGGAAGAAACGCCACCAGAAGGCCAGATTGATACAGACTACAATATTGGTCAGGACAATATCGAAGGCAAACTGGGCCCCATCGGGTTCGATATCCATAACCCCGTCTTTGCCGTCTCCGCCCTGACCGTCATCGCGTTCGTTGCCTACACACTGTTGATGCCAGAACAGGCAAATTCGGTTTTCAGCCTGTTGTTTTCAGAAGTCACCAAAGGCTTCGACTGGTTCTTCATCGGTGCCGCCGACATTTTCGTAATTCTCTGCCTTGTCGTCGTCGTCAGCCCCTATGGCAAAGTCCGGCTTGGCGGAAAGGACGCAACACCTGATTTCAGCTATCTAAGCTGGTTCTCCATGCTGTTTGCGGCCGGCATGGGGATCGGGCTTATGTTCTATGGTGTCTCGGAACCGCTAAGCCACTTCTCGTCTTCTCTGGGCGGGACTGCCGTGGGTGCCGATGGCATTCGCACCGACTGGGCCCCGCTGGGTGCAGCCGCCACACAGGACGAAGCCGTTCGTCTGGGCATGGCGGCATCGATTTTCCATTGGGCCCTTCACCCTTGGGCGATCTATGCCATCGTCGCACTCAGCCTTGCGCTGTTTAGCTATAACAAGGGTCTGCCGCTGACCATCCGTTCCGCCTTCTATCCGATCTTCGGTGAACGCGTCTGGGGATGGCCGGGGCATATCATTGATATTCTTGCTGTTTTTGCGACACTTTTCGGTCTTGCCACCTCGCTTGGTCTTGGTGCGGTTCAGGCAAATTCCGGCTTTAACAAGCTGTTCGGAATGCCCATCGATACCACATGGCAGGTGATCCTGATTGTCGGCATCACTTCCATCGCCCTGTTCTCGGTCGTTCGCGGTCTCGAAGCCGGGGTGAAGCTGCTGTCTGAAATCAATATGGGGATCGCCTTCCTGCTGTTCCTGTTCGTGCTTGTCGCGGGACCAACCCTGCTTCTGGTGACCGATGTCTTTGACTTCCTTGGGGCATATCTTCAATACCTTCCGGCTCTTTCAAGCCCGGTCGGTCGTGACGATGTCAACTTCATGCAGGGCTGGACCTCGTTCTACTGGGCATGGTGGATTTCCTGGTCACCGTTTGTCGGCATGTTCATCGCCCGTGTCAGCCGTGGCCGTACCGTGCGTGAATTCATCATCAGCGTTCTGCTGATCCCGTCGCTGGTCTGCGTTCTGTGGATGTCGATCTTTGGCGGCTCCGCCATCAGTCAGGTCGTTCGTGACGGCTATACCGCCGTTCAGGAAGCCGACCTTCCGGTGCAGCTCTTCACCATGCTTGATGCACTGCCGCTGGCATCGATCACGTCCTTCATCGGGATCGTGCTTGTGATTGTTTTCTTTGTCACCTCCTCGGATTCCGGGTCGCTGGTCATTGATACGATTGCAGCCGGTGGCAAGGTCGATGCACCAATGCCGCAACGCGTCTTCTGGTGTGTGTTCGAAGGTCTGGTCGCAATCGTCCTGCTGCTATCGGCGGGTGGTCTGAAATCATTGCAATCCATGGTGATTTCAACAGGATTGCCGTTTACGATTGTTCTGCTTGTGATGTGCGTTGCCATCTGGCGCGGACTTGCCAGCGAACCGCGCTGATCACGGTCTTTGATCACTGAAAAACGCCGTCCGGAAGGCTGATCTTCCGGGCGGCGTTTTCATGTTAACTTCGAAATGAAGGCGAAAGTTACGCCTCTTCCAGAACCGGCACCGCATCAGATACTTGATCGGATACCGGGCGGCGCAATTCCTGTGGCGTGCAGCCATAGCGCCGCCGGAACATCCGGCTTAGATGCGAAGAATCACAAAATCCGCAATCCACCGCAACCTGTGCCACCGACTTCTGACTTTTCGCCATCAGGTAATGGGCCATATCAAGCCGGATATTGAGGAACGCCACCTGCGGCGATGTATCAAGCGAAAGCCTGAAATGCCGTTCGATCTGGCGCTTGCTGTTGCCCATCCGGCGCGCAATTTCCTGCACCGAAATCGGGGTGTCGATATTCTGCTGCATGATCAGCAACGCCCGCTGCACAATCGGGTCCTGCGTCTTGAGGTCAAGCGGAATACCCGGCTGCGGCTTTTCCGCCTGCAACGCATCATCAATGATCATGATATGCAGGCTTTTGCTGGCCTGTGCCCGCCCGACATGCTTGTCCACCAGATAGGCTGCAAGGTGGGCCGAACTGACCCCGCCCGAACAGGTCAGCCGATCCCGGTCAACGACAAAAATCTGATCGGCAACCGGATCAAGTCCCTCGAACTGTTCGATGAAATCGGAATGATGGAACCAGCTGACACAACACCGATACCCGTCAAGCAACCCCGCCCGGTGCAACAGGAACGCCCCCGTGCATATCCCGACAAGCGGAATACCGGCCTCCGCCGCCTCGTGCAAAAACTTGTGATAGGCCGCCCCCAGATTGGGCGTTTCTTCCATAAGCCCGCCGACCACGACGATATAATTGAACCGCCTTGGGTCGCCCAGCCGTTCCTTGGGCTGAACGATAATACCGCTGCTTGACGGCACCGGGTCCATGGTGTCGGACACCACCGTCCAGTTACACAGGATCGGTCGGCTGCGATCCCCTTCATCAGCCGCCAGTCTGAGCACATCGACAAAATTGGCAAAGGCACACAGCGTAAACCGCTTCGCCAGAATGAACCCGACCGAAAGCCGCGGCTTTTCGTGGTTCGACTTGCCCACACCAGACGCATTCGCAGGACGCCCCGCTTTGACGCTTTGAGATCCGGAATACATGGCCCTAGACCCTCCGATGCAGACAAGGTTGCTGTATCTGTCGTAGCGATAATCCCGCTTTGACGCAAACATTCTATTTTCCGGCGCAAAAATTCGCCAAGCTATTTTTCAACAATACCAATAATGCGATTTCGCGGCGAAAGGATGAAATCCCCAAACCGCGATTTTATCAGGAAGGACGAAGATGAAGGTTCTCGTACCTGTAAAGCGGGTTGTTGATTACAACGTCAAAATCCGCGTCAAGGCAGACGGCACTGGTGTCGATCTTGCCAATGTCAAAATGTCGATGAACCCGTTTGACGAAATTGCCATCGAAGAAGCCGTGCGCCTGAAAGAATCCGGCAAGGCGAACGAAGTCGTCGCCGTTTCCATCGGCCCGGCACAGGCGCAGGAAACCCTGCGCACGGCCCTTGCCATGGGGGCGGATCGCGCCATCCTGATCACGGTCGACGGACCGGTTGAGCCGCTATCTGTCGCAAAACTGCTCAAAGGCGTGGTTGCGGTCGAAAATCCAGACCTCGTCATTCTTGGCAAACAGGCGATTGACGATGACGCCAATCAGACCGGGCAAATGCTTTCCGCCCTGCTCGGCTGGTCGCAGGCAACCTTTGCCTCCGAACTTGACCTTGGCGATGCCACCGCCAAGGTCACCCGCGAAGTCGATGGCGGCCTTCAGGCGATCGAAGTCACCCTGCCCGCCATTGTGACTGCCGATCTTCGCCTGAACGAACCGCGCTATGCGTCGCTTCCCAACATCATGAAGGCCAAGAAAAAGCCGCTGGAAACCAAAACGCCCGATGATTTTGGCGTCACGGTTGCCCCGCGCCTTCGCCTGATCCGGGTCGAAGAACCCGCCGGTCGCACCGCCGGGATCAGGGTCGCCGGTGTGACCGATCTGATCGAAAAGCTCAAAGCCGAAGCTGGCGTCATCTGAACCGGGCGGAGATAAAAATGGCCATTCTTCTTTTTGCAGAACACGACAATCAATCCCTATCCGATCAGACCGCCAAGGCATTAAGTGCCGCATCCCTGATCGGTGGCGATATCGACATTCTGATCGCCGGAAAAAATGCGAATTCGTCGGCCGATGCGGCGGCAAAACTTTCGGGCATTCGCAAGGTTCTGCTTGCCGAAGGCGACGCGCTTGAACAGCGTCTTGCCGAACCGACCGCCGCCCTGATTGTCAATCTTTCAGGCGATTACGACACCATCCTCGCGCCAGCCACCACCACGGGCAAAAACGTATTGCCCCGCGTTGCCGCCCTTCTTGATGTCATGCAGGTTTCCGACGTGATCGAAGTCGTATCGCCCGATACCTTCAAACGCCCGATCTATGCCGGCAATGCGATTGAAACCGTGCAGACGACCGATGCGATAAAGGTCCTCACGATCCGCACCACAAGCTTCGCCGCCGCCAGTGGCGATAACGCCCCGGCCCCGGTCAAAACCATTGATGCCGGATCAGACGGCACCGGTCTTTCGACCTTCCTTGAAAATATCCTGTCGAAAAATGATCGCCCGGAACTTGGCTCCGCCAAGATCATCGTATCGGGCGGCCGTGCCCTTGGCTCCGCCGAAAAGTTCAGGGACGTCATGACACCGGTTGCCGACAAACTCGGCGCTGCCATCGGTGCATCCCGTGCCGCCGTCGATGCCGGTTATGCGTCAAATGATTTGCAGGTCGGCCAGACCGGCAAGGTGGTCGCCCCCGATCTTTACATCGCATGTGGCATTTCGGGTGCCATTCAGCACCTTGCGGGCATGAAGGATTCCAAAATCATCGTTGCAATCAATACCGACGAAGATGCACCGATCTTTCAGGTCGCGGATTATGGCATTGTGGGTGATCTGTTCGACATTCTTCCCGAACTGAAGCGTCAGCTCTGACACGCCAAACACCCCTTTGAAACGGAGCACTCCAGTGAGCGAACATTCCTATACCCTGCGTATCGCCTGTGACGACCAGCCGGGCATTGTCGCAACCGTCGCCTCTGCCCTGGCATCGCGCGGGGCCAATATCATTGAATCCAACCAGTTCTGGGACCGTCAGACCAACCAGTTCTTTTTGCGCATCGCCACCAGCACACCGGAAAATGTCAGCAAGGCCGAAATCGAACTGATGCTGAACCCGGCGGTTGACCGCTTCAATATGAAGCTCAAGATCGATGATCTGTCCCGCCGTCCCAAGATCATCATCATGGTCTCCAAATTCGATCACGCGATGCTGCATCTGCTTTATCAGATCAAGGTCGGCTGGCTTGATGCCGAAGTCGCCGCCATCGTCTCGAACCACGAAGATGCGCGCAAAATCTCCGATCAGGAAGGCATCCCCTTCCATTACTGGCCGGTGAACAAGGAAAACAAGATCGAACAGGAAGCCAAACTTGCCGATCTGATCAAGGAAACCAAATCCGAACTGGTCGTCCTTGCCCGCTATATGCAGGTCCTGACCAACGATCTTTCAAGCCAGTTTTATGGCATGATCATCAATATTCACCACTCGTTCCTGCCGTCCTTCAAGGGGGCCAAACCCTATCATCAGGCTTATGAACGCGGGGTAAAACTGATCGGGGCGACCGCGCACTATGTCACGCCGGACCTCGACGAAGGCCCGATCATCGAACAGGAAACCGAACGCGTCAGCCACGCCATGTCGGCCGAGGATTTCGTCGCCACCGGGCGCGATATCGAAGCCCGCGTTCTGGCCCGTGGTGTCAAATATCACCTCGAAGGTCGCGTGATGCTCAATAAAAACCGCACCGTAGTCTTCACTCAATAATTCTTCACCCAGCAATACCGCCAAAATTAATACCGCCAAAATTCCGCCGCCGCCGACACCAGATAACCATCGCAATAAGAAGGAAAGAGAGAAATGGCCGCATTTCCGAACAGGGCAAAAGTCGTTATCGTCGGCGTCGGCGGTATTGTCGGTGCATCGGTATCGCACCATCTGATCGAAAATGGCTGGGACGATATTGTCGGCATCGACAAATCCGGCATCCCGACCGATATCGGCTCGACCGCGCATGCGTCCGATTTCTGCTTTGCGACAAGCCATGATCTGCTGTCCTGCTGGACAACGATGTATTCCATAGACTTCTATGAAAAGATGGGCCATTACGCCCGCATCGGCGGGATCGAAGTTGCGCGCGTCGGCGATGATGCCCGCATGGCCGAACTCAAACGCCGCGTTGATTCCGGCAAGGCATTCGGCACCAATGTCAAAATCATTACCGCTGCCGAGGCCAAGGAAAAATTCCCCCTTCTCGAAGAAGACCAGATTCAGGGGGCCATGTGGGACCCGGATGCCGGCCTTGTCATCCCGCGTTCGCAAACCGTAGCCGGAAAGCTGATCGATCAGGGTGTGGCAAGCAACAAGCTCAAGATTTTTGCCAACACCTCCGCCCTTGAACTGATCACCGAAAATGGCCGCATCACGGGTGTCAAAACCGAACGCGGCACGATCCATGCCGATTATGTCGTCGTCTGTGCCGGGCTTTGGGGCCGCCTGATTGCCGAAATGGCGGGCGAAGACCTGCCGGTGATGCCGGTTGACCACCCGCTGACCTTCTTCGGGCCCTATAACGAATTTGCCGGAACCGGTGTTGAAATCGGCATGCCGCTTTTGCGCGATCAGGGGAATTCCGCCTATATGCGCGATACCGGCGATCCCAAAAGCACCGAGGGCGGCCAGATCGAATGGGGCTATTACTACGAAGAAAACCCGCGTCTGGTCCATCCGCGCGAAATCCTTGAAAAGGATCAGGCCCGCCTGTCCCCCTCGCAGCGCGATCTTGAACTCGAAGACGTCATCGAACCGCTTGAACGCGCCATGGAACTGACCCCGATCCTGACCGAACTTGGCTTTAACGAAAGCCATTCCTTTAACGGTCTTCTGCAAACCTCGGCTGATGGCGGCCCTTCGATGGGCGAAAGCCAGAAGCTGCGCGGCCTTTGGTATGCGGTCGGCATCTGGATCAAGGACGGGCCGGGCATGGGCAAACTGATTGCCGACTGGATGACCCATGGCCGCACCCATGTCGATCACCATGCAATTGATTTCGCCCGCTTCAATGAATTCCAGCTTGACGAGAAATACATTTACGACCGCTGCTGGGAAACCGCGAAAAAGATCTATAACCCGCCCGTCCACCCGCGCGAGCCATTTTCAAAAGCCCGCGGCATTCGCCGCTCCCCCTTCTATGAACGCGAAGTCGAACTTGGCGGCTATTTCATGGAACTGGGCGGCTGGGAACGTGCGCACGGTTATGCCGCCAACGAACATCTGCTGGAAAAATACGCCGACCGCGTTCCGGTGCGCGAAAATGAATGGGATACCCGCCATTTCTGGCGCGTTTCCAACGCCGAACAGCTCGCCATGAGTGACGATTGCGGCATCATCAACCTGTCGCACTTCCACATGACCGATATCGAAGGCCCGGATCATGTCGAACTCATGGAATGGCTCTGTGCGGCCAAAATCGGCGGGGATGCCAATATCGGCAAGGGCATCTATACCCACATGCTCGATGACGAGGGCATGGTCCGTGCCGACTTTACCGTCTTCCGCATGGCTGATCGCTGCCGTCTGGTCAATGGGGCGGATGCCGGCCCGCGTGACCTGATCTATATGCGCCGCATGGCACAGGATAAGGGTTGGGACGTTACCATCACCGACGTCACCGAAAAATTCACCACGACTGGTATCTGGGGCCCGAACGCCCGTGAAAACCTCAAAAAGGTTGTCACAGCCCCCGAAGAACTCGATATCGAAAACTTCCCGTTTGCCGCCATCCGCCAGATCAGCATTGCGGGTAAAACCGTCACCGCATTCCGCATTTCCTATGTCGGGGAACAGGGGTGGGAGCTTCATATGCGCTACGAAGACGGTCTTGCTGTCTGGGATGCGCTGCGCGGCATTGGCGTGATGGCCGTGGGTGTTGAAACCTATGCCAACTCGCGCCGTCTGGAAAAATCACTGCGCCTGCAAAACGCCGATCTGCACACGCAATATAACCTGATCGAAGCCGCCCTCGCCCGTCCCAAGGTCAAAGAGGCCGATTTCCGTGGCAAGGCAAAGCATGTCGAATATCGCGAACGCGACCATCAACCCGCCATGCTCTGCACCCTCGTCATGACCGACAATGTGGATGCCAATGGCGTCGCCCGCTACCCGGTCGGCAATCTGCCGGTCATGGACCCGGACACCGGCAAAACCCTGATTGATGAACTGGGCCGTCGTTCCTATACGACCTCCATCGCATTCGGCCCCAGCATCGGCAAAAACATCGCCTTGGCCTATCTGCCGTGGGATTATTGCCAGGAAGGCCGCAAACTGACCGTCTCCTATTTTGACGAGATTTACCCGGTCGAAGTCGTCGGCATCGGCTACAAGCCGCTTTACGACCCGGAAAACCTCAAACCGCGCAGCTAACGCCCCACACTGCGGATAAAAAAGAACGGGGGCCACTGCTGGTTCCCCAGACTGCTGACGAACCCCATCATTTTTGTCGGGGTTCGTTTTTTTATGGGGCAGTGTCTTTTTAAGGAGAAAGCCTTGCTGTTTGCCAGATCATTCGGCAAAGGCAGGCAAAATCCCGTGTTTTCTGGCCCAATTGCTCACAATCCATAAAAGCATGTCACAAAACGCCCCCTTGCGCGTCAGGATCAGGGCGATCTTCTTCATGTTCTGGGCCGTTGCCGCCAGAAGGCATTGCTCACGCACCTTGGCAAGCCCGCGCAGGCGTGCGTATCGGTGCCCATGCAATTGCTTGGCATCGGCAAAACTGCGCTCTACCGTTTCCTTGCGTCGCTCATAAATCCGCTTGCCCCAGGGGCTGAGACGGTTGGCTGTGATCTTTTCAAGGCTGTCCTGCCAGACATGGCGTGTCACAACCTTGGTGTGATTGCGGCTTTGCGTACAGGCATCGCGCAGCGGACAGCTTTTGCAGACCCTCGGGCTGCTTTTATATTCCCGGTATCCGGATCTGTTGGTGGTGCTGTAATTGAGGATTTCCCCTTGCGGACATCGATAGCCATCGATCCCAGGCAGATATTCAAAGTCTTTCTTGCGCAGGTATCCCTTGCGATGGGTCGGACGGCGATAGCCGATCACGCCCTCAATTTCCCTGTCTTCCAGACCCTTGGCGATCCCGGCGGTAAAGTAACCGGCATCCAGCCCCACTGCCCGCACATCGAAGCCGAACCGGGCGCGCTGCCGGTCCAGACGTGACAGATAGGGCATACTGTCATGGACATTGCCCGGCGTGACATGGATATCGGTGATCAGTGCATGGGCACTGTCGACAGTGCGGTGATCAAGATAGAAAAAACCCTTCGGCTTGCCATCGCGCACCATATAGCCGCTCTCGGGATCGGTACGGTTGATCTTTGTTTCTTTGGCAACAGACAGACTGACGCGCTTTCTCCCTGAGCGGCTTCTTGCCATGATCAGCCCGGTCCTGCGCAATATCGGCATCAAGGGCGGCAAGATAGTCCGCACGAGACTTCTCGACCACCTGACGGTCGAAGCGGTTCTTGTTGGCATTGGCCTTGAGGTGCGTGCTGTCGCTATAAAGTACTGTGCCATCGACAAGGCCCGCCCGGATACCCTGTTCGACAATCTCGTCGAAAATCTCCTGACAGATGTCGCTGTCATTGAACCGTCGCCGCCGGTTCTGACTGATCGTGCTGGCATCGGGCACCTTGTCGGTCAGGCGAAGCTGCAAAAACCAACGATAGGCCACATTGACCTCGATCTCGCGCAGCAATTGCCGTTCCGAGCGAATGCCAAACAGATAGCCGACAAACAGCATCTTGAACAACAGCACCGGATCAAGCGCCGGGCGTCCGTTGTCGGCACAATACAAATGTGCAACCCGGTCATGAATGAAACTGAAATCGATCACCGCGTCGATATTGCGCAGCAAATGATCCGAAGGCACCAGAGATGACAGCGTCACCATCTCAAGTTCTTCCTGATGGGCTTCTTTCTTTTTAAGCATGCCCCATT
The DNA here is from genome assembly GCF_001858545.1 of Thalassospira sp. MIT1004. Classification (NCBI taxonomy): domain Bacteria; kingdom Pseudomonadati; phylum Pseudomonadota; class Alphaproteobacteria; order Rhodospirillales; family Thalassospiraceae; genus Thalassospira; species Thalassospira sp. MIT1004. The sequence goes on along the minus strand of NZ_MCAO01000042.1, from coordinate 311,097 downwards.
GAATCAAAAGTCCCCGCAATTGGCGAGGACTTTGTCAGCAGTCTGAAATCAGTCTTTTTTGATTTTCGGCGGAAGCTGCACCCGCAGATGCAGTTCTTTAAGCTGGCGGTCATCGACCTCGGCCGGGGCATTCATCATCAGATCCTGCGCCTGCTGGTTCAGCGGGAAGGCAATGACTTCGCGAATGTTCGGCTCGTCAGCCAGAAGCATCACAATACGGTCCACACCCGGGGCAGAACCACCGTGCGGCGGGGCGCCGAATTTGAACGCGTTGATCATGCCGCCAAAGCGGTCATCAACGACGTCCTTGCCATAACCGGCAATCTCGAACGCCTTGTACATGATGTCCGGGCGGTGGTTACGAATGGCACCGGACGACAGTTCGATACCGTTACAGACGATGTCATACTGCCACGCCTTGATATCAAGCGGGTTCATGCTTTCAAGGGCCTCAAGACCGCCTTGCGGCATCGAGAACGGGTTGTGGCTGAATTCGATCTTGCCGTCGTCGTCTTCCTCGTACATCGGGAAATCAACGATCCAGCAGAATTTGAACATGCCGTCTTCACGAAGACCCAGTTCATCGCAAACCTTGTCGCGCGACTTGCCGGCAAATTTGGCGGCTGCCAGTTCCCTGTCACAGGCAAAGAAGACCGCATCGCCATTGGCAACGCCGGTAACTTCCTTGATCTTTGCGATACGTTCGGCGTCAAGGTTCTTGGCAATCGGGCCTTTGGCTTCGCCGTTTTCATCATAAACGATGTAACCAAGACCAGCCGCCCCTTCTTCGCGGGCCCAGGCATTGAGCTTGTCAAAGAAGCTGCGCGGGCGGCCTGCGGCCCCCGGTGCCGGAATGGCGCGAACCACCGAACCCTTTTCGATGTTCGAGGCAAAGATGCCGAAATTCGAACCACGGAAGGCTTCGGTCACGTCAGACAGGATGATCGGGTTGCGAAGGTCGGGCTTGTCAGAGCCATATTTCGCCATCGATTCATCAAACGGAATGCGCGGGAACGGAAGCGGCGTTACGTCACGACCACCGCCGAACTCGACAAAGATGTCATGAAGAACCGGCTCGATCGCGTCAAACACGTCGTCCTGGGTGGCAAAGGCCATCTCGAAATCGAGCTGATAGAATTCCCCCGGCGAACGGTCGGCACGGGCGTCTTCATCGCGGAAGCACGGTGCGATCTGGAAGTAACGGTCAAAGCCCGAAACCATCAGAAGCTGTTTGAACTGCTGGGGAGCCTGCGGCAGGGCATAGAACTTGCCCGGATGCATGCGCGACGGTACCAGGAAGTCACGCGCACCTTCCGGCGAGCTTGCCGTCAGGATCGGGGTCTGGATTTCCAAAAATCCCTGTGCGGTCATTTTCTGACGCATTGCCGAAATCACGCGCGAGCGCAGAACGATGTTCGAATGAACACTTTCGCGGCGCAGATCAAGGTAACGGTGACGCAGGCGGATTTCCTCGCCATATTCGGCATCGCCAAAGACCGGCATCGGCAGAACGTCGGCCGACGACTGGACTTCGATGTTCGAGGCATAAACCTCGATCTCGCCGGTCGGCAGGTTCGGGTTGACGGTTTCGGCGGTACGTTTGACGACCTTGCCGTCCACCGTGATCACACTTTCGGCACGCGACTTTTCAAGAACCGCGAAAAGCGGGCTTGAAATATCGATCACGATCTGGGTGATGCCGTAATGGTCGCGCAAATCGACAAACAAAAGGTTGCCGTGGTCGCGCTTGCGGTGGATCCAGCCGGACAGGCGCACTTCCGCATCGGCGTCAGAGGCGCGCAACGCATTACAATTGTGTGAACGATAAGGATGCATGGTCTTTCCAGGTTGCTTTGTATGCTTGGTATTTTGGGCCACAAATTTGGCGCAAAGGTGCATGGCTGCACCGCGCTGTCAAACAAAAAAGCACCGCAAACCAGCCACCCCGGTCAATTCGGGGGGCTTAAATCGGGTGATCTGTCTGTTTGCGCGACGCGGCGCTTGAAATTCTGCGGTATAAAACGCTGCCAAAGCCCCGCCGTCAAGTGCCCGTCGCAATGGTCTGCATTGCGGGCCGGAATTTCAGGTCGGCGGCGCACCGCCCCCCTGCAAATCCTTGACCTTGACAAAGCGAATCAGGCGCCCGGCTTCAAACCGAACGTCCGCCCAATGATCAACATCAAATTCATACTGGCAAAGACCGCAGGTCGGATATTTACGGTTCATTTCCAGCAATGCCTCGCCATCGCCCTCGCCAAACAGCCGGGCGGCGAAATCGGCAAGTCCCGGATTATGGCCGATCATCATTACACAGCGGGCCTCGTCATGGGTGTGCCCAAGGCTTTCAAGCAGCACGGCCTCGGTCGCCATATAAAGGTCTTCGTTGTAGATCACGTCGGATGCACTGGCAAAATCGCGCCCCAGCAGGGTTAATGTCTGGACCGCACGTTCGGCGGTTGAACACCAGATCAGATCGGGCACCAGCCCCTGTTCATGCAAATAGCGCCCCATCACCGGGGCCGCCTTTTCGCCGCGCCGGTTCAGTTCCCGGTCGTGATCGGATCGGGACGGATCGGTCCAGCTTGATTTTGCATGCCTGAGCAGAAGCAATGTCTTCATAAAATCGGGTATCCGGTGATCTTAAGGAAAGCAGACTTTTGCATGCCACATCGGGCGCTGTGAAGCCACCAAGAAAACTGACTTAAAAATTTAAGAAAATTGCACCCCGACAAGCAGTTATCCTATACTCCAATCGCAACCGGGACCTGTCGCTTTATTTCAAGGACACAAACCCACTTTCGCAGGAGGCACAGCGTGACCCACGCCGCCGTTATTCAATCAAGCGCCATCACACTTGATTCGGACAAGCGCTTTATAAACCGCGAACTTTCGTGGCTGGCCTTTAACGGCCGCGTCCTTGAAGAGGCCCAGAACAAACGGCATCCGTTGCTGGAACGCTTGCGGTTCCTGTCGATTTCCGCCAGCAACCTTGACGAATTCTATATGGTGCGCGTTGCAGGCCTGGTCGGGCAACTGCGTGCGGGCATGACCAAGGTCAGCCAGGATGGCATGAGCCCGTCCGAGCAGCTGCGCGCCATCACATATGATGCCAGCCAGTTGATGCAGGATCAGCAGCGCATCTGGCAGCAGCTTAGCAGCGAGATGGACAAGCACGGGATTTCGGTGATCAGACCGGATGATTTGACCCAGACCGACCGCAAATGGCTTGACGGCTATTTCATGCGCGAAATCTTCCCGACCTTAACGCCGCTTGCGATTGATCCGTCCCATCCCTTCCCGTTCATTCCGAACCTTGGCTTTGCGATCGTCATGCAGCTGTTTGACCCGGCGGATGGTCACAACATGCGCGGGCTGATCCCGGTACCGCCGAAAATCGGCCGTTTCCTGCGCATGCCGGGCCGGACCGAACGGTATCTGCCGCTGGAACAGGCGATTGTCCTTTACCTTAACAAGCTGTTCCCCGGTTTCGACATGATCGAACACGGCCTGTTTCGCGTTATCCGTGACTCGGACGTTGAAATCGAAGAAGAAGCCGAAGATCTGGTACGCGTTTTCAAGACCGCCCTGAAGCGTCGGCGCCGCGGCAGCATCATCCGACTTAAAGTCAATGCCGAGATGCCAGAAGACCTTCTGGATTTCGTGGTCGACGAACTTTCTGTCGCCCCCGAAGAAGTCGTCAAGGTCGACGGGCTTGTCGGGCTTGTCGATGTCAAACAGCTGATCGATTCCGATCTGCATCATGATCTACTGTTCCCGCCCTATGGCGCGCGTTATCCTGAACGGGTGCGCGACTTTGGCGGCGATTGCTTTGCCGCGATCAGCAAAAAGGATCTGGTGGTTCACCACCCGTTCGAGGATTTCGACGTCGTCGTGCAGTTCCTGTTGCAGGCTGCGCGTGACCCCGAAGTCGTCACCATCAAGCAGACCCTTTATCGCACATCGGAAAACAGCCCGATCGTCAAGGCCCTGATTGCGGCTGCCGAAGCGGGCAAATCGGTAACGGCGATGGTGGAGCTCAAGGCCCGCTTTGACGAGGAAGCCAACCTGCGCTGGGCGGCCGATCTTGAACGTGCCGGTTGTCAGGTGGTCTATGGCTTCCTTGACTGGAAAACGCATGCCAAGGTGTCACTGGTGGTCAGGCGCGAAAGCCACGGGCTTCGGACCTATGTCCATTTCGGGACCGGCAACTATCACCCGATCACCGCGAAATTCTATACCGATATTTCGTTCTTCTCGTGCGATCCGGCATTGGGTCGTGACGCGGCCAGCATCTTTAATTTCATGACCGGTTATGCGACCCCGCGGTCGCTTGAAAAGATTGCCATCGCGCCGCATACGCTTCGCCCGACCCTGCTTGCCCATATCGATCAGGAGATCGAAAACTGTCAGGCGGGCAAACCGGCGGGCATCTGGGCCAAGATGAACAGCCTTGTTGATCCGGTGGTGATTGACGCGCTTTATCGCGCCAGCCAGGCCGGGGTTCATATCGAACTGGTCGTGCGCGGAATCTGCTGTTTGCGGCCGGGTGTGCCGGGGTTATCGGAAAATATTCGGGTCAAATCCATCGTCGGTCGTTTCCTTGAACATTCGCGCATTGTCGTCTTTGCAAACGGCGCAAAACTGCCGTCGCGCAAGGCCAAGGCGTTTATTTCATCTGCCGACTGGATGCCGCGCAACCTTAACCGTCGTGTCGAAACACTGGTCCCGGTGGAAAACCCCACCTGCCAGCGCCAGATTGTCGAACAGATCATGATTGCAAATCTGAAAGATACGGCGCAGGCTTGGTACCTGCAGCCCGACGGGACTTACGAGCGGTGCGAAGCCGATGAAAATGCTTTCTCCTCTCACCAGTATTTCATGACCAACCCGTCACTTTCGGGCCGTGGCAGCGCGCTTAGCGAGGAAGATCCAAATGTCCCCGTGCTGCAGCTTGATGACTAAGAAAACAGGCAGGTTCAACCAACCGCATGCTGACTGACCAAAGGGTTTCCAACCGTATCGCCATCATTGATGTTGGCTCGAACTCGGTGCGTCTTGTTGTGTTTGATGGCATGACACGCGCACCGGCCCCGATTTTTAACGAAAAGGTGATGTGCGGTCTGGGGCGCGACCCCGAAAACACCGGCCGTCTCAACCCCGAAGGTGTTGAAATGGCAACCGCCGCCCTGCGGCGTTTTGCCCGGTTGCTCCGCGCGATGAAGGTCACACGGGTCGACATCCTTGCGACCGCGGCTGTCCGTGCTGCCAGCGACGGACAGGCTTTTTGTGACCGGGTCCTTGCCGAGACCGGCCTGACCGTCAAGGTCATTGACGGCCTTGAAGAAGCCCGCCTTTCCGCCCTTGGCGTGATTTCGGGGGATCGGCGCGCAACCGGCATTGTTGGTGATATCGGTGGCGGGTCGCTGGAACTGGTATTGCTTGATGAAGGCGAGATCAAAAAACGCGTCAGCGTTCCGTTGGGTGCCATGCGCCTGCATGCGGTATTTGGTTCGGACCGTGCCCGTCTGGAAGCCGAAGTCAAAACCCACCTTGAAAGCATCGACTGGCTGCATGAAGGGGCGGGCAAACCATTGATTGCGGTTGGCGGTTCGTGGCGTTCGATTGCCAAGCTTTATATCGCCCAGGAAAACTATCCGATTTCGGTAGTGCATAACCTGACCATGCCACGTGCCGAAATCGCCGAACTGACGCATATCATATCACAGCAGAGCCGCGTGTCGCTTGACAAGGTGGGCGGTGTTTCCAAACGCCGTATCGATAGCCTGCCTCATGCGGGGCTTGTCATGAACCTGCTGCTTGAACGCATGCAGGCCAAGGAGGTCGTGTTTTCCAGTCACGGGCTTCGCGAAGGCTGGATGTACGAAGCCCTGCCCGATGAATTGCGCGAACGCGATCCGTTGCTTGATGCCTGTCTCAGCTTTGCCGAAGACGGCGAGAGGTTCCATCAGCATGGGGAAGAACTGTATCGCTGGTCGGCACCGATTTTCCGCGATCAGCCTGGCAATCTTGGCCGTCTGCGCCTTGCCGCCTGCATCATCGGCGACGTTGGATGGAGCGAACACCCCGATTACCGCGCGATCCAGAGCTATAACCGCATTCTGCATCATCCCTATCTTGACCTGAACCATCATGACCGGGTGTTCCTCGCTTATACCATCGGGTCACGCTATACCGGCAATTTCAAGGGTGACGAGTCAAGCGACCGTCTGCTTGACGAAGACACACGCGCGATTGGCCGCCTTTACGGTCACGCCATCCGCCTTGGCCATACCCTTTCGGGCGGGGTTGAAGGCATCCTTCCCGGTACGGCGCTTGTTCATGAAGACAAGACGCTTACACTTCAGATGCACAGGGACTTCGCGGCACTCAACGGTGAAGTCGTTGAACAGCGTTTATCGAAGCTTGCCAAACTGATGGATTGCGACAGCAGGGTCGTGATTGTCGATCAGCTTCCCCAGCCCTGATCCCGTTTCCTTCTGTTTATTCAGGGCTTTCCGGTTCATTTATTTTGAACCGGAAAGCCCGCAATGCTATGGTGCCCTTGCTTCCCAAAGCACCCCGTCCGCGGAAAGGGCTGCGCCCGGTCTAATCGACATATGAACCACACGGTTTCCTTGCCTGTCTGGCGGACACAGGCTTAAGCACAGGGGAATCGTATGTCTGCTTCGCGCACATCGAAATCCGGAATCTTTGACGGCCGCCTTAACCTTGAGCAGCAGCGCAAGCGCGCCAAGGAGCTGCTGAAATCCGCCCGCGCCCAACAGGGCGATGCCCAAACCCGCATCAGTATCCACCTGCCCGGCAAAAGCATTGAGGATCTGCAACTGGCCGATAGCCAGCTTGTCATCGCGCGCGAAAACGGTTTTGCCAGCTGGCCGAAACTGAAATCCCATATCGACCGGATTACCGAACATCAGCGCCAGATCGCATCGGGCCACCTGCCAACGCTCGATACGGCGCAAACCCTACATCTGCGCTGTGGCTCGGATATTTCGCATTGCCTGAAACTGGCCGGGTTTGCCGGTGCTTTCATGGAATTTTCCGATCCCTTCTGTCAGGGGCCGGTGCCGGATGTGCCCCTGCCCGACTTCATCGAAACCCGTGCGCGTTTCATTGCATCATCCTATCGCATCGATTTTCCCGATGCACTTTCGCGCCTGCAACGCGAATATGCGGGCTTGGCCACACTGGGCGATTACGATCATGTCGTGCTGTGGTTTGAACATGACAGCTACGATCAGCTGATCCTCGTCTTCCTGCTTGATTTCATCGCGAACCTTCGCCCGCAAACCCGGCTTGATCTGATCTGTGTTGATCGGGTGCCCGGGGTCGAGCGTTTCATCGGCCTAGGTCAGCTTTCGCCCGAATTGCTGATCTGGTGCTGGGAAAATGCCCGTGCACCGGTTTCGGATGCCATGCTGGAATGCGGTCAAACGGTCTGGCCCGCGATCCGTGCCTCAAAGCCCGATGCGCTGCGCGCCATAATCGATAACGGCCAATCGCCGATCCCCTGCATGATCGCAGCCCTTGACCGCCATCTGCGCGAATTGCCCGATCCCGGAAACGGTCTTGGCCTGACGCAGGAACTGACCCTGCAAATCCTTGCCGATTTCGGTCCGCTTCCGGCCGGCAAGGTTTTTGGTCATCTTATGCTGTCTTACGAACCGCTACCGTTTCTGGGCGATCTGATGTTCCGGGAAATTCTGGCCGATATGAAGCAAACCAGCTCACCGCTTTTTGACTTCGCCGACAATCAACCGCACACGCCCTGGCCCGAACAGATATTGTCACTGACTGAAACCGGCCACGAAATCCTTTCCGGCACCCGGAATTTCATGGAACTTTACACCGGCGAACGTTGGGTTGGCGGGATCAGGATTACGGGAGCCGCGGTCGGTTAAACCAGCTTTCGCGTTACCCTGAAAATCTCGCCGCGCAGCCATTTATGCGGGGCGCTGGCGGCGTTGCGGACATGCCAGGACTGGGCGAAGCTGTATTCAGGGAAATCAAGCGGGAAGGTGCATTTGGCAAAGCCCGCCATGACATCGCGTTCAAGCCGCGAGGGCAGCGATGCGATCACGTCCGTCCCGCGGATCAGGCTGGCGATGCTGGCAAAGGTCGATGCCTGCAAAACCGTGCGGCGTTTGCGTCCGCAGGCATCGAGCATCTCGTCCACCGCCGAATGTTCGTTATTGCCGATGATCACGCGCGCATGGGGCACGGCGCAATATTGATCGAGCGTATCGGGTGGCACATCATGGCAATCGGCATCGTAAAAGCACGCCATATGTTCGCGAAACAGGGTCTGTTGCGCGATATCGCCAACATTTTCAGTCATATGCAGGCCAATCGCCAGATCAAGCTGACCGCTACGCAGCCGGTCAATCACGTTTACATCACCATGGATCGGTAAAATCCGAAGCCGGATATCGGCGGCATAACCGCGGATGATGCGAAACAGCTCGGGCATGATCACCGCCACCTCGTAATCGTTGGTGCCGATTACAAAGCGGGCTGATTGGGCCGGATCATTCGGATCGAAGGCATCAACGCGGGCAAGGTTGCGCAAATCCTGCAACAGGATGCGCACCCGCCCGGCCATTTCATCGGCATGGGCGGTTGGCGTGATCCCCCGGCCCGACCGGACAAAAAGCGGATCGCCGACAATCTGGCGCAACCGGTCAAGCCCGTGGCTGACGGTGGGTTGCCCGACGCCAAGGCGGTTGGCGGCGGCTGTTACTGATCCCTCTTCATAGATGGTCAGGAAAAGCCGCAGCAAACGATAATCAAGGTCCAATTCATCGATATTCATACATGAATACTATCACCTTGATCGAATTGATCATATGGGAAATCAGGTGCAGTTTCATTCCATTGACGGGCCAATGCCCACCCCCGATTACCGGAGAATGAAACCATGAAAATCCTTGTTACCGGCGCAACCGGCCAGCTCGGAAGTCTTGTCGTCAAACATCTGCTGACCCGCGTTTCCGCCGATCAGATTGCCGCAAGTGTCCGCAATGTTGCCAAGGCACAGGAAATGGCCGCCAAAGGCATCGATGTCCGCCATGGCGATTTTGATGATCTTGCCCTGATGACAAATGCGTTCAAAGGCATTGATATCGCGCTGATCATTTCGGGTGAAACCGATGTTGAAACCCGCATCAAACAGCACCGTACCGCCGTTGATGCCGCCAAGGCAGCCGGTGTCAGCCATCTGGTCTATACCAGCTTTATCGATGCGCGCCCTGAAAGCCCGTTTACCTATGCCGCGATCCATGCCGACACCGAAAGCTACATCAAGGCAAGCGGCCTGTCCTTCACGGTGCTGCGCAACAGCTTCTATACCGACCTTCTGATGGCGGGTGTTCCGCATGCACTTGAAACCGGCGATTTTGGTGCGCCTGCCGGTAATGGCAAGGTCAGCTACATTCCGCGTAACGACCTTGCCGAAGCCGTCGCTGCCGTCCTTGCCAACCCGGCCGATCACGTCAATCAGACCTACGAGCTTTCTGGCACGCCGATCGGCTTTGCCGATATCGCCGCCATCATCGCCGACGCAATCGGCAAGGAGATCCGTTATGTCGATCTGCCGCCCGAAGTCCATACCGGCATTCTGGCAAGCTTTGGCCTGCCCGGCCATCTGGTTGAGGCGCTAAGCGGCATGTATGTCGGCACGCGTAATGGCGATTATGAACAGACCAGCGATGATTTCGCCAAGGTTGTTGGTCGCGCACCGCAAAGCACCGCGGACTTTCTGAAAGAGGCGCTTAAATGAGCCGCGCCAAAACAATCCTTGCTGCCAGCCTGGTCGTCACCTTGGTTGCCATCGGCTTCGCCTTGCCCGCCCATGCGGGCGAGGTCGAAGACCGCAACACCGCCAATGTCGTCGCGTTTTATGACATGGTTTTCAATCAGCGCGATGTTGACGGCGCGATCACGAAATATATCGGCGATGAATACATTCAGCATAACCCGTTTGTTGCCGATGGCATTGACGGCTTCCGCGAGGGCATTACCGGCTGGCTGAATTCTGATGCGTCGATCCATGCCGAAATCGTCCGTACTGTCGCCGAGGGTAATCTGGTGGTCACCCATGTCAGGTCCCTTTCGGCAGAAGGCGAAAGTGCGGTAATGGATATCTTCCGACTTGATGATACCGGCAAGATCATCGAACACTGGGACGTCGCCCAGCCGGTCCCGGCCGAACAGGCGCATGACAACACGATGTTCTAAAACCGGGGTTCTAAAACCGGGCTTCCTCCCCTGTTGCAAAAACGAAAAACGGGCCAAAGCTGGCTCGTTTTTTCATGTCTTCGATTGGGTCGCGGACTTAGTCCTTGGCGTCGAGTTCGACAAACACCACTTCACCGTTCTTGAGCTTGAGCCCGATCTGTCCGTGTTTGAGTTGCAGCGCATATTGCCCGAACAATTCGCGCCGCCAGCCATGCATCGCCGGGACGTCGGCATTGTCATCAGCCGCGATATTCTGCAAATCGTCGCTGGATGCCACCAGCCGCTGGGCGACGCCCTTTTCCTCGGAACAGAGTTTGAGCAGCACCTTGAGCAGTTCCACCGTCGGGCCGATGCCCGATGGAAGGTCGGGGCGGAATTTTGGTTGTGGCCAATCTTCCTGCGGGCTGTCAAGCGCGGCCTGAATGGCTTCGATGATCGCCTGACCGGGTTTGCTGCTGCCGAAATTGCGGCCAACACCACGGGTCTTGTCGAGATCCTTGTCGGTCAATGGCTGCCGGGCGGCGATATCAAGCAGCGTATCATCGCGCAGAACACGGTTACGCGGCAGGTTCTTGCGCTGTGCCTCGGTCTCGCGCCATTCGCCAAGCGCGCGCGCCACCGCCAGGAATTTCGGGCTGTTGGAGCGGGTTTTAAGCCGAAGCCATGCTTCTTTCGGATCAATCGAATAGATCGACGGATCGGTCAGGCGTTCCATTTCCTCGGCCAGCCAATAGGCCCGGCCATTGGCTTCGAGGCGTTCGTGGAAGGCCTCGTAAATCACGCGAAGATGCGTCACATCCGACAGCGCATAGCTGAGCTGCTTGGTTGAAAGCGGGCGGTGCGACCAGTCGGTAAAGCGCATCGATTTATCGATATTCTTGCGCACCACCTTGTTGACCAGCGTCTCGTAACCGACCTGATCGCCATAGCCAAGCACCATCGCCGCCACCTGGGTATCAAATACCGGGTGCGGGACCCTGCCGCTGAGATGGACGAAAATCTCGATATCCTGACGGGCGGCGTGAAACACCTTGACCACGCTTTCGTCCTGCATCAGGTCGAACAGCGGGGCAAGGTCAATGCCCTCGGCCAGCGGATCAACCGCCGCACCATTATCCGACGGTTCGGGACTTGCAAGCTGCACGAGGCAAAGCTGCGGCCAATAGGTCGAATCGCGCATGAACTCGGTATCGACCGTGACATATTCGAACTGCCGGAGCTTTTCGCACAACGCGCGCAGTTCTTCTGTATTTGTAATTGGTTCCATAAACCTTGCTATAACATTGCCGGGCGTGATCCGCCAGTAGCTTCGATATGGCAGCTATCATGCGCAAAAAGCACTTAAAAACGACGTCTTAGATGATTTCATCCTCGTCGAGCAGCGGATCGGATTGCAGATGGGTTTCGATGGCGTCCATGCGTTCCTGCAATTCCGATGACCGTTTGATCGCCGCCACATGGAAAAGCGCATCGCCCTGATTGACAATCGGCAGATTGGTCCGCCCGATGATCAATCCGGCATGTTTCGCCACGACCTCTGCATCGCGAAGGCCAAACGGATCGGAAACTGCGGCCACCACATCGCCTTCGTTGACGAACTCGCCCGCGATCTTGAAGGTCCTTAAAATCCCGCCGACCGGCGCACGCAGCCAATAACTGCTGGATGATTTGAAAGGGGGGACTTTCGGATCACGGATCGAGCGGCCCGACGTCATGCCAAGCTTGCGCATCACGCGCAAAACCCCCGAAACACCGGCCCGGATCGACATTTCATCAAACCGGAGCCCCTCGCCCGCTTCATAGAGCAGGATCGGCACTTCGGCCTCCTTGCCGGCCTGGCGCAGCGAGCCTTCGCGCAGCGGACTGGTCAGGATGATCGGGGCACCGAAGGCCTCGGCATAGGCCATGATATCCTCGTCATCTTCATTGACCCTGATCTGGGGCAGATTCACGCGGTTCACGGCTGCGGAATGCAGATCGATGCCGAAGTCGGACCGTTCGACAATTTCAGTCAGGAAAAGATGGGCAAGCTGTGCGGCAAGGGAGCCCGCCGAATGACCGGGGAAGCATCGATTAAGGTCGCGGCGGTCGGGCAGATAGCGCGTATGGTTCAGAAACCCGAACGCATTGACGACCGGAACCGCCAGCAAGGTTCCATGCATCCCGCGAAGGGCGGGCGATTTCAGAACCCGGCGGATGACCTCCACCCCGACGATTTCATCGCCATGCACGGCACCACTAACGAACAGAACCGGGCCGGGCCGTTTGCCATGCACCACATTGACGGTCAGATTGACCGGCGTGTGATTGGATAAAAGCGAGATCGGAATATCAACGATCTGGCGGGTGCCCGCAGGCACCCTTTTATCGCCAATCTCGAAGTCCGGGGTCCTGGCTACCTTTGCCGATCTGGCGTTGGATACTTTCTTCCCGATCTCGTTCACAGTTTATCCCTTGCCTTTGGTCCGCACCTTGCCGGGGCGGTGATCCTTTTCCATGAATTCGATAATCATTCCGGCAATGTCCTTGCCGGTTGCCCCTTCGATGCCTTCCAGCCCAGGCGATGAATTGACTTCCATCACCACCGGACCGTGGTTGGAGCGAAGAATATCGACACCACAGACATTTAGCCCCATCGCCTTGGCGGCTTCAACTGCTGTTGCACGTTCCTGCGGAGTAATACGCACGGCACGCGCCGAACCGCCGCGATGAATGTTGGACCGGAAATCACCCTCCGCCCCGGTGCGTTCCATGCTGGCAATGACTTTCTCGCCAATTACAAAGCAGCGAATATCGGTATTGCCGGCTTCCTTGATGAATTCCTGCACCATGATATCGACATTGGCCCCGCGGAAGGCCTCGATCACGGATTTGGCGGATTTTTCGGTTTCGCCAAGAACCACACCAATGCCCTGGGTGCCTTCCAGAAGCTTGATCACAACCGGCGCACCGCCGACAATCGAAAGAACCTCGTCGGTTTTTTTCGGATCATGGGCAAAGGCCGTCACCGGCAGGCCGACACCACGCCGCGACAGGATCTGCAAGGAGCGCAGCTTGTCACGTGACCGGCCAATCGCCACGGATTCGTTTAACGGATAAACCCCCATCATTTCAAACTGACGCAGCACCGCCAGTCCGAAAAACGTCACCGAAACGCCGATACGCGGAATAACCGCGTCATACCCGGTCAGTTTCTTGCCGCCGTAATAGATTTCCGGCTTCAGCGACGTGATGTTCATCGTCACGCGCAAGGTGTTGATGACATCAATCTCGTGCCCGCGACTTTCGGCCGCCTCGACCAGCCGTTTGTGGGAGTACAGATTAGGATTGCGCGCAAGCATTGCGATTTTCATGCAATGGACTCCCGTGGTCGAGCGTTACAGAATGTGTCGAAGGTTCAACGACAGCGTCGGATCATTGTTCCGAAACGGTGCCGGATTGCAGCGCCGTATAAACCTGTTCCGGTTTCCCCGCCAGATAAGATTTTGACGGTTGGACCAAAAATCTTCCTGCCTTCATTGCCGTGCGCCCCAGCAGCATGGGAAAGCCCATCAATGAACGGTTTGCCAATGAAATCTCGACCCGGATTTTATGATGCCCGACGGCAATATGGGTCGAAATCACATAACGTTCCTCGGCCTCGCCGTTGGAACTGCGAATCTCGCGGGTTTCAACAAGCGGTGCCGTGCATTCGATACGACCATGCCCGTCACCGCGGTAATGCGGCAAGATGAATTTTACGAATTTTTGGTTATCGCGTTCAATCATGCGGGGATTAAGCGCATGAAGCGACGATGTCCGCGCCCCGGTATCGACCTTGGCCTTCATCAACGGCACGTCAAAATCCGGTAGTCCGATCCATTCGCGCCAGCCCAGAACATGTCCGGACTGGACCAGTGCATCGGTCTTGGATTTCAGGGACGGTTTAACCTTGGTCTTGCGCGGGGTCACATGCACTATCCGGTAATTTGCAATCGGGCGAATATAACGCGCAACATCTTGCCTCGCCTATCGAAAATGCGTCTGACTGCTACGTCAATCCTGTTGACCATCCATCACGGCCCGCACCAGCGGCAATGTCACCGCGCGCTTTTGCGCCAATGCCTGCCGGTCAATCGCGGCCACCAGTTCGGTAAGCGCGACAAAGCTGCGTTCGATGCGTGGCAGGATATAGGCAATGATCTGCGGGCCAGGTGCCATCTGCCGGTCGGCGAACAGCTTGATCAGAAGTCCGACCATCAAGTCGTCATCGGGCGGGGAAATTTCGCAGACCAGTGCCGCCCCCAGCCGTGATTTCAAATCCGGCAGATCGACTTTCCAGCGCGATGGGGGCTGCTGTGCGGTCATCAGCAAATGCCCGCCGCGTTCTTTGAGCATATTATAAAGATGGAAACACACCGTCTCGTCGAGGCCAAGATCGGCATCCTCGATGACAAGCCCGGTGGCATCGCCCAGAAGCACGTCCGGATTCGCCCCGACAAGGTCACGCCCCGAAACGCTTAGCGCGGCCGACCGTGCCCGCCATACTTCCGCAAGGTGGCTTTTGCCCGATCCGCGCGGACCATAAAGGCAAAGGGCAGGAACCGGCCATTCCGGCCAGTGATCAATCCATGAAACGGCTTCGCGATTACAATCGGCGACCATGAAATCGGCCCGCCCCAATGCCGGGCGCAATTCCAGTTCCAGCGGCAACTGTTGCGGCGATAATTCCGGCATATGGCCGTCGCCACCCTTTTCGGGTGCAGCGGGCGTTTCGTCCGGGGCCGTCTTTTGGGGTGCGCGGGTCACTGTGTTCTCAATTCTCGGCGTCTTTTAACGGATCATAGGCCGGATTGTCAGGGCCGTGATCATATAACCGGCTATCCAGATACTGCCTTAAGCCATATCGCACAAGCACACCGATCACCGCAGCCACCGGTACGGCCAGCATCACACCCAGCAATCCGAAAACAGCACCCCCGGCCAGCAGGGCAAACATCACCCAGACCGCATGCAGACCGACCTTGTCGCCGACCAGTTTCGGGGTCAGGAAGTTGCCTTCCATCACCTGCCCGGCCCCGAAAACAAGGGCGACCAGCGCCAGATCGACACTGACGCCAAACTGCGCCAATGCCACGCCCATGCCAACGGCGAACCCGGCAAACATGCCGAAATAGGGTACAAAGGACACGAGCCCGGTCATCAGGCCAATGACAAAGCCGAATTCAAGCCCAACCGCCGTCAGGCCCAGCGCGTAGAACAGGCCAAGCAAAATGCAAACCGTGGCCTGCCCGCGCACGAAGCCAGCCAGGGTTTCATCAATTTCGCGCGCGCATTGGCGGATATCCTCGGCCGAACGGCGCGGCAGATATCCATCGATCTTGGCAACGATCTTGTCCCAGTCACGCAGCAGGTAAAACGCCACAACCGGGGTAATGAACACAAGGCTGAGGAAGTTCAGCAACGCCAGCCCCCCCGAAAGCACATTGGTCAGAAGGTTGCCGACCCATTTGATCGCGTTCGCGGTCTGGCCTTTGACCGAATCCGATATGCCTTCAAGCGTTTCGGGCGCGATGCGGTCGATGATGTGCTGCACATACGGTGCTACGGTCGTCCGCAATGTGTCGATATAACCGGGCAGTCTTTCAAGGAAGCCTGCAAGCTGGCTGCCGATCATCGGCACGATCAGCAACAACACGAAAATGAAAATCAGAAAAAACAGAACCGTGATGATCGTCGTGGCAATCGTCCGGTTGATCCCGCGTGCTTCCAGCCGGTCGGCCAGCGGATCAAGGAAATAGGCAATCGCCATCCCGGCCACAAACGGCAGCAGGATGCCGGAAAAAAGCCAGATCAGAACGAAAAAACCGACAATGAAAATCAGCCAGAAACGGGCCTGTTGCCGAAACGTCATATCCGTTTTTCCCCTTGTTTCGCTGTCATGTCGCCGTGATGATGCCCGCCCCCAAAATATTTGCGAACATCCTGCACGGTTAAGCCTCAGGCGGCATTATCCGCCAATCGACAGGTCCTGCAAACGCTCCGACCCGGCAGGCTGGATGAACCAGATATCCCCCATCTGGCTCAGGCTCAGATTCTGTTGTGCCAGGGCGGTGCGAAGCTGATCGGTCGAACCGACATAATCCACAGCAATCTGTACTTCACGGCGCGACATTGCGACGACCCGGCTGTTGCGTACCACCGGAGAGCCGATAATGCGTTCCTCGATCTTGGCCCAGTCATCAAGACCGGTGATCGGAATGAACACCATCAACTGCCCGCCGGTGCCGTAATTGATCAGGTTGGCACGTTTCCAGCCGTCCGAAAGCTGGTCCTGCACCCCTTTGGCCGCATGCACCAGCGTTTCGTTCAGGCTTTCGCCCGGCTGGGTGGTTTCGGTCACGCCAAAAATCTGTGGCGCACCGCCCGCGTCATATCGGGTGGCGGTCACATCAACCGTTTCCGCGCCGGTTTCACCACGGACCGTGGCGCTGGCAACGACGGCGACATTCGCACCATAGCGGCGGGCAAGCTCGTTCAGGCGGTCGATCGCACCATTTTCAGCCTGCTCGGCCGAAACGATGCCGATATCCTGCAAATCGCCAATCGGTGCCTTGACCGGGACCAGACCGCCCGATGCGAAATTGCGGCTCCAGATATCGCGCCACGGATTGGGGTCATCCCACAGGCTGGTGTAACCGCCCGAATGATAGACCGGCACAATGATCACCGGCTTGGATTGCAATTCGGCAAACGGGATATCGCGGAAACGCAAATAGTTGCGAAGCTCGTTTTCCTTGAAGCGCACCGTCATGTCGGCGATATAGCGCACCGAGGATGTTTTCTCGTTCGAAACGCCGAAATCGCGCACCATATTATTGATGTCGTTCTGGTTTGGCGTGCCAAGACCTCTGCGGTCTTCGGGCAATGTCAGGCGTGCCACAACCTCATCGAAGGCCTTGCGCTGACCGATGGCAAGGGCCTGATCACGTGCGGCGGCGGCGGTTTCCGCACTTTCGTCAACATGCACCCCCGATACCGAGAAGATGTCCTGCGCAAATACCGGAAAGGATAAGGACGCCGAAAGTCCGACGACACCTGCCAACAGCCTGAAACTTTTGAGTCTTGTAAGCACGTTTGCCTCTTTGCCCATTTTTCGATGGTTTGATGCTTCTTGTGGCACGAGTGAAGCATTCTGGAAAGAAAACTCTCCCATGCGCACCTGAGCATTGCATATTGCCCACGTTTGAGTATTTTCGGCCCAGCGGAAATTATCAAGCCCGCGTTTTTTATCAGTATGATGACTTTTGGCTTCTTATTGCCCTGATTAAAGGCGTAACCAAGGCGAAAGTTCCAGCCCCGGTTGCCAAAACCCGGCCTGATCGCCCGTACTGATGAAAAACGCGGGTTGCCCGCTTTGTTTTATCCATGCGCTTAAGCCGAGGATCACCCAATGACCGCCTCCAACGGCCTTACCTATAAGGACTCCGGTGTCGATATCGATGCTGGCAATGCCCTTGTCGATGCTATCAAACCGCTGGCCAAAGCAACCAGCAGAACCGGCGTTACCGGTGGTTTGGGGGGATTCGGCGCTTTGTTCGACCTGAAAGCTGCCGGTTATAACGACCCGGTTCTGGTTTCGTGCACCGATGGTGTCGGCACCAAGCTGAAAGTCGCCTTTCTGGCCGACAAACACGATACCGTCGGCATCGACCTTGTCGCGATGAGCGTCAATGACCTTGTGGTCCAGGGGGCGGAGCCGCTTCTGTTCCTTGATTACTTTGCCACCGGCAAGCTTGCCGTCGACAAGGCAACCGACGTTGTTGCCGGTATTGCCGAGGGTTGCAAACAGGCGGGCTGCGCGTTGATCGGCGGGGAAACCGCCGAAATGCCGGGCATGTATTCCGACGGCGAATATGATCTGGCCGGTTTTGCGGTCGGGGCGGCGGAACGCGGCGAGTTGCTTGACGGTTCGAACGTTGCCGAGGGCGATGTGATCCTTGGCCTGGCATCCAGTGGTGTTCATTCCAACGGTTATTCGCTGGTGCGCAAGGTTGTCGACATGGCCGGTCTTGGTTACGGCGATGATGCCCCGTTTGCACCGGGCAAGAATGTTGGCGAGGCGCTGCTTGAACCGACCAAAATCTATGTCAAAAGCTGTTTGGCGGCGCACAAAGCCGGTCTGGTCAAGGCGCTGGCGCATATCACCGGTGGCGGTTTAACCGAAAACGTCCCGCGCGTTTTGCCCGAAAACCTGACGGCGGTGTTTGACGCCAGCACGTGGGAATTCCTTCCGATTTTCAAATGGCTGTCCAAACAGGGCGGCATCCCGTCGGTTGAAATGGCGCGTACCTTTAATTGCGGCATTGGCATGTGCGTTGTGGTTCCGGCCGACAAGGCCGATGAGGCCGAAGCGCTTTTGCGTGAACACGGCGAAACCGTCAGCCAGATCGGTGTGATCGGCCCGCGTGCCGGTGATGGCCCGCAGGTCATCATCAAAAACATGGCCGCTGCATGGGAAAAGTAACGCCGCTAAAACTCGCGGTTCTGGTTTCGGGCGGCGGGTCGAACCTTCAGGCGATCATTGATGCCTGCAAGACGCCTGATTATCCGGCGGAAATCGTTCTGGTGTTTTCCAACCAGCTTGACGCAGGCGGGCTTGAACGGGCGCGCCGTGCCGGTATCCGGGCCGAGGCGATATCGCACAAGGGCTTTGAAGGTGGCCGCGAGGCCTATGACAGCACGGTCAGCAACCTGATTGAAGAATCCGGTGCCGATCTGGTGGTTCTGGCCGGTTATCTGCGTCTGGTCAGTGAAAGCTTCGTGACGCGCTGGGAAGGTCGGCTGATCAATATTCACCCGTCCCTTCTGCCAAGCTTCAAGGGCCTGCACGTTCATCAGGCCGCCCTTGATGCCGGGGTGAAATATTCCGGCTGCACGGTGCATTATGTGGTGCCCGAAGTCGACAGCGGCCCGATCATTGCGCAGGCCGTGGTGCCGGTCCTGCCCGGTGATGATGCCGGTACGCTGGCGCAGCGCATCCTGAAACAGGAACATCGTATTTACCCGCAGGTGATCCGCTGGATCGCCGAGGGCCGGGTTTCGGTCGATGAAGCCGGGATCGTGACAGTTGCGGATGCAGATGCCCCGGATTTCGCGCAAATCAATCCGGTGCCTGAACCGAATTGACTGCGCCCGTGGCGGGCGATCCGCACATGGTTCAGGGGCAGGTAAAAACCTGTCCCTTTTTTTGCCTGCTGGTATCACGAAAAATGATCTGGCAGCTTCTGATATTGGTCATATTTCATTCGCATTTTTCAGGTCTTTTCTCCTGCGACCTGTCCACCGGATCAGAGCCCCAAAAACATGAAATTATCCGCGCTGCGACTGAATATTCCCCAAGCCATCCTGGTGCATACATCCCTTCTGGCTGCTGTATTGGTGGCACCGATGCTGCTTTGTGCCGATGAAGCCCGCGCCGATGAGCCGAGCTGGTCCCAACGCAAGTGCCAGTTTTACCAGTCGTTTCGCGACCAGCTTCAACCGAGCCGGGATAAAAACGAGCTTGGAGAGGAATTTCTAAAAAGCGAAGATGCCTTTGTTGCATCGGGATGCACCGCGCGCATCCATGTCTGTCCGACCACCGAGGCCGAACTCGATTACGCCAATAAAATGTCCCTGAGAATGATGAATGAAGGCGCCACGGGTTCCTTCCTGCCCTATTCCTGCGCCCCGACAGACTGACATCCGCATCGGGCTTTATTGGCCAAATGAATGATATTGCCAGTTAATCTGCGTCTTGCGTCGCAACAACTTCACGTCTATACACTGGAGAAATTCTAAACGCAGGAGGCTAATTTGCAGGGTAAAGACTACGAACTGACCAAGACCCACGTCGACATCTATAACGGCTATACCGTCTTTATGAAGTGGGGCACTCTTTCTGTTGTCGCCATTCTGATCCTGATGGCCATCTTCCTGCTGTGATCGCCTGATCGCGGGGTAAACAATGCAAAGCTGCCGAAACCGGCAGCTTTTTTCTTGGCTAAAAACAAACGCCTGACGTTATTTTGACGATCTTTATTCACCCCTGAAATGTGTTACGATGCGTTTGGTATTTCCCGCCAAGGGTCACGCCACACCTGTAACAAGTCAGGGAGGAAACAATGCAGGGAAGCGACTACGATAACAATCTGGTTGAGGTCCACCAGCATGGCTGGGAAAACTGGACCAAATTCATGCTCTGGAGCGTCATTTCAATTGCCGTCCTGCTGTTATTGATGGCGGCATTCCTGCTCTGATCGGCTGTATATTTCAGGCACAAAAAAACGCCCCGCACATGATGCGGGGCGCTTCTTATCCGGCGAACCGGAAACCGTATTTCGTATCGCTTAACCGACGATGTCGGAAGCGACAGCCTTAACCGACGATGTCGGTCTGGGCGAAGAAATAGGAAATTTCGATTGCAGCATTTTCAAGCGAGTCCGAACCGTGGACCGAGTTCGCTTCGATGGATTCTGCAAACTGTTTGCGAATGGTGCCTTCCTCGGCATTGGCCGGGTTGGTAGCGCCCATAACTTCGCGGTATTTGGCAACAGCATTTTCGCCTTCCAGAGCCTGGACGACGACCGGGCCGGAAACCATGAAGTCCACGAGTTCGCCAAAGAACGAACGTTCCTTGTGAACAGCATAGAAGCCTTCGGCCTGTGCACGGGTCAGAGCGACACGCTTCTGCGCGACGATGCGAAGGCCTGCGTCTTCGATGACGGCATTGATTTTGCCCGTCAGGTTGCGGCGCGTTGCGTCCGGCTTGATGATCGAAAGAGTGCGTTCGATAGCCATTGGTTTCACCTAGCTACTTGTAAAAATTCGTTACCCCCAAGAAGGGACTGCGGAAGATAAAAAAGCCGACGACAAGGCTTCCTTATCATCCGCAGACCCTAAGGTTGGCGCTATATAAACGCCCTTGGTTCGCAACGCAACACATAGTTCGGTCCGCGCAATTCAGACCTGCGCCCCTTGCATCGGGGGTTGAACAGGTGAGAAAAGCCGCCAAATCCCGTGAAACTGCGCGCCTTGCCGTCCCATCACGCACGCATTTTGTCCTGTTGGTCCTGTGATCGAGTGTTCATGACAGTTTCAAGAATCCTTGCGTCACGGCCCTCCCTGCCCTATTGAAAGCACAGATTTTCAAACGATTCCCGAACGCGGACCCGAAATGCTGCAAATTACCGACCTGACCTACCGCATTGGCGGCCGTATGATCCTTGATCACGTGACCCTGACCGTACCCGACGGGTACAAACTGGGCCTGATCGGGCGTAACGGGGCCGGCAAATCCACGCTTTTGAAACTGATTTCCGGCGAAATCGCATCGGATGGCGGCGATGTATCGCTGTCTAACCGCACCCGCATGGGTGTGGTATCACAGGAAGCCCCGGCGGGGTCGCGATCCCTGCTTGATACGGTTCTGGATGCCGATACCGAACGTGCGGCCCTTCTGCATGAAGCCGAAAACGTTACTGATCCGAACCGGATCGCCGATATCTATACCCGGCTTGCCGACATCGACGCCCACACCGCAGAAGCCCGCGCGGCATCGATCCTATCGGGTCTTGGTTTCGATGCCGAAGCCCAGCAACGCCCGTGCGATGATTTTTCCGGCGGCTGGCGGATGCGTGTGGCACTGGCGGCAACCCTGTTCCTGCAACCCGACCTGCTGCTGCTTGACGAGCCGACCAACCACCTTGATCTTGAAGCCACCATCTGGCTTGAAAACTATCTGATCAACTATCCCGGCACGATCATCCTGATCAGTCACGACCGCGACCTTCTGAACAAGGCGGTCAAACATATTGCCCATCTGACCGATGGCAAGGTGACGATGTATGGCGGCAATTACGACAAATTTGCCAAAACGCGCCGTGAACAGATGGAACTGGCGTCCAAGCATTACGAAAAACAGGTCGCCCAGCAAAAACACATCCAGTCCTTCATCGACCGCTTCCGCGCCAAGGCCAGCAAGGCCAAACAGGCGCAAAGCCGTATCAAGATGCTGGAAAAAATGGGACCGGCAATTGCCGTTGTCGAAGACCGCAGCATTTCGTTCGACTTCCCAAGCCCCAAGGAACTGCCACCGCCCCTGATCAATATCCATAACGGCGATGTCGGCTATGAACCCGGCAAACCGGTCTTGCGCAATATCAGCCTGCGCATTGATATGGATGACCGCATCGCGCTTCTGGGTGCCAACGGTAACGGTAAATCGACACTGGCCAAACTTCTTGCCAATCGGCTTGAACTGATGGCCGGGGAAAAGGTTGCATCGGGCAAATTGCGCATCGGTTATTTTGCCCAGCATCAGACCGACGAGCTTCGCCCCGATGAAACCCCTTATCAGCATATGGCAGCCCTGATGCCTGATGTCATCGAACACAAGGTCCGGGCCCAGCTTGGCCGCTTTGCGTTTGAAGGCCAGAAAGGCGACACCAAGGTCAAGGACCTTTCGGGTGGGGAAAAGGCGCGTCTGCTGTTTGCGCTGATGACGCTTGATGCCCCGCATATGCTGATCCTTGACGAACCGACCAACCATCTTGATATCGACAGCCGCGATGCGCTAAACCATGCGCTTAACGCCTATGAAGGTGCGGTGATCATCATCAGCCACGATCCCTATCTGATCGAAGCCTGTGCGGATCGCCTGATTCTGGTTGCCGATGGTGCGGTCACCGCCTTTGACGGCGACGTTGCCGAATATCGCCAGTATCTGCTGAACCGCGCACGTGATGAACGCCGCGCGGACAAGGCAGAAGCCAACGAAAACGGCGAACCGGCACGGCCAGAGGACAAGGGCAACCGAAAGGCGCTCCGCCAGCAGGCCGCCGAAAAACGCAAGGCCGCCGCCCCCATCAAGCGCGAGATTGAAAATCTTGAAAAGCAGATGGAAAAACTGACCGCGCGTCGTGACAAAATCAAGGCAGAAATGGCCGATCCGGCGCTTTACGAGCCCGATAACGCCACCAAACTGACCACCTTGCAAAAAGACCTTGGCAAGATCGAAAACGAACTGGCCGAGATCGAAACCCGCTGGATGGAAAAGCAGGAAGAATACGAACAGAAGGTGGCGTAACCCGCCGCCTTCTGGCGTCTCCCCTGTTTTGACGTCAATCCCGCCCCGCTGCCATCAAGTCGCCGAATTCTCCCCGCAGCTTTTCCCAAGGGCAAAGCAAACAATGCGGGAGACGGACCATGGTTGAACTCATCTATGGGACCGACGGCGCAGATGTGCTTGTCGGAACAGAGCAGGACGATCATATTTTTGGGCGCGCGGGCAGTGATGATATTCGCGGGCTTGGCGGCCATGACCGCTTCTATGAGATCGGACCGGGGAACGATACGCTTGATGGCGGTGCCGGTCATGATCATTTTCATGCAAGTATCGGTGACGACACGCTGCTTGGCGGGTCGGGCAATGACAAACTTGATGGCGGCCCGGGGGCCGATGTCATTGACGGCGGTCCTGGCCGCGATGAAATTCGATTTTCCTATTCAAATGACTCGGCCAAGGAAGGCGTCATCGTCAATCTTGCCACCGGCATTGGTGTGGGCGGCGATGCGGATGGCGACCGTTACAGCAACATCGAAGATATCCGCGCATCACGCTATGGCGACATTCTGATCGGGGATGACGGCAACAACACCTTTTACCAAACCTATAACGGTGCTGGCGAAGGCGACATCATGATGGGCGGCGGCGGAGACGATACTTTCTATGCCACCCACAGCTCCGCTTTTTCCGAGGATATCGCAAGCTACTTTATCGGCGGCGAAGGCATTGACACCATCAGCTACATCGCCGGTTGGGGCAATGATGCGCCCTATGGTGAATATGGTCCGCAACCGGTGATCAATCTTGAAACCGGATCGGGGCGCACCGGAGATCATTTCGTCAGTATCGAAAATGTCGATGGCAGCAATCAAAGCGACCTGATCATCGGTGATGAAAACGATAACCGCCTGATCGGCAACAAGGGCGGCGATACCATCTATGGCCGCGATGGCGACGACGTCATTGTCGGCGAAAACATCCATGGCGAAGCCGGAAATGATACGCTCACCGGCGAATGGTATGATGTCTCGCTTTATGGCGGTGACGGCCATGACATACTTGATGCCGGCCCCATCGCCCATGAAGCCTTCTCCGACAACATCCTTTCGGGTGGCGGCGGCAATGACTGGCTTCAGGGCAATATCGGCGACGATACTTTCGTCTTCGACGCCGAAGCCTCCAGCCGGGATCGTGTGGTTGATTTCGAAAGCGGCAATGACGGCGATACCCTGCTCCTCACCGCTGATCTTCAGGCCAGATCGGGCATTACCGATTTCAACAGCCTGCTTGATCATGCCACCGAAACCGATGGCGGCGATCTTTACATCGATTTCAGCAACGGCGCCCCATGGACCTTTGGGGTGATTATCGAAGACATCACCAAGGACGACCTGACACCCGACAATGTCGAGTTCGGCTAGACCCCGCCCCCGAAACACCAAGGGCCGCCCGGTTTATCGCAAGGCGGCCTTTTTCTTCGGCATTTCCCGCTTCTGGTCTTGTCCGTCAGGTTGCAGCTGGTTGATAGATCCCTGGCACGAAATAGCTGTATCGCTTTCGAACTGTTCGGAATACCGATCAACAAGGTGATCGCGAATGTTGCCGGTTAACCAAACCCTTCAGGCGATTTGGTTAATTCCTTGCGCCTGATGCGTCAAAACCAATTCCCAATGCCAATAACCAGCGACCGAAACCTTCCGGAAAGGATGACACAGCAAGCTATTGTCAAACCATAAGAACTTGCAAAAAATATATCCATAATGTAGAAAAAACAACAATCACATCAATCATTGATTTAGTCCGGGCGCAAAAGTGCGGGCGATTAATTGTACCAATTTATCGTTCTGCCATTAATGCGAAAGAGTCCCCGGATTGACAAAACTGAAACCGGTTCCCGTATCAAACTTTGACACCAATGATATCGAGCCACGTCATCGTTTTGACGCATGGCAGGAAAATATCGGTATCTTTTTTGATGTAACGATGTCCGATCATGAATGTCATCTCACGAATTTTTTTGCACAGATCGATGTTTACGACCTTCAGGAAACGGTTTTTGGTGTCACCAGATCACAAGCCCAGCAATTTTCACGGCATCCCCGCCGAGTGATCGATGATGATATGGACCACATTCTGGTTCAGCTTTTTCTGCAGGGCGGCGGCCTTACCAAAGAGAATGAGCGCATTGTCGCGGGCGACATGCTTATCATCGATCTTTCTTACCCCCACGACATGATCACGGGTGATTTTGAAAACCTTACGCTTGTTCTGCCACGGGAATTGCGACCAGATATATCGGATATTCTCGCGCCACTGCATGGACTGAAGCTTTCCAAGGACAATCCGATGGTCCGCTTCATGGCCACTGGTTTTCAGAATCTTTGGAAGAACATTCCTGACATGACAACTCAACAAGCTGTTAGTGCCGTGCAAGGAACTCTCGGCCTGATGCAAGGATGCTTGCTGTGCGAAGGCC
Organism: Thalassospira sp. MIT1004; assembly: GCF_001858545.1. Lineage (NCBI taxonomy): Bacteria > Pseudomonadati > Pseudomonadota > Alphaproteobacteria > Rhodospirillales > Thalassospiraceae > Thalassospira > Thalassospira sp. MIT1004. Next base: position 285,277 of record NZ_MCAO01000042.1, on the reverse strand, counting down.
TGCTTCCCGAGGAAATTGACGCGCCAACAACAGTTGCCCTTGCAAAGGTCATCTACCGCTATATTGATGCCAACCTTGCCGAAAACATCACGCCAGCAAGCCTTGCCCTGACCTTTCGAATGTCAAGAACACATATCTATCGCATTTTTGCCCCGCATGGCGGGGTGGCAAATTATCTTTGGGATCGCCGTTTGCAGCGGAGCTTTCAATTGCTGTCCCAACAGCGTTACAGCCACAAGAATATCGGCAGCATTGCCTTTGAATGCGGTTTTAACAGTGAGTCCCATTTTAGCCGCGCATTCCGCGCCAAATTCCATTCAACACCAAGTCAGACCCGTGCCGATGCCGTGAACGCCCAATTGCATCATCACGGCAAAGCCACAACGCCAACCGGCTACGCCGCAGGGTTGCCAAACTGGGTGCGGCGGCTGTAACGCTTTAGAACCGGTATTCCAGCCCCAGATAGCCTGAAGCAGTGCGTTCGTCGCCAGTTGCAAGCCCCAGTTCCATGTCTGCGACAACCGTCATCCGCCGGTCCACGTCATAGCGCATATTGCCCCCGACATATCCCCCGTACGAGGACGTATCACCGGTTCCCTGATAGCGTAAAACCGGACCGTTGCCGAGCCCGACATCAACGCTGTCACGACCGAAATAGCTGTATTTCATCCCGCCGCGCAGTTCCATCTCGCCCCGGCCATCTGCAAGCGCCTGACGGGCTGCCAATTGCAAACGCCCGTTGATCACATCCACACCATGCCCCTTAACCCGAAGATTGGATGATGTCGTGCCGGTTTCGGTATATTCACCGTAATAGCCATAGGTGTAATTAACCTCGGCAGATGGCCGCAATTCAATCCCGCTGCCGATATCAATCGACCGGATCACCGCCAGTGACGGACTGATATAGACACTGTTGTAATCTGATTGTGCGGTTTCCTCGCCGGTCAGGTTATCGACCACAAGACGTTTATCCTGATGGCGTTGATAGCCGACGACCAACGCCCCGTCGATAGCCCAGTCGCCGACAACATATTCACCATATCCGCCGACAAAAAAGCCGTTGCTGTCACTTTCGACCGATGCCTCGTCGGTTTTCATCCCTGCAAGGGACGCCCCGCCAAACACACCGATACTGTGGTCATCAATCGGCTTTTCGTATCCGCCGATCACGCCACCAACCCGGCTGCGATAGCCCAAATTCGCCCCGTCATCGCCGCGTTTTTTGTACCCACCAAAAACATGTCCCCAGACAAAAGGCATCTGCGGTGCATATAACATACCCGGTTCAAGTTCGCTGGCCGCGACCACAACCGATTGCGGTTTGTTTGATCGTGCCAGTTGCTGGCTGACCGCCTGATGAATGCCGGCTGCCGTCGTTCCCAGCGCCGCCCGATTGGCAGCAAGCCCTGTCGGATCTGCGATCACCACCGTCGATCCACTTTGCCGGACAAGCCCCTCACCGCCAGCCGATGTATTCACCGTACCGGCATTGCTGATGCTCAGGGTCGATGACCGCGCCCCGGCCGATGTATCGATATTGACCACATTGGTGCCTGCACCAAGATTAATCGTCCCGACAATCGTCGCACCCGGCTTGATGTTCAGGGTCTGGTTGCTAGACCCCACAATCGCCTCGGTCGCCGACCCGGTTGCGATCACCTTCCCGCTGACATTGATCGTCCCGTTGGCCCCAGTGGATCTGATCCCGGCCCGTCCTGCACCCGATACGGTAACGGTCCCGCCGTCACTGACCGTAAGGATGCTGCCGCTACCGACTGATCGTATTCCGTCGGCATTCGTGCTGGTAATCGCACCGCTATTGACAAGTGTCGAATTGTTCCCGTCGCTCCGCATGCCCTCGCCATCGCTGCCGCTTGTGGTAATCGTCCCGCTATTGACAGCTGTTACGCCATTCCCGTCAGCGTACATGCCACGGGAACCAACTCCGCTTGTCGTGATCGTACCGCTATTGGAAAGGGTCGAACTGTCTCCGGCACTGTCCATGCCATAGGCGTCATCTCCGCTTGTCGTGATCGTACCGCTATTGACAAGGGTCGAATTGCCTTGGACGCTGTATAGACCGTAGGAACTATTTCCGCTTGTCGTAATCGTGCCGTTATTGACAAGGGTCGAATTGGCTCCGTTGCTATATATGGCATAGGCAGTCGTACCGCTTGTCGTAACGGTGCCATTATTAATAATTGTAGACCGCTCCCCGAGACTGCCCATTCCGTAACCGTTGTTTGCGTCTGTCCGAATTGTACCATTATTAACAAACTGCACATTTGAAGCCCCCCCGCCAGAGCCAAATATGCCCACGCGGCCACCACCCACCGTCGTGATCGTGCCGTTATTGGTCACACGCACGCCGTCCGCGTTGGTGGTGATGGCGGCGCTATTCGCCGGCGCCGTAACACTGAGAACCCCGCCCTGCTCGATCAATCCGGTTTCCCCGGCGCTCAGGGTTTTGGCAACCGTATCGGTGACACCGCCAGAAACGGTAAAATCTGCGGCCTGCGCCGCATGACCCGATAATGCTGCACCAACAAACGCCAAGGGAACTACCCGTCGACGTAACAATCTGAATCCCTTAGCCATTTATCCCCCTCGGACGCCCCCAATGATGCCGGAGAGAATAACACGCCTAAGATCTTTGTTTTGACTGAGCATCCCAAATTACTGTTACGAGCGTACAGAACGACATGCTTTGATCCGAAACCAGTCCTGACTTTGGCTGGGCATTGATGCGCCAATAATTCGGTGAGTAACGCATTTAAAGACAAAGATTTATTCTCAGGCTTCGTCGCGATTTCACCTGCCCTGATCCAGAAAAACGAAAGGCCGCCCGATTATGACAGGGCGGCCTTTGTTCTGTTCAGGTTGCGGTGGGCTGATTGACCCTGGCCGAAAGGGCCGCGTGGCTTTCCACCCGTTCGGAATACCGATCGACAAGGTGATCGCGAACATCGCGGGTTAACAGCGTGAACTTCACCAGTTCTTCCATCACATCGACAATCCGGTCGTAATAGGGGGACGGCTTCATGCGCCCCGCCTCATCAAACTCGTTCCATGCCTTGGCAACCGATGACTGATTGGGAATGGTCAATAACCGCATCCAGCGCCCCAGAATGCGCAACTGATTGACCGTGTTAAAGCTTTGGCTGCCGCCGCACACCTGCATCACGGCCAATGTCTTGCCCTGCGTCGGGCGCACCGCGCCAAGCGACAGCGGTATCCAGTCGATCTGACTTTTCATAAGGCCGGTCATCGCCCCATGCCGCTCGGGCGAGGACCACACCATCCCCTCGCACCAGCTTACCAGATCGCGAAGCTCCGCCACTTTGGGATGATCGGCACCGGTTTCGTCGACCAGGGGCAGGCCTGCGGGGTTGAATATCCGGACATCTGCACCAAACCGGGTCAGGATGCGCGCGGCTTCCTCGGCAGCGAAACGCGAAAAGCTGCGTTCACGAAGCGAGCCATAAAGCACCAATATGCGCGGCGCATGGGTACTGTGTGCCTTGGGGAACAATGCCGCAGCCGGGATCGGCGCGAACTGTTCGTCCTGAATATTGGGGGTATCAGCCAACGCGCGCTCCTTTCTCGTTTAAAATCATTTCGCCGTCTTCCTTGTAAAGCGGCCCGGCCGGCAGGTGATCGAGCAGATCAAGTACCGTTTCGGATGGGCGACACAACCGAACCCCTTTGGGCGATGCGACAATCGGCCGGTTGACCAGAACCGGGTGTGCCAGCATCGCCGAGATCATGGCATCGTCCGATATCGCGTCATCAAGCAAGCCCAATTCTGCGGCGGGTGATCTGGTCGTGCGCAATGCCGTGCGCGGCGTCAGGTCGGCAGCGGCAAAAAGAGCGATAAGCTGCGGTCGGGTCCAGCCTTCTTTCAGATATTCGATCACCTGATAGGGATCGCCGGATTTCTCGATGATATTGAGGACATTGCGCGATGTGCCGCAATCCGGATTGTGGTGGACAACGATCATGGCAGAACCTTATGAAACCTTGTTTTGTGCTTCGGGGAAATGGGCGCGTGTCCGGTTGGCAAAAGCCACCAGCGACAGCATCACCGGCACCTCGACCAGAACACCCACCACGGTTGCCAATGCCGCCCCGGAATTCAGGCCAAACAGACTGATCGCCACCGCAACCGCCAGTTCGAAAAAGTTTGATGTCCCGATCATCGCGCAGGGGGCAGCCATCCGATGCGGAATACGCAGCAGGAACGCCGCCCCATAGGCCAGCGCGAAAATCCCGTAGCTTTGAATCAGGATCGGCACCGCAATCAGGACAATCACCAAGGGCTGTCGCAGGATCACATCGCCCTGAAGCCCGAACAGAATGGCGACCGTCGCAATCAGGCCAAGGATCGACCATGGCTTGACCCGGGCGGAAAATCTTTCGATTGCGTCCTTTGATCCCAGGATCCGGCGCGTTACCAACCCGGCCAGAAGCGGCAGAACCACATAAAGCACGGTTGCCAGAACCAGTGTTTCCCAAGGAACGGCAATGTCGGTCACGCCGAGCAACAATGCGACAATCGGCGCAAATGCCACGACCATGATCAGATCATTGACCGATACCTGTACCAGCGTGTAGGTCGCATCACCCCGTGTCAGTTGCGACCAGACAAACACCATCGCCGTGCACGGTGCCGCCCCCAGAAGGATCAGACCGGCGATATATTGCGCGGCGTCAACTGGTGCGATCCAGGGGGCAAAAACATGTTCGAAAAACACCACCGCCAAAAACGCCATGGTGAACGGCTTGATCAGCCAGTTGACCACCAGCGTCACCAGAAGCCCCTTGGGCTGGCGGGCCACCCCGGCCACGGCGGCGAAATCAACCCCGACCATCATTGGATAGACCATCGCCCAGATCAGGACGGCGACCACAAGATTGATCGACGCCACCTCGCTTGCGGCAATCGCATCGACAAGCCCCGGGGCAACCACGCCGATCACAACCCCGCCAATCATGGCAAGCCCGACCCAAAGGGTCAGAAACCGTTCGAACACGCCAAGTTTGCCACTATCGGCACTGCAATCGGCACCATTGTTTGCGCGATTATTCTCTGTCATCGGAATTCCCTGTGATCGCTGTGGGCGCTGTGATTATCGGCAGGTTTTGTTCAACATCGGCAGACAGATATCCTCCCGCCCGCCACAACAATCTTCCATCAGAAACACCAGAAGATCGCGCATCGTGCCGATCTCGGCAAAATAGCGGATCGCCCGCCCTTCGCGCACCGACCGAACCAATCCGGCAGTCGACAGGATGTTCAGATTGTTCGAAAGCGTATTGGCGCGGATATCAAGTGTTGCGGCAATATCCCCGGCAATCATGCCTTCCGGTTCCGCCTTGATCAGCAGCCGGAAAATATCAAGCCGAACATCATGCGCCAGCGCCGATAATGCGTTTAAGGTACCTATCTTTTCCATAATTCATGAAATATCGAATTATAAAGATAAGTGCAATGGAAAATATGCGCAAATTACGATCAGGTTCCCGTGACGTGCTCCCCCGAACTGGGACAGTTTCAAAACTGGCTCAAGTCAGCTCTTTCAATCCTGTCGGTGTCTCGATCTGCGCCCGATAACGGACTTCGGCCCCCTGAATGATCGCAGGTGGACGATCAATGGAAAGTTCGCGATAGAGTGCCTCGACGAACGCTGGGTCGGGATGCTCCATCCTCATCGAAACAAGGCGCGCGCCCAAATCGGGGATTTCCGCCATTGATGTCGGGTCACCCTGATGATCAATGATCGATGGTGCAGCACCATCCAACTGTAACGAGCCATCAGCAGGAATGGCAAAGGCGAAAGTCGGCTCCGTTGTCGGCAAAAGCACCTTTTCGCCAAAAATCGCGCCATGGGCTGAAACAACGGAATCAATGGATTTTGTCGCGGCAACCCAGCCCCGCAAACGACGGCCTTCTTCCCAATCCGATCTGATCTTGTCCTGATTATCCAATCCAAACCATCGTGCCCTGCCCGGCGTAATACCGTCCGGGTCCAGCGCCACGATTTCCAGATAGACATTGTTACCAAGCTGAAGCCGGTGATTGTGCGTGCCCATATAGCCATGACGTGTCCCGAACGGCACATCAAGATCAAGACACGCCCGGACATGCGCCACACCTTCGGCCAGCGTCGGCGCAATAACAGTAATATGGTCAAGTTTCAGCATGCTTGGGGAAAACTCCAATGCCACCCAATGCATGCATTTGATCCAATCTGACACGAAAAGTAAATGCAACGTCGAACACAGAATCCTCCACCATCCTGACATGAGCCTGTCAGGAACGCCCTGCTAGTTTGTCCCTGCCGATCAAGCCGTTCGGTGGATAAACTACGAGCGCCCCATGACATATGCTGAAAATCTCTGGCTGTTCTTCGTTCTGCTGTCGGGCATCATCATTGTGCCCGGCATGGATATGTTTTTCGTTATTGCCAATTCCCTGACCGGGGGCAAACGCGCAGGGTTATCGGCCACCGCCGGGATCATGCTGGGCGGGGTGTATCACACGCTGCTGGGTGCCGTCGGCATCAGCGCGCTTCTCGCCATCGCACCATGGCTTTTGAATGTCATGCTGTTTGCCGGGGCGGCCTATATGGTTTGGATCGGTATTACGCTTTTGCGCAGTGCCATCACGGTGGAACGGATCCGGGCGGCCAGAACCGCATCGCTTTGGGACGCATTTCGTCAGGGCATGATCACCTGCATGCTTAATCCCAAGGCCTATCTGTTCATTTTCGCGGTTTATCCGCAATTCATCCGTCCGCATTACGGGCCGCTTTGGTCACAGGCGCTGATCATGGGGATCATGACGGCGGCCGTACAGCTTGCGGTTTATGGCGCGCTTGCCCTTGCCGCCGGGACCAGCCGCAACCTGATTACCGGCAATCCGGTGGCAACGATTTTCATCGGGCGGACGGCGGGTTTGCTGTTTATCGGTGTTGCCCTTCTGACCGCGTGGCAGGGGATGGTGACAACCGGGATCAACTTTTGATTGACAGGGCGGTGTGGCCTGATAAATACTTAACTTCATGGTTAAGTATCAAGAAGCCGAACTGAACGACATCTTTGCCGCCCTTGCCGATCCAACCCGCCGTGCGCTTCTGGCCCGGCTGGAGACGGAAGAAAACCTGTCGGTCAGTGAACTGGCGCGACCGTTTCACGTTTCGCTGCCTGCGGTGATGAAACATCTTGATGTTCTGTCCGATGCCGGGCTGATTGCGCGGCAGAAGACCGGCCGCACGGTCAATGTGCGCCTGAATGCCCAACCGATGGAGCACGCCATGGAATGGCTGGCCCGCTATCAGCGCTTCTGGTCGCACAAACTCGATCAGCTTGCCGCCTTCCTTGAACAAGAAGACGACGACGCCACCAAAACCGAAAAGAAGCAGGATTAGGGACTGATGCCCGATACAACACCAGACAAGCCGAGCCTGATGATCCGGCGCCGGATTGCCGCCCCACCGGCAAAGGTTTACGCCGCATGGACCCAGCCCGAAAAACTCGCCAGATGGTGGGGACCAGAAGGTTGCGAGATGATTGATGCCAGCATTGATGCAAAAATCGGCGGCACCTTTCGCATCCGTTTCAAGGAACCGGGGCCTGATGGTGAAATCCACGATGTCAGCGGCACCTATGATGCGGTTGAAACCGATGCAAAGCTGTCCTTTTCCTGGCAATGGATCACAATGCCCGAACGCAAATCGCATGTGACCCTGACCTTTATGGCCGAGGATCGCGGGGCGGCGACCATATTAACCCTCCATCACACGCAGTTCTTTGACGAGGCTGCGCGTGATGGACATCAGGAAGGGTGGAGCAGCGCCCTCGACAAGCTCGAAGTCTGTTGTACTTCGGGTTGCACCTCGGCATGAATTTGCCCCGATTTCCGTCTTGACCTCAACCACGGTTAAGATCCCAACATCGCCCCGAATAACGACCGCAGAATAAATTCCGCGATGCCCCAATCCATTGCGGCCTGCGCCACCATAAGAAATACTGGAAACACAAGACATGAGCGCCCCGAACACCCCCGTCGCGTCACCAACCGACGATACCGCCCAGACCGACAACAAGGCCACCCGCCGCGAATGGATCGGCCTTCTGGTGCTGACCCTGCCGTGCCTTCTGATCGCGATGGATATGACGGTTCTGCATCTTGCCGTACCGGCCCTGACCGCAAGCCTTAACCCGACAAGTGACCAGTTGCTGTGGATTGTTGATATCTATGGCTTTTTCATTGCCGGATCGCTGATCACCATGGGGACACTGGGTGACCGGATCGGTCGGCGCAAATTGCTGATGATCGGCGGTGGCTGCTTTGGCGCGGCCTCCGTGCTGGCGGCCTTTTCCGATACGCCCGAAATGCTGATTTTTGCCCGTGGGGTTCTGGGCATTGCCGGGGCGACGCTTATGCCCTCTACCCTGTCGCTGATCCGTTCGATGTTTCACAATGACAAGGAACGGTCCTTTGCCATTGCCGCATGGATGACAACCTTTATGGTCGGCACGGCTGCCGGGCCGCTTCTGGGCGGACTTGTTCTCAGCTATTTATGGTGGGGCGCTGTTTTCCTGCTCAATGTGCCGGTGATGGGGCTTTTGCTGATTGTTGCTCCGATCCTGCTTCCGGAACACAAGGCCAAAAGCTTTGGCCGGCTGGACCTGTTCAGTGCCGCGCTGTCGCTTGGCTCGGTACTGGCAATCATTTATGGGGTCAAGGTCATTGCTGCCTATGGCTTTGGCAGTGATGCCCTTTCTGCCCTTGTCTTTGGCCTGCTTGGCGCATGGGTTTTCATCCGCCGTCAGCGCAAGCTTGCCGATCCGCTGCTGGATCTTGATCTGCTCAAACAGAAGACCATCGCACTTCCCATCGTCATTCAGACCGCCGTGATCTTTGCCGGGATGGCTTATTTCCTGTTCCTGTCCCAGGCCCTGCAACTGGTCATCGGCCTTACCCCGATCCAAGCCGGGCTTTCGATGTTGCCCGCAACTGTCGCCGGTATTGTCGGCTCGATGGGGGCGCCGGTCCTTATGGGCCGGTTCAAACCGGGACAGGTGATGACCGGTGCCCTGATCCTGACCGCGGCTGGCTTTGGCATGCTGTCATGGCCGGGCAGCGTCGTCAGCCTTTATGTCCTTGTGGCTGGTGCGACGATCTTCTCGCTTGGCATCACGCCGGTTGCGATGATCTCTACGGATATGGTGGTGGCATCGGCCCCGTCTGATCGGGCTGGATCGGCCGCCGCGATGTCGGAAACAAGTGCGGAGCTTGGCGGTGCGCTTGGCATTGCCATTCTGGGCAGTGTCGGCACCGCGATCTATCGCGATGTCATGATCGAAGCCGTACCGACCGGGATCGGGAACGAGGCCGCAGACGCCATCCGCAGCACCCTTGGCGGGGCGGTCAATGCGCTGCATGATCTGCCTGCGGCAATATCATCGGATATTTTGCCACTGGCGCGCGCGGCCTTTACGGACGGTTTACAGGTTATTTCGATTATCTGCACAATTTTGATGGTTTTATCGGCGATTGGCACCCTGTTCGCGTTGCGCGATGTGCATTGTGACACAAATAACGATGATGGGACCGATGGGGTAAATGGCGATACCCCTTACGACCCGGCCATCAAACAGGCGGCCTGCGCCACCGGAAATGTGGAGTAATCACAATGCGAAGTCCGGAACTCCCCCCAAGACTTGAAAGCAAGCGTTTCATCCTGCGCGATTTCACGCCCTCGGATCGGGCGGCGTTTGTCGCCTATCAGATGGATGAACGGTATCGCGCCCTTTACGGTACCGCTGATAACGACAGCACGCGCGCCAGCAGCAATGCGCTGTTTGACCGGTTCCTTGCATGGCAGGAAGAACAGCCGCGGCGCAATTTTCAGGTCGGGATTTTTGATAAATCGTCGGGCGATCTGCTTGGCTGTGTCGGCCTGCGCGGCAAGGACCTACCGGTGGATAGCGCGATTTTCGGGATCGAGCTGTCGCCGACCCATTGGGGGCGTCACCGCGCCGCCATCGAGGCCAGCACGATGATGATCGCCTTTGGTTTCCGCGAGCTTGATCTTGCGTCGATCATGGGCGTTACGGCCAGCGACAATAAACGCATTGCCCGTCTGGCTGACTGGTTCGGGGCCGAAGTCGTGGCAGAACGCCATGGGTCGGAAAATCCCCCCGAATTTACCACCGAATGGACCACCGAATGCGGAACCGCAAAGGTCGACTGGTCGCTTAAACGCAATCTTTGGGAACATGGTACACCCGATGCGTCACGCCGTACCGACAGCTTTTTCTATGCCAACTGCAATCACAAAACCGGCACTGCCGCTGAGATGCAAAAACAGGCCTGCGAGGGAATGTAAGTCAGATCCGATTGGACGGACATATTGCCGGTAAAACGGCCTGCCCCCTGATCGGTGCCTGATGCCTGCCTGAATTGCCCACCCATTTCCCGGACGACACGTATTTGCATTGCCTTTTGATCAGCGCGCCAACCGATCAACAAGGAGAATATGATGAAACGCCCCGAAATCGTCTCTCGTGCGGAATGGCTTGATGCCCGCAAGGCACATCTTGCAAGGGAAAAGGAACATATGCGTGCCTATGACCGCCTGTGCGAGGAACGCCGTGCCCTGCCATGGGTGCGGGTGGACAAGGATTATGTCTTTGACACGCCCGATGGTCAGAAATCGCTTGCCGATCTGTTTGATGGCCGCAATCAGCTTATTGTCTATCACTTCATGTTTGGCCCCGGCTGGAAAGAGGGCTGTGTGGGCTGTTCGTTCCTTGCCGATCACTTTGACGGTGCCAACCTGCATCTCAAACATCATGACGTAACACTCGCGGTCGTTTCGCGGGCCCCACTTGCGGAATTTCAGGATTTCAAGAAACGGATGGGCTGGAACTTCCCCTGGTTTTCTTCGGCAGGATCGGATTTCAATTACGATTTCGATGCGTCGTTTCGCCCTGATGACGTCAAGACCGGCACCGCGACCTATAACTACGCGCCCTATACCGGCAAGATGGAAGACCTTCACGGCGAAAGCGTCTTTGTGCGTGATCCCGACAGCGGCGAGATTTTCCACACCTATTCCAGTTATGCGCGCGCCGGTGATGCCCTGATCGGGGCGCACGCCTTCCTTGACATGACGCCCTTTGGCCGTAACGAGGACGGGGTGATGGACTGGGTCAAGCTGCATGATCAGTACGAGGAATACCAACCCGTGCATTCCTGCTGTCACTGATCAGGCTGCTCTGACATTTGCCTTACGGGTATTGCCTCCCCCTTGTCGGTGTTGCGGGGCAATACCCATGAATATCCCTCTGCCGCGGCCAAACCCGGCGCAATCCCATACACTCCTGTAAAGACAAGACAATTCGCTTTTTCGCGCTATGATGGCGGAAATAATCGCGGATAAAAATCCGCCCCCGCACGAGCAATGCGAAAAAGAGGATTACATGGAGCTGTTTTTCACAGGTGTCTTCAGCCTGACCATATTGGTCGGCGCGATCATGGGCATCATCGCTTTTTTCCGGATACGCGGTTTCAAACAGAAACTGCAAATGCTGGAACAACAGATCGGGCTTTTGAAAGCCGGTCTGTCGGTGCCTCCGGCTCCTTCGGTCACACCTGCTGCGGCCCAACCGGATAAAACGGCAAAAGCCGACGCGGCTGATCCTGCTGATCCTGCTGATCAGGCCAAACCGGCCAGGACCGACACACCAGCCCACCCTGCAAAACCGGCGGCGGTAGTGCCAAGACCACAACGCACCGTGCCGCAAGCAGCCCCCAAACGCGCCATCGGCTTTGAAGAAAAGATCGGCACGCGCTGGGCGGTGTGGATTGGCGGCATCGCGCTGGTGTTTGGCGGCATTTTCCTTGTGCATTATTCCATTGAGGCCGGTTTGCTCAGCCCGCTGGTGCGCATTCTGCTTGCGGCCCTTTTTGCCACGGCCCTGTTTGGCAGTGGCGAATATCTTCGCCGTCAGCCCACCCTGCTTGCGGCCAAGACCGGCAACAATGCCGGTTATATTCCGGGCATTCTGACCCTTGCGGGGACAACAACGGCCTTTGCCACGGTTTTTTCGGCCCATATGCTTTATGGCATGATCGGCCCGGCGATGGCCTTTGTCCTGATGGCGCTTGTGGCGCTGGGCGCGCTGGCACTTTCGCTTTTGCAGGGGCCATTGGTGGCATCGACCGGGCTTCTGGCCAGTTACATCGTGCCGTTTATGGTGCAGTCGGGTGAACCCGCCCCCTGGGTTCTGGCCTTTTACGGTTTGATCATCACGGCGGGCAGCTATGGAATTGCGCGATTGCGTGGCTGGCACTGGTTTGCCATGACAACCGCGATTGCGGGTTTTGTCTGGGGCCATCTTCTGGCCTTTGCCGCCCCGGCCGATATGGGGGCGTCGCTTGCGGTTTATGATATTGCCATTCTGCTGGCCGCGATTGCGGCCTATGCCATTGGCATTTACCCCCGCGATCCTGCCCGCATTCCCGAACGCATCGACTGGAAATCGTCACTTATGGTCGCCGGGAATGGCTGGCTTGTGATTTATCTGCTTCATCACAGCGGGTTTGATGCGACCGGCACCGCGACCCTGATGATCATGCTGGCCCTGCTGCTGGCGACGGCGGCCCTGTTCCCGGTTCTGGGGCCGGTTGCACTTGGTGCGCCGGTATTGGCACTGATTGGTTATCTGGGTTGGGATATCCGTCTTTCCATCGATCCGCTGCTATATGATCAGCCGATTATCACCGATGCGATTGATAAATTTTCCGTCCTGCCCGATACGCAATCCTTCCTTCTGACCGGGCTTGGGCTTGGCCTGATTCTTGGTCTTGGTGGCTTTGCCGGGGCGGTATTTTCCACCGCCCGCCTGTTTATGGCGGTTGCCGGGGTATCGGGCCCGATCGGGCTGTTCCTGATTGCGCTCTGGCGTAGTGATATTCTTGATGTCGATATGTTCTTTGGCGGTTTTGCCCTTGCGCTGGCGGCAGGGTTCCTTGGTGCCTTAAGTATCATCGACCGCAGAATGCCCGCCACCGCACATGGCCGGGACGGGGCACTTGCCACCTATACGGTGGGCACCATCGGCATGATTGCCACCGCGATGTTCATCCTGCTGGGGGATGGCTGGCTGCCGCTGGGGCTTGCCGCCCTTGCAGTTGCGACCGTTTGGTTTGGCGGGCGCTGGCCCCTGCCGGGGCTTGCCAAGACGGCGATTGGCATTGCCGGTCTGGTTCTTGTGACGATCTTCTGGCAGCCGACCATTGTTCCCGCTGATCAGCTTGGCACCACACCGGTTTTCAATGCATTGCTGTGGGGCTATGGCGGTCCGGCGATGGCATTCTGGGCCTGCGTCTGGATGCTTCGCCAATCGGGTGATGTGCGCCATCGTCTTGTTTTCGAAGGACTTGCAATTTTCACAAGCCTTGCGACCGGTGCCGTGATCCTGCATCACGTCACCAATCAGGGTATTTTCCATACCGTGCCCGATACCCTGATGGAATGGAGCCTTCAATCCCTTCTGGCGCTTTCGGCGGCAATCGGTTTGCAGCGGCTTGACCGGTCGCTGGCAAGCCCCGTGATGTCCCGGTGCATTCTGGGGCTTGGTTTTGCCGGGTTCTTCATGCTCGGTATGCTGAACCTGCTGTTGCTCAACCCGTTGATGAGTGGCGAGTTTGTCGGCAATGGCCTGTTCTTTAACCTGCTGCTTTCGGCCTATCTGCTGCCTGCGATCCTGACCGGCCTTCTGGCGACCCGGCTTTCGGGGGGCAAACCGGAAAGCTATCGCCGGACGGCGGAGGTTCTGTCGATCCTGCTGGCCTTTTGCTGGATCACCTTTGAAATCCGCCATTTCTTCCACGGCGGTTATATCGGCATGTATCAGCCCTGGACATCGCCGGAACTTTACAGTTATTCCGCGGCGTGGCTGGGCTTTGGGATTGCGCTTTTGGCCTATGGGTTGTGGCGCGGATCGCTGCATGTCCGCATGGCATCGGCGGCCTTTGTCTTTATGGCGGTTGCCAAGGCGTTCCTGTTTGATATGTCGGGCCTTGAAGGCATCTGGCGGGCGCTTTCCTTTATCGGGCTTGGCGTCGTTCTGATCTGTATCGGGCTGTTCTATCAGCGCCTTTTGGCACGCCAAAACGGCACCAGCCCCGAAAACGATCACGAGAACGGGGAAATCGCCGAAAATGCGCCGCCAGAGCCACCAAAAGGAAATCAGGACTAAACCGGTTTTTATGTCTGAGAGGATCAGAAACCGGGTGTCGTACACGACCAGCGATATGGTTGAACCGCGTTAAATCGTGCATATGCCTGCACATAACAAAAGCGCCCGCGCTCTGATCCGAGCGCGGGCGCAATTTTTTATGAATAATCGCGGGGATTATTCAGAAATTTTGAAAACCGGCAGGACCGAGCCTTCATATTTGGTTTCGATGAATTCACGGATCGCATCATCGTGATAGGATTCAACCAGCGTTTTGACCCACGGCGCGTCTTTGTCCTGGGTGCGGGTGACAATCACGTTGGCGTACGGGCTGTCATTGCCTTCAATCGCGATTGAATCCTTGATCGGGTTCAGACCGGCTTCAAGCGCGTAGTTGGTGTTGATCGCCGAGGCATCGAGATCAGCCAGCGAACGGGGAAGCTGTGCCGCATCAAGTTCGACAAATTTGATGTTTTTCGGGTTTTCGATGACATCAAGCGGGCTGACGACAAGGCCAACCGCCGGATCAACCTTGATCAGGCCTTCGGACTGAAGGACCAGAAGCGCACGACCGCCATTGGTCGGGTCGTTCGGAATCCCGACTTCAGCACCGTCTTTAAGCTCGCTCAGATCCTTGATCTTGTCGGAATAGATGCCCATCGGGGTCAGGATGTTATAGCCGACCACCGAAAGATCATAACCGCGATCCTTGATCTGGTTATCAAGATAGGGCTTGTGCTGGAAGCTGTTGGCCTGAAGGTCGCCATCATCAAGCGCCTGGTTCGGAATGACATAGTCCGAGAAGCTGACGATTTCGATATCAAGGCCCTTGGTTGCCGCCACTTTGACGACTTCTTCCATGACTTCTTCGTGCGCGCCGGGGGTAACGCCGATCTTGATTTTCTCGTTCGCCAATGCCTGCCCGGTCAGGGCGGCGGTCAGAACGGCAGCAGCCGTCAGTTTAAGCAGAAACCGCATGGTAAAACTCCTTGTTTACTGTGGTGTTTTGCGGGAATTCAAAGAAGATAAAGAAACGAAAACGGGTTCAGATATTGCGTTTGTCCGCCTTGCGCGCCATCCAGTCGCCAAGGCTTTGCACCATCTGCACCACCACAATCAGGGTGATGACAACCGCCGCCATCACATCGGGACGGAAACGCTGATAGCCATAGCGAATGCCAAGATCGCCAAGGCCACCGGCACCCACCGCGCCAACCATCGCCGAATACCCGATCAGGGTGACCGCGGTTAAGGTCAGGCCGTGAATGATGCCCGGTAATGCTTCGGGCAACAGCACCTTGGTCACCACCTGGAACGGGCGGGCGCCCATCGCCTGGGCGGCTTCGACAAGGCCGCCATCGACTTCGCGGATCGCACCTTCGATGATGCGGGCAATGAACGGAATGGCCGCAACGGTCAGTGGCACGATCGCAGCCGACGTACCAATCGATGTACCGACAATCAGGCGGGTAAACGGAATGATCGCGACGGCCAGAATGATGAAGGGTACGGATCGGGTGGCATTGACAATCGGCCCGATGGATTTCTGAAACAGCGGGGCTTCGAACAGTTCACCCCGGCCAGACGTCGCCAGCAAAACGCCAAGCGGCAGACCGAACGCCGTGCCAAGAGCAAGGGCGGATATCACCATCGCAAAGGTTTCAAGCGTTGCCTGAAGCAGGATCGGTGCAAGTGTTGCAAACATGATTAAGCCTCCTGCCCGGTGGTTGTATCGACAGTCGCGGTCGCAGCCGCATTCGGCCGCGCCGGGTAATCAAGGAATTCATCGGCCAGAAGCGATTGCGTCGTGGCGTGGGTCGGATTGGCGAAAATCGCGTCAACCTTGCCTTCCTCGACAATCACGCCGCCATCCATGACCGCCACCCGGTCGCAAAGCTGTTTGACCACCGCCATTTCATGGGTGATCACCACCATGGTCAGGCCAAGGCGTTTATTGATGTCACGCAGGAGGCTGAGGATCTGGCGGGTGGTTTCCGGGTCAAGGGCGGATGTGACCTCGTCACACAGAACGACCTTGGGATTGCTTGAAAGGGCGCGTGCGATGCCAACGCGCTGTTTCTGGCCGCCGGAAAGTTCGGCGGGATAACGGTCCCGTTTGTCTTCTAGCCCGACCAGCGGCAACAACGGATCAACCGCCGCGGCAATGTCGGCCTTGCTGGCCCCGGCCAGTTCAAGCGGCAGGGCGATATTGTCGTAAACCGTGCGTGACGACAGCAGATTGAAATGCTGGAACACCATACCGAGCTGACGGCGAAACAGCGGCAGATCGCGTTTTGCCAGTTGCGTGACATCGGTGCCATCAACAATGACACTGCCTGATGTCGGGACTTCAAGCAGGTTGATGCAACGAATAAGCGTGGATTTTCCCGCACCGGACCGACCGATCACCCCCACGATTTCACCGGCCGCGATATCAAGATCGATGCCGTGCAGCGCGGTATGCGCCGGGCTTCCGCGCCGTGCGGGGTAGGTCTTCTGGACGTTCGAGAGCCTGATCATGGATCCCAACCTTTTCCGAACATAAAAAAACCGCCGCGGCGAAACCGAGGCGGTCGTACATGTCGGAGCGTGCACGCCCTCTCGCTTTAGCCGCATTTTTAGCGCGCCCGCAAGCTGAGGAGCAAATCGGCGCGTTCGATATGACATGTATAGCGAACCGGACGTCATTCATCAATCCCCATCAACATGCAATTTACGCATGGCTTGCATGAGACAGGCACGATCAACATGAAATATTTGTATTAATCCCGCCCATCACAAAAGCGGCCTGTCGGCGTCATAGGACGTCTTCACCAAAGCGGGACCGGACAAATGGCCTATGCCGACAGGATCAGCGACCTTGCCCGAACACTGGCGCAATACCCGACCAGTGTGACCATTACCGGCACCAGGATCGACATTCGCACCGCCAAGCAGCTTGAAAGCCTGAATGCGCAGATCAGCAACGATCAGAAGCTTGCACGTGATGGCGATGCCCTGATTGCAGCAGGTAGCGGCAAGGACGCCAAGGCATTGTCGCAACGCATTGCCGATGCCGGCCCGCAGATCGGCAATCTTCTGGCGGCGTTTGGCGCACAGGATGCCGAACGGCTCAAGACGCTGAGCATCATGAGCAAGCAGAAATTCGATGCGAGTGCTGCCAGCCGCCTTCAGGCCGAGAAACGCTTTGCCGACGAGGTGGCGAAACTGATGGCGGCAGAGGCCAGCAGCGTTGCCGCCCTGCCAGCTTCGCCCTGTGGCCCGAAACCGCAACCCACACCAACGCCGACACCGTCACCGACGCCATCCCCATCCCCCACCCCGTCACCGGTGCCGTCGCTTGACGATGTCATCGCATCGCTTCCCGGTTATTTACAGATCACCATTCCCGATGCGGTTGCCCGATATGACGCCGACAGCCTGGCGATTGCCAGCAAGGCCGCCGGGGATGCCGCGATCAGGCTTGGCGTTAAAACGCCGGACGGGATTACCGATTACGCCACCATACAATTCGCAGGTGGCCCGGACATCACCAGCCAGCCGTGGGCGAGTGCAATCCTGAAGGATGCCGGGCTTGGCACCATCGATGACCGGATTGCCATTCTGAACAACGCGCTTCAGGCACGGCTTCTGATGGCCGATGCGATGAATGGCAGCCCATCACCCGCCCCTACCAGCCGCTGAGGACGTCATGGCAAATTACACCGTCCAGCTTAATGCCCCCGCCGGAGTTTATCCGTTCAACTCGGTACGCATCTCGCTCACCAGCGATGCCCATCCGCAAAAGACACAGGATCTGGTTGTGACACCAAATGTCACGGTTTCGCATGTTTTTGATATTGCGGATGGTACGTGGCGGCTGAAGGTTAGCGGAGCCGGGTTCGTCCCGGTGGACGAGCCGGGTATTGTCGTGAATGGTGATGCCACCAATGCCAAAAATCTTGATGTTGTCTGGTATACGCTTCATACGGATCGCAATCGTGACGGCAATCTGGACGATGCCGGTATCCTTAATCAGGTGACACCACCCGCCATCACATATGGCGTAGGGGGTGTTGGTGCGATCATTCCGGTTAACTGCAACCGCGATGGCAATAACACCGCTGTCGGCTATGCCGACAATCAGGATCAGCGGGTAAACGGTAACAATGACCTGGTGACCGGCACCTCCCGCCTTGAAATCCGGCGAAATGCACTTGGCCCGAATGCAGGTGCCCCTGTTGTACCCGGCGGTTGGGGTTTGGAACTGCGCGTTATCGGGGCTGGGGGTGAAAACCCGGCCCGGCAACATTTGCGGATATTCAATGGTATTCTGAATAACAGCACCGAAATCATTGGTCCCGAAACGACGGACATCGCAGCAATTACAACCGGCAATGTCGCCGCTTCCAAACTCTTTGCCCTTGAAGCCGTCCGGTTTGCCGGCACCGGGTTTACCTCTGGTCAAGTCCGCATCGTTTTGCATGTGATCCAGCCCGAGGTCACAGGAGCAGGCAATCCAAGCTATCTTTATGCAGACCGGGTTGTCGCAGCACGGTGGGTCGGCAATCACCATTTGCAAACAGTTGCCCGCATGTATGTCGCCAACGCAAACAATGCACAGTTTCGCGTTGATCTTGGCGCGGCAGCCGGTGCAGACAATCCGGTTATCCCGGTCACGGTAGGCGATCCCGCCGCAGCAACCCCAACAGGTGTTCCTTATCTGAACGGCAATGCATGGGCAAACTATCGCGGGGGCACCGTTCCCGCCGGGGATGACCGCTGGATGCGCGACACCATTGTATCGGGTCACTGTTCATGGCCCGGTAACGGAACAGGTGTTGAAAACAAGGATGTTTTCATGAAGGCCCACCGCTGGCGGCCCCTGCAAAACTGGGTGTATGAGACATTGCTGAATGCAAATGTCGGCATTTCCTATCCGGCAGCGGGAAGCGCAGATGCCATTGCCTCGGCCAATTCGGGTGGAAATATTGCCGTAACCCCACCGGTTCAGAAAACGGCGAATGGCATCGTCACAGCATATCGATACGGCCGGATTTATTACGGCCATAACCGGTATCACAGGGTCGATGCCAGCAGCCGCGACTTCATGGCCGCCCAGAACATGCAAACACCGATCATTCTGGATACGGACTGGCTACTGGTTGGTCATGTCGATGAAATGATGACCTTTGTACCTGACAACAATCCGGGAAATGCCTTCAAAAAATGGAAGCTTCTGGTGGCAAGCCCGGCAGAGGCATACCGCCTGATGACCGCAGCCCAAGGTGCACATGGTGCCGCAAATGTGCTTAATCGTGCGGCATGGGATGGTGTTCATAATCGTTTTGATTATACCAGCCTGCAAATCAACGGGACCAATGTTGGCGCGACCATCAATGCCTTTCTGGGCAACGGCCCGGCACCCTTGACCAATCCACGCGATCACAGCAATTACACATACAAGCAACTGCGCGACTGGAACATTGGCGGGGTTGAAACAGTTATCGCCAGAAATGTCGCGGTTCTGAAAAATGCATTCGATCTGGTCGATACCGATATCATCAAGGTTCCGGTCATCTTCTTCCCGGAAGGCTATAATCCCGGTGATTTCACCTTTGCCGACAAGGTTTCAGGCTGGACAATCGGGCGGGACAACGGCTTTAACGTCTATCCGGGAAAACAGGGCGGCTTCCAGTGCGGTGCCTTGACCGGTGACATGCCCAATATGTTTGTTGGTAATGACCGCCTGATGATTCCCAAGCCTTTCGGCCCGTGGATCGAGGACAATACAAATCCCAATCACGGATATGATCTTTTTGAACGTGATTTGACCCAGAAAATCGCTGCCATTGTCAATGGCCCCACCTGCGACTTCATTGATGACTGGGATGACTATCACGTTGCACTTGGCGAAATTCACTGTGGCACCAACGAATTGCGCACGCCCTATGACGGTCAGGCGGCGTTTGGCAATGTGCGCTATGCCAACTGGTGGACAGCGGTTGATGCGTGATATCGTGACATATGAAACGGGAGCTTTCCGATGACGGCACAAAGCGACTATCAACAGGCCCTGAAAGATATCGCCGCCCTTGCAACGCAGGAAGCAACCCGCGTGACAGGCCGCCCGGCCCCACAGGCGATTGACCAGATTTTCCGGCAATATGGCGGCACCATCGCCACGCCGATGATCGATGACCTTAAAGCCGGTTCGTGGAAAAAGTGGGAAAGCTGGCAGTTGGGCGGAGCGATTGCCTATCTGTCGAGCTACGGCACATCGGCCGCCGTCGCCCCGTTGCGCGACATCGAACAGAATTACCCGGTGACGGATATTCAGATTCAGGCAAAGGCATTGGCCGATCTTCTGGCGACGCTTGACGTTGCCGTGTCCGAGGCCAAACAAATCCCGCAGGTTCAGGACGCGATCAAAAGTGGTGATGCCGATCAGATGGCACGCGCAATGTTGCTGGGCCTGGCACAAATTGACCCGGACTGGCCGGTGCGGGCATCGGAAATCCAGACAAAGCTGTTTGCCCTGTCGGCGGACAGTTTCCCGGCAATCAATGAAATGGCCGCCGGAAAACTAAGCCAGAATGACGTCACCAAGGCGCTGGTAGAAATCCTGTTTGAGGATGTGACGTCGGGGTCCGGCACGCCCTAAGCGTTGCCAAAAGCCCTCAGCTTTCGGCCTTCTTTTCCCACGACCCTTGCGGGGTCTGCTGCCAGTAAGACAGCTTGTGCCCGGCATCTTTCCAGTCTTTCCAGCGTGTACGTGCCTCGGCCACCGCCTCATGATCGCGGTCATCAAACAGCATGATGACCCGTTCATAATCGGCGATCTTCTCGCTTATCGCCCGGTCGGTCAGAAACAAAAATTGCGCCCCGTTGGGATTTTCATCCTCGGATGTCAGCCAGACCGGCTGCATTTCCGGGTCACCATCGGATTTCGAACCATGGGGCATCCAGCTTGCGGCGTCATAGGTCCAAAGCAGGGTATTGAGCGCCTCGATCCGTTCCTCCGTCCCGGTCATGACGACAGCACGTTTTTCCCGCTCCAGTGTCTTGGACAGCAGGGTCGGCAATGCACGTTCCAGCGGGGACGCGGTCAGATGATAGAACCAGATGTCAGCCATGGTGGATTTCTACCCTGATCCGTCAGAACGGGCAAGTCAGTCCTCCTAACCCATCACGAAATAAGCTTGTCATCGTCAAAAAGACTGACGTTACCGCATGGAGTTAAAACGGTTATGAAGTCTGGTCTTGTTTTAATTTACCTCAGCACTGCCATTGCTGTTCTTGGCTTGCCCCAAGCGGCAAATGCCCAGATCGCCTGCACACTGCAAGCCGAGCAACGAGAAAGCAAGGAGACCCAGGTCAAGGGTGTCAATGTTGGCTACAAGGTGCACACCGCCAATGACAGTCAAATTGTTGCCTCGTTGTGTCAACGCATTACCGATCCCCTTGATCTATGGCGGTACGGCGATTACTACCCGCTTTATCAGGGGCAGGAAATCAAGGAAGGCAGCACGCAAATCGGGCAGTACATCAGTTCCCGCGGGCATAAAAACCCGACAATGCAGCGCTATATCTGCACGGCAAATGGTGCAAATGTCGGACTGTATGCCACCGAATGGCAACCGACACCCAGCAGCCAGAATATCGGTTCCATGGTCTTGCAGCTGGCCTGTGCCAACCCGCCGGGCCAAGGGGTCGGCCTGCAGCTTCTCAATCAGGCGGCCGCAGATGCCTTTGGCAAGATTTCCCCGAACAACCCGGATGCTGGCAATCAATCCGTCACATTGAGCATAACGGCAACACCAGCCGCCGAAGCCTTCTATAACACGACATCGCTTTCCCAAAGTCAGGAGAGTATTTATCAGCAAACCTTCTATTTCCGGGACCGTACACAGTATGGTCAAGGATACGTTTTGTCACGAAACACAGCCCCGGCACCCGAGGGGTACTCAAGCTGCGTCAATGTCATCTATGACAAATATTACGACGTTGAGGCATATGAGACGATCATGAACACATTGGGCGTGAATCCCTGGATCGCAGCACGCGCCAGATGTCAGAATCCCAATGCCGGAAGCCAGAACTTTGACGTCTGGGTTTCGGGCCATAATAATGATCGCCAAGACCTTCAGGATGATGACGACTGGAATAAAGCCATTGATCAGATCGGCGTGAAGTAAAAGGTATTTTCTAAAACCAAGGCCGGAGAAATTCCCCGGCCTTGGTGCATTTTTGTTTGCGATATGCGTTTGATCTTTGATCAGGCTTCGTGATTATCGGCCACAAAGCGATCCAGCAGACGCACGCCAAAGCCAGTGCCGCCCTTTGGCGTGACTTCGCTATCCTTCGTCGCCCAGGCCATGGCGGCGATATCAAGATGCGCCCACGGGCGATCCTTGGTGATGAAGCGTTGCAGGAACTGGGCCGCCGTGATGGAGCCAGCCGGACGACCGCCGACGTTTTTCATATCGGCGATGTCGGATTTAAGCTGGCTGTCATAGGCCTTCGACAGTGGCAGGCGCCAGACGGTTTCATTGACTGCAAGACCTGCATTGGTGATCTGGGTGGACAATTCATCATTGTTGGAAAACAGCCCGGCATTTTCATGGCCCAGCGCAATGATGATCGCGCCGGTAAGCGTCGCCAGATCAACGATCAGTTTCGGATCGTATTTTTCCTGCACATAGGTCAGGGCATCACACAGGACAAGGCGACCTTCGGCGTCGGTATTGATGACTTCGATGGTCTGCCCCGACATGGAGGTCACAACATCGCCCGGACGCTGTGCGGTGGAAGATGGCATGTTTTCAACAAGGCCGATGACGCCAATCACGTTGGCCTTGGCCTTGCGCCCGGCCAGGGCCTTCATCAGGCCGGAAACCACACCGGCCCCGCCCATATCGAATTTCATGTCTTCCATGCCAGCAGCCGGTTTGATCGAAATACCGCCGGTATCAAAGGTCACACCCTTGCCAACAAACGCGACCGGTGCGTCTTTTTTCTTGCCACCGTTCCAGCGCATGACAACCATATAGGGCTTGTGCGCCGAACCTTGCGAGACGCCCAGAAGTGCGCCCATGCCAAGCTTTTTCATTTCTTTTTCGTCAAGCACGTCAATCTCGATACCTAGCTTTTCAAGCGCGCTGACTTCTTTCATGAAGCTTTCGGGATAAAGCACATTGGCAGGCTCAGACACCAGATCGCGGGTGAAGAACACGCCTTCGACGACCTTTTTGGCACTGTCGAACTGTTTTTTGGCGTCCTTGTGATCGCGGGCGGCAATCGCGATGGATTTCAGGACCGGTTTATCTTCCTTGGTTTCGGTGGTGCGGTATTTATCGAAACGATAATCGCGCAGCATCGCACCGGTGGCGAAATCACAGGCCATGCCTTCCATGTCAAACAGGACGGTCACGTCCTTCTCGCCGGTCGAAAGGGCCCGTACGGTGACATTGCCGCCAAGTTTCTGGGCGGCGATCACGTCAAATTCGGCTTCCTTGCCAATCCCGAACACGATGATGCGCGAAAGATCGGTATTGGCCGGTGCCAGAAGCTGCAGGCTTTGCCCTGCTTTCCCCTTGAAGGTCGATCCCTTGATCGCCTTGGCAAGTGCGCCGCCGGTTGCTTCGTCCAGCGCCACGGCACTTGGCATCAGATCGCCGCCATCGGTGGCAAAGGCGATCACAGCGCCCGAGGTCGGGATGGCGAGATCGGAGAACGTGATCTTCATGAGAAAAAGGCTCCTGTCATGTTTCGGGCATATGTGGTGTCTGCACCGGCAATCCCGCCGATGCTTGAATGCTTTCCCTAATCTAGCGCGTTAAATGGCGAAGAAAAGGCTTATTGCTCAAAAACCTGCGGGATTTTACCGATATGACAGGCCCATGACGACCGACCAAGTGTTTCCACGGTGATTTTGGCCGATTGCTCAATGTCAAGGCAGGCGCACAATCGCGGCCTATGATGGAACTGTTCCAACTTAGTCCCCTGCTTGTTTGACGGTGCCATGATGAATGCGAAAACCACGCCGATCTCGATATCCGAACCCGCCCCCGCACCGCACCCATTCTGGAGTGGCGCGTTTCGCCCGATGTTTCTGTTTGCCGGGCTGATTGCGGTGGTGGCCGTGGTCTGGTGGGTGGCGGGGATGGCGCATGGCGTACCGACGCCGTCGCTTGGCACGCCGTCGCTTTGGCACGGGCATGAAATGATTTTCGGCTTTGGCGGGGCGGCGATTGGCGGGTTCCTGCTGACCGCGATTGCCAACTGGACGGGGCGGCCCGGCGTTGCGGGCGGATTGCTGATGGTGCTTGCCGCGTGCTGGCTTATCGCGCGGCTGGCGGTTGGCTTTGGCGAGGCATTGCCGCCCGCCTTGACCATCATTGGCGGGCTTGGTTATTTCATCGCCCTTATCGTGATTGCCGGGCGGGAGCTTGTGCTGGGTCGGAATTATCGCAACCTTAAAATCCTTGGTATTCTGGGGCCGATTACCGCCTTTGACGGGATGTTTATTGCAAGCGCACTTGGCCTGATCGCGCTTGATGCAATGGTGATTTATCAAAGCGCAATTTTGCTGATCGTGCTTCTGATCGCGCTGATTGGCGGGCGGATCATCCCGGCCTTTACACGCAACTGGCTGCAACGCGAACGGCCGGATGCCACGATGCCGGTGATGTTTACGCGTTTTGACGGCGTGTGCCTTGCCGCCCTTGCCATCACCATCGTGATCGGGATGGTGGATACGGATGGCGTCATCTTTGGCGCGGCGTTGCTGATCACCGCCACCTTGCACGGGCTTCGCATGGTACGCTGGCGCGGGCACCTGACGCTGCGCGATCCGTTGGTGGCGATGTTGCATTTCGCCTATTTCTGGGTGCCTGCCGGATTGGCGGCGTTTGGCATCGCCCATATCTGGCCGGACGTGATTGCG
Organism: Thalassospira sp. MIT1004; assembly: GCF_001858545.1. Lineage (NCBI taxonomy): Bacteria > Pseudomonadati > Pseudomonadota > Alphaproteobacteria > Rhodospirillales > Thalassospiraceae > Thalassospira > Thalassospira sp. MIT1004. The sequence goes on along the minus strand of NZ_MCAO01000042.1, from coordinate 260,091 downwards.
GCGCGTGATGCCCTGCACGGGCTTACCGGCGGGGCGATGGCGTGTATGATTATTGCGATTGGCGGGCGGGCAGCCCTTGGCCATACCGGGCGGGAATTGCGCGCAAGCTGGGCCTTGAATGCGGCATTCGGGTTGGTGTGGATGTCGACCGTGCTGCGGCTTCTGGTCGGGCAGTTCCCGGATGCTTACCTTCCGGTTCTGGCGGCGGCGACCCTGTGCTGGCTGATCGGGTGGCTGGCGTTTCTGATTGGCTATGCGCCGATCCTGATCGGGCCAAGCCAGAAGAAAACGCGCGGCATTCCGGTAAAGTGAACGGCGTTAACCAAAATCAAACAGCGACAGGGTCGGGTTGGATTTGATGTATTCAACCTGCCCCTTGTCCGCATCGCCGGTGCAATGCCAGCCATTGTTTTCATAAAAGCGGTGCGCGCGGATTTTGGGATCGGCATCGGTGGTCAGCGAAATGTCGTTGCAGCCTTGGGCAAACAACCATTCCTCGGCCACGCGCAAAAGCGCTCTGCCCACCCCGCGGCCTTCGAAATCGGGATCAACAAACAATGCCCATAATGTTGCCTCACGCGGGATGGCAATGGCAAAGCCCGCCGCCGCCCCATCCAGATCGGCCACCCACATGCCATAGCCATCGGCAATCCATTTGCCAAAGGCGGCCTTGGTGATGCCGCGTTCGGCCAACTGATCGACGGACAGATGGTTTTCGCGCACCCGGCTTCGGATGGCGAAAATGGCGCTGACGTCGGAAATGCTGGCTTTGCGGATTTTCATGGGGTGATTTTGGGTCCAAACGAAACTGGCGGCAATTTAGCCTGCTTTGCCCGAAATGGAAGCAAAAACGCCATCAGGATGCTGGTGCCGAACCCGCACTTGGCGCGACCAGACGCACCGGCTGGCGCTTTGGCCCCCAAGTGCCGGGGCGCGGTTGGAACACACCCGCACAATGGGTGCCGCAATGGGTGCAGGCCCCATGCGCATCAAGGTTCCAGTCCGATAACTGATACCAGTCCCGCCCGATCAGGATGCGACCGCAATGATGGCAAAAAGTGCTTGATCCCGCCTTGTCATGGACATTGCCGACATAAGCATAGCGAATGCCGTTTTTCATCGCGATCTCACGCGCCCGGACCAGGGTTGCGGGCGGGGTGCGCGGATGATCCATCATTTTCCAGTCGGGATGAAACGCGGTGAAATGCATCGGCACATCGGGGCCGAGTTCACGCTGCACCCATGACGTCATTTCATCAAATTCGGCGTCGCTGTCATTCTCGCCGGGGATCACCAGATTGGTCAGCTCAAACCATACCCCGGTTTCATGTTTAAGATATTTCAGGGTTTCAAGAACATCGGCCAGATGGGCGGAACAAAGCTTATGATAGAAATCCTCGGTAAAGCCCTTGAGGTCGACATTGGCCGCGTCCATATGGCGAAAGAATTCCTCGCGGGCTTTATCCCCAATATAACCCGCCGTGACGGCGACGGTGCGAATGCCGGCTTCGCGGCAGGCCTGCGCCACATCCACCGCATATTCCAGAAAAATCACCGGATCGTTATAGGTAAAGGCGACTGCCGAACAGCCATATTCCTTTGCCGTTCTGGCGATCATTTCAGGCGTCGCGAGCGATCCCAGCCTGTCCATTTCACGTGCCTTGGAAATCTCGTAATTCTGGCAGAATTTGCAGGTCAGATTGCAGCCCGCCGTACCGAATGACAGGATCGGTGTGCCGGGCAGGAAATGGTTAAGCGGCTTTTTCTCGATCGGATCAATGCAAAAACCCGATGACCGGCCCCATGTGGTCAAAACCACCTGATCGCCCTCGCGCGCCCGGACAAAGCACAGCCCCCGCTGCCCGTCCTTCAGCTTGCAAAAGCGCGGGCAGACATCACACTGGATACGGCCATCATCAAGATGGTGCCAGTAGCGTCCGGGGACGGTTCCTATTTGCGGGGTCGTGACATTCATGGCGTTTTGGACCCTGACCGGGTTCACGATTGTTAGCTTGTCCTTTCAAAGTGTAGTCCTGATCGCTATGTTTTTCAAAGAAAGCTCATTATCGGAAGCGTCATGACGATTATTCGCCCGCCCGCCATTGCCGGAACGTTTTATCCCGCAGCACCCGATATGTTGCGTAGCGAGATTGACGGGTTGATCCATGCGGCGGTCGAGAGCCAGACGGAGAATGATACGCCAATCCCCAAGGCAATCATTGTGCCCCATGCCGGGTTGATGTTTTCGGGCGCGATTGCCGGTTTGGGTTTTGCCACGGTTCGGGCGTTAAAGGGCAAGGTCAAACGGATCGTGATCATTGGTCCGGCGCATCGCATGGCGTTTCAGGGGATTGCGATTGCCAAGGCGGACGGGTTTGCCACACCGCTTGGCGATGTGCGCTGTGATCTGGCCGGGTTGCAGGCTGCCCTTGCACGGCCGCAGGTACAGGTTCTGGACGAGGCGCACCGGCTGGAGCACGGGCTTGAGATCGAATTGCCGTTTATCCAGCGATTGTTTGGCGAAGATGCCGATATCGGGATTGTGCCCCTGCTGGTCAGTCGATGCAGCACATGGCAGGTGCATGAGGTGATCGAGGCGCTTTGGGGCGGGCCGGAAACCCTGATCGTGATTTCATCGGACCTGTCGCATTTTCATGATTACGACACTGCCAAACGCATCGACGACAATACGCGCGCAATGATCGAACGGTTTGACGCCGAAAGCATCACAAGCGGCGATGCATGCGGCGCGTTACCGGTTGCGGGCATGTTGATGTCGGCCCGCAAGCGCGGCATGCGGATCAGGACGCTTGGCATGTGCAATTCCGGCGATGTGACGGGCGATAAATCACGTGTGGTCGGCTATGGCGCGTGGGCAGTTTATGCGGGAACGGAAAAGATGCGCAGTTCTGACAATGAGAACGGGTCTTTCGTCGGCGCGACCGATAGGCTTCTGGCCGATCACGGGGCCATGATGATCGACCTTGCACGGCAATCGATCTGGCACGGGATCACGCATGGCGGGCCGCTTCGCATTGATCCGGCATCGGTTTCGCCCGAACTTCTGCAACCAGGTGCGTGCTTTGTGACATTAAAGAAATCCGGCCAGCTTCGCGGCTGCATCGGGTCGGTGATGGCGCATCGCGATCTGGCGACGGATCTGTGTGAAAATGCCTTCAAGGCCGGGTTTGGCGACCCGCGTTTTCCGGCCCTTCGCCAGGATGAATTGAATGACGATCTGGAATTATCGATCTCGGTCCTTTCCCCGCCGCGTGATTTTCCGTTTGAAAACGAGGCCGATCTGATCGCCAAACTGACACCCCATGAGGATGGCATCATCCTGTCGGATGGCAATCATCGTGGCTTGTTCCTGCCTCAAGTCTGGGAGCAATTGCCTGATCCGGCGGATTTCGTGGCACAATTGAAACGCAAGGCCGGGCTTTCGGCGGATCACTGGTCGGATCGCATGCGCGCCCAACGGTTTGTCACGCGCGGCATATCGGGCAAGGACATCGCGCCCAGGGATTTCTGGCAGCAACCGACCCCGATGTCATGAGCATTGCAGGATCGGACAACATCAATGCCCGTGGAGGACGCTATCGTTACTTCATTGAAAGCGTGATCGCGTGGGAAGGTGTTTGGGGGCTTTATGATAAGGGCTGGCTGTTGTGCCCCGGCAATGATGGCACCCGATATTGCCCGTTTTTCGCAAGCCATGACCATGCCGAAGCATGGAACGAGATTGCGCAAACCGGCTATGTCCCAACCGCCATCACACTGGTTGAACTGACCGAAAATCTGTTGCCCGATCTTGCCCGAAACAGGATTGAACCCGGTATTTCACCGACCGGCGATGATGGCCCGATCCTGCCGGGGTATTTGGCATTGCATGATGATTTGATGGCGGCGTTAAAGAAATCGATCACCGGCTAGGGATGTGGGACAGCGTTTTCGCAAAGCGCAGCTTTGGCAGGGCCCGTGCCCCATTGCGTTCATAAAACCGGGCAGCATCGATATTCCAGTCGGGCGTTTGCCATTCCATCCAGCCAAGGTTTTGCTGCCGTGCGAGATTTTCAAACGCGGCCAGCATCCGCGCGCCAAGCCCGGCCCCACGGCTTTGCGGCGCAAGGTAAAGACAATCCAGATGCAGGAAGCAGGCGGCCTTCCATGTTGAAAATTCGATACTGGCCGCACCATAGCCGACCAGTTTCCCACCCCTGCCCGCCACCATCACGCTCAGGCGGGCATCCGCGCCAAACAGATATCGGGGCAGGTTTTCGGCCAGATGGGCGCGATTGACCTTCTGGCGTTCAAAATCCGCGTGATCGGCAATCAGGTCAATCAGACGGGGCAGATCATTCGGGACGGCGGTGCGGATTTCATATGGCACTGGTGATGACGTCATTGGTGCGATCCGGTGGCAAAGAATAGGATGGGCCGACAGGCAGCGATCCTGTCGGCCAGTATTAGCGATGGTTACCGTCAGATCAGGCAACCGGTTCCGTCAGGTTGAAGCCTTCGTCGATCCAACCAGTCACACCGCCAATCATCAGTTTGACCGGCAGGCCAAGCGCGGCCAGCCGACAGGCGGCCTTGTTGGCACCATTGCAATGCGGACCGGCGCAATAAACCACAAAGGTTTTACCGGCGGGATATTCGGCCATGCGGCGTTCGGTCATCTTGCCGTGCGGGATGTTGATCGCGCCTTCGATATGGCCGCCGTGATACAGCGCGGGGGACCGGACATCGACAAGAATGAAATCATCGGCCCCGGATTGCAGGCTTGCATGAGTATCCCAGCAATCGGTTTCAAATTGCAGCATCGCATCAAAATGGGCGCGTGCAATATGCGACGGTGCGGGGTTGATTTCATTGATCAGGCTTTTCATTCGGGTGGCTCCGTTTTCAATCATCATGGGTGATGGGATAAACGTAACGATTGCCATTTTTTGCGATAGTGGCCAAAATGCCATTATTCGGTAATTTTTCGCCAAACCGCATTTTAACGGAATCAAATCCGGTCATGCCCGATCATCGTGCCACAGACATCAAACCAACCGACGCCCTGCATCATGTTGTGGTGCTGGCCTATGACGGGCTTTGCACATTTGAATTTGGCATCGCCCTGGAGGCATTTGCCCTGCCCCGGCCGGAGTTTGATTTTCCGTGGTATCGCTGTTCGATTGCGGGAATTGACCCGGAAATCCGGGCGATGGGCGGATTTCGGGTGGCGACCGATGCCGGGATCGAATTGATTGATCAGGCCGATACCGTGATCATCCCCGGCTGGCGCGGGGCGGATGTGATGCCCGATGTGGCACTTTGTGATGCGTTAAGGCGTGCTCATGCCCGCGGATGCCGGTTGGTAAGCATCTGTTCGGGCGTGTTTGTTCTGGCGGCAAGCGGGTTGCTGGCAAACGGGCGGGCGACGACGCATTGGCGATATACCGACCGGCTGCACGCGATGTATCCCGATATCGAGATTGTCGATGATGTTTTATATGTCGAAAACAGCCAGATCATCACATCGGCGGGCAGCAGTGCGGGGATTGATGCCTGTTTGCATGTGATCCGGTCCGATCATGGCGCGCAGGTTGCCAATGTGGTCGCACGGCGGTTGGTGATGCCGCCCCATCGTGATGGGGGACAGGCGCAATATGTCGAAGCACCTGTACAGGAACGACCGGGCAAATCGATTGCAGCCGTTCTGGACTGGGCACGCGGCAAACTGGCCGAACCGATTGAAATCGGCGAAATGGCCAACTTTTCGGGACTAAGCGAAAGAACGTTTTTACGGCGTTTCCGCGAAGGCACCGGCATGGCGCCGCTTAAATGGCTGCGGCGTGAACGGGTATTGCGTGCGATGAAATTGCTTGAAGAAACCAGTTTGCCGCTGGGTGACATTGCCGAGCAATGCGGGTTCCAGTCGATGGAAACATTTCGCATCGCGTTTCGCGATATCGCCCACGTGCCCCCGGCCCGCTATCGCAACCGGTTTCGGATCGGTCAACCGGCGTGACCGGGCATATGGCCTGATGAGAGGCGATGGCGATGATGAACGTGAACAGGAAAGTGAACGTGATCTCGCCATAATGGAACGGTCTTACTGGACGTGATGGGCAAAATTCCCTATGCCCTTTGCACGCAAAAAGATTAACCAGACGAGATTGCCATGACGATTGCCCTTCCGGCCGATGCCAGTGCCCTTGAAAACGGGTTGATTGAAATTGCGCGCCGTGCCGGTGCCGCCATGATGAAAATCTATGACACCGATTTCGAAGTCCGGTCCAAGGATGATGCATCCCCGGTGACCGAGGCCGACGACGCCGCCGAAGCGGTGATCCTGCCCGGTCTTCGCGCCCTGACCCCCGATGTCAAAATCGTGTCCGAGGAAAGTGCGGCTGCGGGTGACATTCCCGATGTTAACGGGGATACCGATTTCTTCTGGCTGGTGGATCCGCTGGACGGGACCAAGGAGTTCATCAAACGCAACGGCGAATTCACCGTCAATATCGCCCTGATTGCCAAGGGCGTCCCGGTTCTGGGCGTGGTTTATGCCCCAGCAATTGAAAAGCTTTATTACGGCGGGCCGGATGGCGCGAAGCTGATTGAAGGCAATGGCGATATTGATGACACAACCCGCGCCATCACGGTGCGCGACATGCCTGACGATGGTGTGGTTGTCGTCGGTTCACGTTCACATGGCGATCCCGACGCGATGAAGGCGTTTCTGGGCGACCTCGCGGTCAAGGAACTGCGCCCGGCGGGAAGTTCGCTTAAACTCTGCCTTCTGGCCGAAGGGGTGGCCGACCTTTATCCCCGCCTTGGCCCGACCATGGAATGGGATATCGGGGCCGGTCATGCGGTTCTGGCGGCGGCGGGGGGCGTGGTCGAGAATATGGACGGCACCCGGTTTGCCTATGGCAAGGCCGATTTCCGCAATCCGTTCTTCATCGCACGCAGCCCATCCGTGCCGGTGAAATACCAAGGTTAAGCTTCGTTACTTTCCGCATTGCAGGATCAAGGCACGATTTACGCATCCCGCAAGGCGTGATTGCATGATTGATCACGTCTGCTGATCACGCGTAAATCTTCGCTGAAGGAAAAAAGCGCGCTATTTCAGTTCTCTGGTTGAAATTCAATTCTGCGGCACAAACTGTATAACACCGAAAAATCGCTATACGTTTGGGTTGAGATATTTTCCCCTTTGGGAGAGAGAATTGATGTTCCGGAATTCAATTTCGCGCCTGATCATTTCCTTGCAGAGCCTTTTGCTTATTGGCTTTGTAAGTGTTACGGGCGTTCTGGCCTTTATCAGTTGGCATGACTCGGACAATGCATCGGAAATCCTGAATGCAACCCGCGCAGACCAGCTTTTGTTTTCCGCAGTCCTTGGCGTCCGACAGCAGATTTCCGGTACCCAGACCGCGTTGGTGTCGCAAGACGACCCGACCGCGGCCTTTGCCGAGACACGCGCGATTGCCGACCAGAGTTTTGACACCGCAATGGCGGCCCTTGAAGATGTCGAGGTCGATGGGGTTGATAAATATATTTCCGACCTTCAGGCAGCATGGGCGGAACAGAACCGCCTTGAAGAAAATATTGATGCATTGGCAAAGCGGCCCAAAGACCAGCGCAGCGTCCCCGAAGTCAAGGAATGGTCAGATTCCGTCCGCAACGTCGTTGACACCATTCTGGGTGTGTCGCTTGCGGTTGGAAATGATGTTCGGCTGCTTGACCCGTTTGTCGGCGAAATGATTCAGGTCCGGCGTGCGGCATGGATGGTGCGCGACAAGTTCGGCAGCCAATGTTCGCTTTTGCGTCCGAATGTCTCGAAAAACGAACCTTTAAGCCCCGAATCCTTCGCGCGTTGGAACCAGCTTAAAGGCGGTTATCAGCTTATGTGGGACGAGATTGATTCCGTCATGGCCCGCCCAGGCATTCCACAGCGTCTTTTAAATGAAGTAAAAGCGGCTGAAAGTGCTACGACCTCAGCACAGACGCAGCTCGATGCCCTTTATACCGGTTTGAATGGTGGCACGGCACCAGCCATGCCACCGACCGAATATACCGCCCTTTGCAATGGGCCGTTTGATCAGATTGTCGAAATCGGTCACACCGCCATGAAAGAGGCCGTGTTAAGTGCGGAAAGCAAAAAAGCATCGGCAAATATCGGGCTTGTGACCGTCAGCATCGGGCTTGTCATCGCCCTCGGGCTTTCGGCGATTGCGATTGCATCCGTGCTGCGGCGTTTTTCAACCCCGATTGGCCATCTTATGGCCGATGTCGAACGCCTGTCACACGCTGATTATAAAACCAAGGTCACGGAAACCGGCACCCCTGACGAGCTGGGTCGTCTGGCGGAGGCCCTTGAAGAGTTGCGCAAAAATGCGTTGCAGACCGAAGAACTGCGACAGGCACAGCAAAGAGCCCAGCAGGAGCAAATCGAGAAAGGCAAGAAACTGGCCGAGGCGGTCAGTGCGTTTGAACAGGGATCAGCAAGGATCGTACAGGCAGTTCGCCATGCATCAGGAGATATGCAGGGAAATGCCGAACAATTGTCCACCATTGCCGAAAACACCGATCAGCGTACCCAGGTCGTTGCCAAGGCATCGGGCGAGGCATCGGGCAATGTGCAAACCGTTGCCGCCGCGTCCGAAGAACTGAGCGCATCGATCATCGAAGTCAATCAGCAGATCAATGGATCATCACGCATGGCCAATGATGCGGTTGACGAGGTTGAACAAACCAATCAGTCGTTCTCGGATCTTAAGGAAGCGGCCGAAAAGATTGGCGAGGTTGTCGAGCTCATTCAGAACATCGCATCGCAGACCAACCTTCTGGCGTTGAATGCGACGATTGAGGCGGCAAGAGCCGGCGACGCGGGCAAGGGTTTTGCCGTGGTCGCCAACGAGGTCAAAACCCTTGCCACCCAGACGCACAAGGCAACCGAGGAAATTTCGGGCCAGATTGGCGGCATGCAAACCGCCGTTGGGCTTTGCATTGAGGCGATTACCGGAATCGGCACCAAAATCCACACCATCAACGAGGCGATTTCGGCGATTGCGGCGGCCACCGAAGAACAATCTTCGGCGACGCAGGAAATTGCCCGAAATGTCCAGCATGCCGCGACCGGCACATCAGAGGTTTCAGATAACATTGCGTCTGTGACCGAGATGGCCCGCGACACTCGGCAAATGTCTGCCGAAGTCCTGAAAGCATCGTCAGAGCTTTCAAGCCAGGCGGATGCCCTTGGACGGGAGGTTGAAGAATTCCTGTCCCGGGTCAGGGGCATCTGATCGATCCGATGTCTCCAAGCAACGTCAGATAGAAAAATCGGGCAGCGGCCTTATGCACGCTGCCCGATTTTTTGGTGACGAAAGCAGCTATGCTCCCTCGAAAATCATTTCGCGAAAGCGGCATCAAAACGAATAGCAAAGCCCGATCAGTAGTTTGCCATTGATGCGCTGCAACGGGCATCAGCCGCTATTTGACAGCCTATATCAAAAGAGCCAAACACCGCAGTTTTGTTGACTTTGAGCGTATTTCTTGCTATACGATCCTTATCGCCACACAACGTGTTGGTGACGTAAATAGCCGCCGGAATCACGGCGACGCGGTCCGGGTCACTGCTGCAGGGCGACCGCCGGGCTAGAGCGTAAAATGGAGCCGCCATCCTGATGGCGGCTCTGCGCTGTTTGATGTTAAGTTCCCCCAGAACATATCTTTCCCAATTTACGTGAAATGCATTGCGAAAATCATTTCAGTTGCATTAAATGAAATGCATAAATCCTATAATAGAAGATCTGTGTTTCATGCCTCGTGATCAAGTTTCCCCGAATGACGAACTGGTGCTCGATGTCCTCGAATACTGGCACAAGATAGAATTTTTCATTCCTTATGACCTTAAGTCTCAGATCGATCAGGCCAATGCCCAAGATACACCCGCACGACGGCTTGATATCAATCATGGGGCAACGGCACTCGAAGACTTAAGAAAAACGGAACTGACACCTGATAAATCAATCGGTGGGTACAGACTTTTCATAGGCGTTTTCGATAAAAGTGAAGTCACGTCACTGTGTAAGGAACTCGTTCCAGCGGAAAGCAACGAAGTCCACCAGACAGATGATCAGGAACGTGCCGAGATCGAGGGGGCAACCTGCTTCGCAAAAATCAAACTGTCTTCTGAAGGCGAACCAAGTTTTGAAGACATAGAGGTTTCGACCTTGCCTTGGGCGCTTGGGAAAACCCGCAAATACGGCTTGGATTTTCTATCAACCGCCAACTTTGAATCCGATTGGCGAAGTCTCGAAACACAAATTTATAACTTTCGTTGCAAACGGGATGAAGCATTCCGGAAGCGCCAAGACAAAGATGAAAACCTTAAAACAAACAGTCTTCAGTTCTTTGAGATCGTTGAGCTTTCTAAAATCTTGACTGACTGGGCAGACTTTACACCTTTGGCAGAAAATGATCTTGCTTTCATCGAAATGTGGATCAAGGAAAAACGGCCACAAAAAGAAAAAACAGGAACTGAAAGCCCTTCAAGCACAAACAATGAAAATGACGAGGAAGACGATGACGATGAGCAAGCAGATCAATCAACCGAAATTGGCATTCTGAACAGCTTCTTCATCCGAGACATCGAGCGTTCATCATCGGACGTTCGCCATAAGCCTGACGAAGAAACCAACCTTCACAAGTATATAACCTCAGATGTTTCTGATAATAGAACCAACCTTTTTGAGGCTGATGGTCAAAAGGCAATCATCAAACACCTGTCTCCAACCATGAACGTTGATGGTCGCTGGTTTGATGAGCCTCATCATATGATGAGCCTTATGCAGCAATTTTCGATTAATGCCGCATTTGTTGATCTTCAAGAGAGCGGCATATTTTCGGTTAACGGGCCGCCGGGTACAGGCAAGACGACTTTGCTACGTGAAATGTTCGCTGAAAACATTGTCCGAAGAGCAAACGTTCTTGCAAACCTGAAGCATGCCGATGATGCGTTTGAAAGAGACCCTATTCGGACTTCGAACAGCCAATACTACAAACTGAAACAAGACCTGACCGGATTTGAGATGGTTGTTGTCTCAACCAACAATGCCGCTGTCGAAAATATTTCCCGCGAATTGCCCCAATCTGGATCACTTGGCAAATTCTGGAATGAAGGCAAGGCCCCGGAATATCTCAAGCCCATCGCATATAACGTTGCGGCCAAGATCAATGACCATAAATTCCGTCAACTCCCCGATAAAGAAATACCTTGGGGTTTGGTTTCTTGCGTTCTCGGAAAAGCAAAAAACAGATCGAGTTTTCAGGAAACGTTTCTGTTTTCAGCGCAGGATGTTTATCCAAAATTTAAACCACAAACAAAGGCACAAGGCCTATGGGATTGGCTTAAAACTTATGCAGGTGCCTCATTTTCAGAAGCTCGCAGCCAGTTTCATCAGAAAAAAGATAACGTCAGAGCACTCAAAGAAGATCTCTCGTGTTATGAAAACTTGATAGAACGATTCGGAGTAACATCGCTGGAAACATTCGTGTCGGCAGCACAAGAAAAATGCGAAAGCGCCGAAAAAACATATCACGTGCGTATCCAGGAAAAGACCGCACTTGAAGAAAGTATCAAGCCACTTACATCCACGCTCCAGACTCTGAAAGAGCAGGAGCGATTGCTTGACCGGGCCGCGCCAGCATGGTGGGAAAAGCTGTTCGCAACATCAGCGGCACGGCGTCACAAAATTGATGTGCGGCACAATGCCAACGAGCAACGTCCTTTATCTGCCAAAATTGCCGCCATCAATCAGGAGCTATCGGCAATCATCGCGCCAGCTATTGCAAAGGCAAAAGATGACTTCGAACACGCTAGACATGAGCTTGAAACAAGAAGGTATGAATGGGAACAGGCGCAAGAACAACTCGAGCAGTTCAAAAGCAAATACCCTGATATTACAGTTCCTCAGGCTTGCTCTGAAATTGAACAAGAAAGTTTCCAGATTGGCGGGCTTTGGCACACTGAAGAACTGGCAAAGGCACGATCAGAGCTTTTTCAGGCTGCGTTATCACTTCATGAGGCTTGGCTAGCTGAGGTCGGCCGCAAAGATGACAGAGGGTCGGGGCCATTCAGAAGTAATATATTCCTTGTCTCGCAAATGCTTAAACAACCCCGCAGCATCACAAACCGCGAGGATGTTTTAGCTCTTTGGCAAAGTCTGTTCATGATGGTGCCCGTTGTATCAACGACCTTTGCCTCATTCGGAAATCAGTTTTCGTTCTTGGGTAGAAACTCTTTGGGTTGGGTATTTATTGATGAGGCCGGACAGGCACCCCCCCAGGCTTCTGTTGGTGCATTCTGGCGCGGAAAGCGTGTTATTGCGGTCGGAGACCCACGCCAGATCGAACCTGTTTTCACCGTTCCGACAACTTTGATCGAAGCGTTGTCCAAACAGTCACACCATACAGAAGGTGGTGTTTTTGCACCGAACCAAACATCTGTTCAGGAGTTGTCGGATAAAGGGAACCGATTTGGTGCCTATGTCGATAACGGAATGGGTAACGAGATATGGATTGGCAGCCCTTTGAGAGTCCATCGTCGATGCATCAATCCAATGTTTTCCATCGCCAACAGGATTGCCTATGAAGACAGCATGGTCTTTGGTTTAAAGAGCCATAGAAAAGAACAAAACATTTCGATTGCCCAGGACAGTTGCTGGATTAATGTAAAAGGGAGCGTTCGAGGCAAACAAACAGTTGATGCACAGGTATCTTTCGTCACGAAAATGATTGAAAGTATCTCGATTAACGGCGATCTCCCACAGGATGTTTTTGTCATCACTCCCTTTAAAGAAATCCGCCAAAATCTTGTTAAAGAACTAAATGAAAAAATCCGAAAACCAAGGCGCCTTAAAAAATCACAATTTGATAAGTGGTGTAAAACATCAGTCGGCACCGTTCATACCTTTCAGGGGAAGGAAGCCGCGATTGTGATGTTCGTCCTTGGCGCAGATCATGAACATGACGGGTCTGCAAAATGGGCTGCGTCAAAACCAAATTTACTGAACGTGGCACTAACACGTGCCAAGCAACGCATATTCATTGTTGGTGACCCAGATCTTTGGGGACAGCAAAAATACTTCAGTACAGCCCTAAAGGCTCTTCCGAAGGTTGGTGAAAGCGAATTTATGGAAAGGCTGAATGTACAAGAAGAACAACTTTAGACGTTCTTCCTTGTCTTACAAACACATCATCGCTAGGTATTTCATAGAGCTATATTTTTTATGGAATGCTTGATGTCCCCGGCTTTGACGATCCGCCCCTATTCCGAAGGTGCCCTGACGCAGGCCGCGGCCAAGTTGCGCGCGGGCGAGCTTGTCGCCTTTCCGACCGAAACGGTTTACGGGCTGGGAGCGGATGCGACCAATGACGATGCGGTGGCGGGCATTTTTGCAGCCAAACAACGGCCAAGCTTCAACCCGCTGATCAGCCATTTTCCTGACCGCGATGCCGCGGCCCAGCATGCAGTTTTTGATGCGCGGGCAGATAAGCTTGCCGATGCGTTCTGGCCCGGTGCGCTGACGCTTGTTTTACCAAAGCGTTCCGACAGCAATGTATCGCAATTGACCACCGCCGGGTTGCCAAGCATTGCGGTGCGTGTGCCCGCACATGAAATGGCGCGCGCATTGTTGCGCGCGGTCGGCCGCCCGATTGCAGCACCTTCGGCCAACCGGTCCGGCCGGATCAGCCCGACGACAGCCGCCCATGTGGCAGCATCCCTTGGCAAGGCGATTGGCATGATTCTGGATGGTGGCCCATGTGGGGTCGGGCTTGAAAGCACGGTGATTGATCTGACCACCGACCGCGTCGTGATGCTCCGCCCCGGCGGGATTACCCGCGATCAGGTGGCAGAGGTTCTGGGCACCGACGTTGTCATGGCCGAAACCGATGACAACGCGCCCAAAAGCCCCGGCATGCTGACCAGCCATTATGCCCCGGGATTGCCGGTGCGGCTGAATGCGACGGCACCGGATCAGAAGAAATACGGCCATGAAATATTACTGGCATTCGGGGATTGCGTGACCAAGGGGTTTGACAAGGTCCTGTGGCTTTCGAAAACCGGCGATGACCGCGAGGCAGCCGCCAACCTGTTTGCCAAACTGCACGAAGCCGATCAGAAGCGGTTTGACGGGATCGCGATTGCGCCGATCCCCGATACCGGTCTTGGGCTTGCGATCAATGACCGGATGAAACGCGCCAGCGCGCCGCGCGCCCTTCATCCGACCCCGTAATTCTTCCAACCTCAGCCGAGCGGAAAACAGCCCCATGCACATCCTGCCCGCCAGCGCGATCAAGGAACTTCAGGATGCCCTTGGCCCGAAAGGCTGGAGCATGGAGGCCGATATACTGGCCACGCACAATGCCGAGGCACGTGGCAAGTTTGCAGGCGACGCGGGCATGGTGCTTTATCCCGCCAATACCGATGAAGTCGCCAAATGTGTCGCGATCTGTGCAACCCATGGCATTGCGATTGTGCCCCAGGGCGGCAATACCGGGCGATGCGGCGGGGCAGTTGCCAATGCGGCAGAGGTCATTTTAAACCTTCGCCGGATGAACCGGATCATTGATATCGATGCGCGCGATTTTACCGCCACCGTCGAAGCCGGTGCGATCCTGCAAACTCTTCAGGAAGCTGCCCTTGAGCGTGATCTGATCTTCCCGCTTAGCCTTGGGTCGGAGGGAACCTGCCAGATTGGCGGTAACCTTGCGACCAATGCCGGCGGGTTGAACGTCATCCGGTATGGCAATACCCGCGATCTGGTTCTGGGGCTTGAGGTTGTTCTGCCCGATGGCAGCGTGTGGAACGGGCTTTCGAAATTGCTCAAGGATAATACCGGCTATGACCTGCGCGATCTGTTTATCGGGGCCGAAGGGACGCTTGGCATTATCACCAAGGCGAGCTTGAAACTGTTTCCCAAGCCCCGCCATGTCGCGACCGCGTGGGTTGCCGTCCCCGGACCGGATGCGGCTCTTGACCTTCTGGCACTCGCACGGCGCGAAAGCGGTGATGCAATTGCCGCGTTCGAACTGATCTGCGGCTTTGCCCATGATATGACGGTGGCACACCTGCCGGGGCTATCCGCCCCGCTTGCCGCCCCTTCGGACTGGTATGTGATGATCGAACTGACCTCGTCACGGCCCAAGGATGACCTGAACGAGGTCCTAAGCGACCTTCTGGAAGCCGCCCTTGAGGCCGGCCTTGCCAGCGATGCGGCATTGGCGCAGTCCGAAGCCCAGCGCGCCAATCTTTGGGCGATCCGCGAAGGCATCCCCGAGGCGCAAGGTTTTGAAGGCGGCAGTATCAAGCATGATGTATCGGTCCCGGTTTCCAGGGTGCCGGAATTGCTTATGCGTGGCATGGCAGCCGCCGGGGATCTGATCCCGGGCATTCGTCCCTGCCCGTTTGGCCATGTTGGCGATGGTAATATCCATTTCAACTTCACCCAGCCGGTCGAGATGGAAAAACAGGCATTTCTCGATTGCTGGGAAACACTTAACCGTCTGATCCATGACATTGTCGCCGATCTTGGCGGCTCCATCAGTGCCGAACATGGCATTGGCAAGCTGAAGCTTGATGAACTCGTGCGCTATGCCAGCCCGGAAAAGATGAAGCTTTTGCGTGTGATCAAGGACGCGATTGATCCCGATGGTATGCTCAATCCCGGCAAGATCGTAAAATAAACCACATCATGGGCGCCCCCAACCCCATAAAGGTCTGCGATGTTTTCGATTGATACCTATGATCCGCTGAATGTTCCCAAGGCTGTTGGGGACGAAATCTGGATCATTGACGGCCCGGTGATCGGGTTTCAGTATCTCGGCATGAAATTGCCGTTTCCGACCCGGATGACGATCATCCGGCTGGCGTCCGAGAAGCTGTTTATCCATTCACCGATCCGCTTGACGGCAGAGCTTAAGGCCAGTGTTGATGCACTGGGCGAAGTTGCCTGTCTGATTGCGCCCAACACCATCCATTATGCTGGGGTGCCGGAATGGCAGGCGGCCTATCCGGCGGCGCAAAGTTTCTGTGCGCCCGGTGTGATCAAGCGGGCGAAGTCGGTCGACATGACGGTATCGTTTGACGCCGAACTTGCCGATACTGCCGAACCGGAATGGGCGGATGAAATCAAACAGCTGATGGTACGCGGCGGCTATTTGTCCGAGGCGGTATTTTACCATCCGAAATCCAGAACGCTTGTCCTTACCGACCTGATCGAGAATTTCGAGGCGCACAAGATCAAAAGCCCGATCTGGCGGTGGCTGGTGCGGATGTTTGGCTCGATGGACCCGGATGGATGTGCGCCGCGTGATATGCGCATGACCTTTGCCGGGCATAAGGAAAGCCTGCGCAAGGCAGTCGATCAGATGATCGACTGGAACCCGGAACGGGTGATTATGTCGCATGGTCGCTGGTATGATCACAACGGCACAGCCGAGCTTAAACGCGCATTCCGCTGGGTCATGAAATAAGGGGCGCGCCGATCATGGCACGCCCCCTTTCTACCGTCAGATGCGAAAGAAATTATTCTTTCGGGCCCGACCAGCTATTGAGCGCGTCAAGCTTGTCCTGACGGCGGGCTTCGGGGGATTTTTTCCAGTCATTGCCAAATGCCGCGGATTCCCATGATCCATAGGTCGGGTTTGGCAGCATGAACCAGCGTTCCCCCCAATAGGTCGCGTATTTGTCCATGACTTCGAGGCGTTCGTCGATGGTGCCATCGATATCGTCGGTGAAATCGCCGAAGTTATCGCCAAACATCATGATGACGCGGAAATCCGCCGCCACCGCTTCGCGGCGGGTGGCCTTGGCCGAACCCCATTCTTCCTTTTCACCGCGCACCATCACATGATCCGCATCAGCATAAGGGAAGCCATATTCCTGCAGGTTTTTGATGGTCGCGGCTTCTTCGGCGGCCTTGCGGTTGGTGACATAGAAGACTTCAACGCCCTTGTCGGCCGCGGCCTTGGTCAGTTCCAGCGCGCCCGGCGTCGGGGTTGAAATCGCGTCTTCGACAAATGCCGCCCAGGTTTTGGAGCTGTAAGACGTATTGGCCGTCACAACCCATGACTGATAGGCCGAGTTATCCAGAACGGTTTCATCAACATCAAGGATGATCGCGGGTGGCTTGGCCGAATAATTGCCATCCTGTTCAAGGGCCGCGGTCCAGTCATGATCGCCAATCGCGGCATCGAGAAGACGCTGCGCGCCTGCATAAACCGAAAGGGCGGTGGTTTTGTATTCGACCGAGGTCTGATACCAAAGCGAGGCATTCAAACCGTCATTCTGTGCCGGTTCCTGTGTAGCCTCCTGAGCCTGCGCACCAAACGCGCCAAAGGCCGAACCCGCCAGAAGAACAGCAACGCCAAATGATTTCGTCGTCAATTTCATGTTTTATTCTCCCTGTTTGGTTCCCGATCCGGCCATCGCACACCCGATACGCAAAACAGCGATCTGACCAGCCGGACAGGATCGCAAGAGCATGCCACCGCACCGCACCAAAGAAAAAGCCTTTTTCTGCATAGGGGCGGAAAAAGGCTTTGATCGCGATTGGATAAAGGCGCCAATCCGGCGGCCCGGCAATCAGGCCGTCGGGCGTTTTTCAAAGGTGGTGAACCCGTCTTCAAGGCCGGGTTCTTCATGCACGCGGGTGACATTCGCATGCGTCGGGCCATCATGGCAGGCCGCAATCATGGATTGCACCCCGGCCACCGGGCCGCAAAACAGCGCCTCGACCGTACCATCCGCACGGTTGCGCACCCAGCCGGTCAGATCGCGTTTACGCGCTTCCTCCACCGTCCAGGCACGATACCATACGCCCTGCACCCGGCCTTCGATCCGGGCAAGGACGGAAATGTTTCCGGTGCCGGTTTGCGGATCGGGTTCGGTGGTGGTCATGGCAACATCCTTTGATGTGATGTTTACTTCGCGCCGGGAATATTGGCGTGCAGATGGGCGGTATCCTGAAACTTCTGTTTCTGTTCCGCTGTTGCCGGGGCCTGATGATTGTCTTTCCATTGATCATAGGTCATGCCATAGACCACCTCGCGCGCACCGTCATAATCCATAGGCACATCGCGTTCACGCGCTGCCGCCAGATACCATTTGGCAAGGCAGTTGCGGCAAAAACCGGCAAGGTTCATCAGATCGATATTCTGCACATCCTTGCGGTCCTGAAGATGCTGCACAAGGCCGCGAAAGGCGGCGGCTTCAAGTTCCAGCTTGATTTGCGGATCAAGCTTTGCCGCCGGGCCATTGGCAAGGGATGCCTCGGTCGACATTTCCGAACCGGCGCAATCAGACATTTTCCATACTCCCGACCCTGCCATAGGCTGGCAGGTCCTGTTCAAGTTTTTCGATATTTTCCGGGACCTCGGCAATGCTTTCGACCGTCACGAAATGATCATTGTCGATTTCGGTCTGATCGACCATTTCATGGACCCAGGTGATTTCATAGGGAATGTGGATCGCCGACCCGCCACACGCAAGCACCGGCAGGATATCGGACTTCAACGAATTGCCGATCATCACGGCTTCGGACGGCTCAACCCCATAGCGACCAAAGATATTGCGATAGGTCAGCGGATCTTTTTCCGAAACGATTTCAACACCGGCAAACAGGCTTTCAAGCCCGGAACGCTCGATTTTAAGCTGCTGGGCAATCAGATCACCCTTGGTGATCAGGACGATCTTGCGATCAGACTGTTTGACATAATGGCGCAGCACCTCTTCGGCCCCGTCAATCAGACGGGTTGGCGCGCGCAGCATGGATTTGCCGATTTCGGCCAGTTCATGAATGTCGGCAGCACTTATTTTCTTGTCGGAAAGCTCAATCGCGGTTTCGATCATCGACAGGGTAAAGCCCGTGATGCCGTATCCATAGATCGATAGGTTGGCCAGTTCCGCCTGATAGAGGCGATCATTGACCGTATCAGCATCGACATAGTGGGAAAGCATTTCGCGCAGGCGGATATGGGCATCACGAAACAGCGGTTCGTTATGCCACAGCGTATCGTCGCCATCAAAAGCAATCAGTTTATACATATTCACGCCTCGTTTCTTGTTCTTGGATGGCCTTGCAGAAAGCACCCGGCCTCAATCCGCGACCATAAGTCAGCCGGAAATCCCCGTAAAGCCCCGTTTCCTGTATTTAATATGCGCAATAACTGTTCGAAAGGGGTTGCAAACCCGTCCAATCGAACAGGTATGGAACAAAAACGCCGGGGGAATGTTCCCCCGGCGCGTTTCCCGGCCATCTCTAGGTGGCCCCCCAGCCCTAGCGGACAAGAATACCGATCTTGCCGATATGCGATTTCGCAACGAATGCTTCCTGTGCCTTGGCGAGATCGCGAAGGTCGTAAACTTCCGCGACCAGCGGACGAATTTCACCCTTTTCGATATATTTCACCAGATCGGTGAAAACGCGATCTTCCTGATGGGTGCAGCCATAAAGTGTTAAATCCCTAAGATAAAGCGTGCGCAGATCAAGTTCGACAATCGGCCCGGCGATTGCCCCGGCCGTGGCATACCGACCGCCCGAAACAAGAGTTTCAAGCAGTTCGGGCCAGCGCGGCCCGCCGACCAGATCGATCACGACATCAAAGCGGTTGCGCGGCAATTCATCTGCACGGTCAAGAACCTCATCCGCGCCAAGATCACGCAGGGCCTTGGCCTTTGACGCGCTTGACACCGCAACGACATAGGCCCCGCGCCGCTTGGCAAGCTGAATGGCCGCCGAACCAACACCGCCGGATGCCCCGGTTACAAGGACGCGTTCCGCCCCAAGGCCTGTGCGCTGGATAATCCCCTCGGCGGTTGAAAACGCGCATGGGAAGGATGCAAGATCGGTGTCCGACAGGTCCGATTTGATGGCAATCGCGTTTTTATCCGCGACCACGGCATATTGCGCAAAGGCCCCGTTCGTTTCGCTGCCGAATGTTTCGACCCGGTGTGTTCCGTCCTCGTTGGGAACGGATTGCAGGGCACGGACCAGAACACGCTGCCCAAGGCGCGCGGGATCAACACCCTGCCCGAGTGCGACAATCGTGCCGCAACAATCAGCCCCCTGAATATGGGGAAAGGCCAAAGTACCGCCCGACCAGGTGGCATCGGCAAGGGCATCCTCGCCAAAACCGGCATCGCTGCCCTCGCTTGTGGCGCCGCGAACGGCCTTTGAATACCAGGCGATGCGCGTATTGATATCGGTATTGTTGACCGAAGACGCACCGACCTTGATCAGGGCCTGCCCGGCTTCGGGGGTTGGCGTTTCCAGGTCTTCGCGCCATTCGAGCTTATCAAGCCCGCCATGCCCGGTCAGGACGACGCCATGCATTTTTGTCGGGATATCGGTCATTGGTTACTCCATGTAGAACGATTACTCTACTTGCCAAGGTAAAGGGAACGTTCTACATTTGTCAACATGACGGATACAAAACTGAAAATCGCCGCCGGTCTTGAGCGGGCCTTTGCCAAGGGCGGCTTTGCCGAACCCAGTGTTGACGACCTGCGCGAAGCCGCCGATGTCAGCCTGCGCACGCTCTATAAATACACACCTTCGCGGGCCGATATGGTGCATCTGGCCCTTGAACATCGCCATCAGCGCTACATTGATTTGCTGTTTACCGACCTGCCCGAAGCCCCCGACAGAGCCCTCTCGGCAATCATTGATCGCGTCGGTGTCTGGATGGAAACAGAGGCAAGCCACGGCTGCCTGTTCCACGCCGCCGTTGCCGCATCACCGGGCGATCAGGTGCTGCGCGATTTGCTGGCACGCCACAAGACCGAGGTCGCCACCAAAGTCGCCATCGCCACAGGGCGACAGGGATACGAGATAGAGCTTAACCTGATCCTTGAAGGATTAACGCAAAGCTTCACCCTGCACGGAGCAGAAGCCATTGCCGCAGCGAAGCGTCTGGCGGGCGGGCTTCCGTCATCCATCAGCACCTCAAACACCATTCCTTAAATTTGATTTGCACAGAATGCATCAAGACAGCACCAGCTGGATCAGCGGAAAACCAAAGGCAGAGACATAACCTGCCAGTGCTTATATATCTGCCGCCATCAAATACGATGCGTCTATAGGGGTATTGAAATCGACCGTGGCAGACGGTTGATATTGGACGCAGAAAGTTCTTTTCCGCGAACTTTTGAAACCCTGATCAGGGTAATCAAACTAGGCCATCGATAATCAGACCCCGGCCCAACATCCTTCGCCAAATGATTCCATGTATTAGAAGGCATACAAAAATGAAGGCCATCAATCCCGGTCTCTAGCGCTTCTTTGACAATCCTATTAACAAGCGAGGTGTGGTCTTCTTTGGTTTTATCTGGGGCTATCATTGGAACTACAAAAGTTAGACTGGCTTGAATTGTTGTATTACTGTTTCGCTTAGAGTCATTATCGCCATTTAAGAGCCATTTTTTCACAGAACCTGTGTGATATCTGAATTTGATCTTCTTTTGCTTGACCTCAAATTCAATTGCCTTTGGCCCTGCTTTTTCAGCAATGTAAATGTCACAGCGCCCGGCAGCTTCTTCCTTTGGGTCAGTGCGATGGGTCTTTACCGTAACGTACTCTTCCATTGCGAGCAAATCAGCTTGCCACGCCGCCCCCTGCAAAAGAGAAACCGTCGCTCTTTCATTGAAATAATATGGCAGTTCCTCCCGATTAAAAGCTTCCACGTATTGTTCAATATTTTTTTCCAGTTGCAGGAAGGCGGGCTCCAAAAAAGACAGTCTTTTATTTAGACGCAGCGCGTTCGTCATAATACAATCCTCAAAACAAAAAAGGGCGCAGCAACCATAAGTTGCTACGCCTTTTCTGGAAACATTATATTATGCAAACCTAACTATTATTCGTCCTTCTCGAACTCGATGATGATCGCATCGACCGACAGGTTTGCGCCCTGCTCGGCGTGGATTTTCTTGACCACGCCTTTGCTTTCGGCCTTGAGCACGTTTTCCATTTTCATCGCTTCAAGGATGCAAAGTTCCTCGCCCGGCTGGACGGTCTGGCCTTCGGTCACCGATACCTTGACGAGCAGCCCCGGCATCGGGGACAGCAGGAAGTTTGACATATCCGGCGGGGCCTTGAACGGCATCAGTTTTTGCAATTCGGCGACACGGGGCAGCATCACCTTGAAGCTGCGCTGGATGCCATTGGCCGACAGGCGATAGCCAACACCTTCGACGTCGATCTGCACACAGACCGGCGCACCGTCGATGTCGCCGACAAACATCGCATCGCCGATTTTCCAGTCGGATGACACGCCATAGCTGCGATCCCCGATGGCGACGATGTAGTCATTGTTAACACCGTCAATTTCGATATCGAACGCGGTGTGATCATCACCCGATACCGCGACCCAGCTTTCGGCAACCTGCAACGGATGATCGCTGACCTGTCCGGTCACGCGCGCATTGCGTTCGGCCACCCGCTGATTGAGGTATCCGGCAACAACCACCAGCATCGCCGGATCATCATTGGGCAGATCATCAGCAGAAAAGCCGTCGGGATATTCTTCGGCGATGAAATTGGTGGTGATATTGCCCGACTGGAACCGTTTATTGGCCATAACGGCGGCAACAAACGGGATATTGTGCGAAATGCCGCGGATGTAATAGGCATCAAGGGCGGCCCGCATTTCCGCAATCGCATCATCGCGGGTTTCGCCATACGTCACCAGTTTTGCGACCATCGGGTCGTAATACATCGAAATCTCGCCGCCTTCGAACACACCGGTATCAACACGCACGGATGCACTTTCAGCCGGCGGCTGATACCGCACCAGACGCCCGGTGGAAGGCAGGAATTCGCGGAACGGATCCTCGGCATAAATGCGGGTTTCCATCGCCCAGCCGGTCAGCTTGACGTCATCCTGCGCGAGCGTCAGTTTTTCGTCATTGGCGATGCGGATCATCCATTCCACAAGGTCCTCGCCCGTCACCAGTTCGGTCACCGGATGTTCGACCTGAAGCCTTGTGTTCATTTCAAGGAAGTAGAAGTTCTTGTCTTTGTCGACGATGAATTCCACCGTCCCGGCGGAGCAGTAATTCACCGCATGCGCCAGTGCGACGGCCTGTTCGCCCATGGCCTTGCGGGTTTCGGGATCAATAAAGGGTGACGGGGCTTCTTCGACGACCTTTTGATGGCGGCGCTGGATCGAACATTCGCGTTCGCCAAGGTAAATGCCATGCCCGTGCTTGTCGCACAGCACCTGAATTTCGATATGGCGCGGCTCTTCGACGAATTTTTCGATAAAGACGCGATCATCACCAAACGAGCTTGCAGCTTCTGACGTGGCACGTTCGAAGCCTTCGCGGCATTCGGCGTCATTGCGCGCAATGCGCATGCCCTTGCCACCACCACCAGCAGATGCCTTTAACATCACCGGATAGCCGACATCATTGGCGATTTTGATCGCCTCGTCGGTGTCCTTGATCACGCCCATATAGCCCGGCACGGTTGAAACACCGGCTTCCGCAGCGATTTTCTTGGACGTGATCTTATCGCCCATCGCGGCAATCGCGCCAACCGGCGGGCCGATGAAGGCGATTTTGGCGACATCAAGCGCCTTGGCGAATGCCTGATTTTCCGAAAGGAAGCCATAGCCGGGATGGACGGCCTCTGCCCCGGTCGATTTGCAGGCATCGATGATTTTATCAATCACCAGATAGGACTGGTTGCTCTGTGCCGGGCCGATATGCACGGCCTCGTCGGCCATCTGCACATGCAGGGCATTTTTATCGGCGTCGGAATAAACCGCCACCGTGGCAATGCCCATTTTGCGGGCTGATTTGATCACGCGGCAGGCAATTTCACCGCGGTTGGCAATCAGGATTTTCTTGAACATAAAGGTGCTCTCCCCAATGGATTGTCGCGGCGTTAAAGCGGAATATTGCCGTGTTTGCGGGCCGGGTTCTTGATGTCCTTGTTGCGCAGCATCGCAAGCGACTTGCAAACGCGCCTGCGCGTGCCATGCGGCATGATGACATCGTCAATGAAACCCTTGCGCCCCGCGACAAATGGGTTTGCAAATTTTTCACGGTATTCTTCGGTGCGGGCCTCGATCTTTTCGGGGTCGTTCATATCGGCCCGGAAAATGATTTCCACCGCGCCCTTTGGCCCCATCACCGCGATTTCGGCTGTCGGCCAGGCATAGTTGACATCACCGCGCAGATGCTTGGACGCCATCACGTCATAGGCCCCGCCATAAGCCTTGCGCGTGATGACGGTGACCTTTGGCACCGTCGCCTCGGCATAGGCATAAAGCAGTTTGGCACCGTGTTTGATGATCCCGCCATATTCCTGTGCGGTGCCCGGCATGAAGCCCGGAACATCGACAAAGGTGACAATCGGAATGTTATAGGCATCGCAGAACCGCACAAACCGCGCGGCCTTTTTCGAACTGGCGATATCAAGACATCCCGCCAGAACCATTGGCTGATTGGCAACGATACCAACCGTGCGGCCATCCATGCGCGCCATGCCGATGATGATGTTTTTGGCGTGATCGGGCTGAATTTCATAAAAGTCGCCTTCATCGACGACCTTTGTAATCAGTTCCTTCATGTCATAGGGCATGTTGGGATTTTCAGGCACCAGCGTATCAAGCGAGAAATCATCGCGCATGATCGGGTCTTCGCACAGGCGGGCGGGCGGTTTTTCCTTATTGGATAGCGGCAGGAAATCCATGAAACGACGGGTCTGCAACAACAGATCAACATCGTTTTCAAACGCCAGATCGGCCACCCCGGAAATGCTGGTATGGGTCATCGCCCCGCCGAGTTCCTCGTGGGTGACTTCCTCGTGCGTGACGGTTTTGACCACATCGGGGCCGGTCACGAACATATAGGAACTGTCCTTGACCATGAAAATGAAGTCGGTCATGGCCGGGCTATAGACCGCCCCGCCCGCACATGGCCCCATGATCAGGGAAATTTGCGGGATAACGCCGGATGCCTCGACATTGCGCTGGAACACATCGGCATAACCCGCAAGGCTTTCGACACCTTCCTGAATACGCGCCCCGCCGGAATCGTTAAGCCCGATCACGGGCGCGCCGACTTTCATCGCCTGATCCATGATCTTGCAGATCTTGCGCGCATGGGCACCCGAAAGCGCACCGCCAAATACGGTGAAATCCTGCGAAAAGACGAACACCAACCGACCATTGATCGTGCCATGCCCGGTGACCACGCCATCGCCGGGAATGCGGTTTTCGGGCATGCCGAAATCAACGCAATCATGTTCGACAAACATGTCCCATTCTTCGAACGAGCCCTCGTCAAGAAGAACATCAAGCCGTTCGCGCGCGGTCAGCTTGCCCTTGGCATGCTGATTGTCGATGCGGCGCTGACCGCCGCCCATGGCCGCCTCTGCGCGTTTGACTTCGAGCTTGGCGATAATATCCTGCATATTGCGTGATCCTTATTTTGGGCCGCCCGGAATGCATTCATGACGATGGTCATGCCGGTGATGCAATCTGAATGATGAATTGAAATAGCATTATTCGGTACTGGAATGCCAATTATTTTTCACAGTCTGGTGCAAGAACAAAATGGTGTGCAAACACCTGATTTCCCTAACGTCATTGCGATATGTAAGGACGGGCTGGACTAAAGTCTAGAAGCAGGTCGGCAAATACCAATATTCAGAACAAGCCGGGCACCAAACGGCTTCTGGCGCGTTAAGGCCTTATGATATCCATCAGAACGGTCATTTCATGAAGCTGTTTCGCATCCGCCCGCACGAGCCGAAATCCACCGGCGATGATCGCCCTGCGCAATCCTTATGGCGTTATATCTGGCTTATGAGCGGCCGGCACCAGATCGTTGTCTGCCTGATTGCCATATCGGTTGCCGTCCTTGGCATTGTGCCGCTGGAACTGCAACGCCGCCTTGTCGATGATGCGATCAGCAAACAGGATATGTCGCTTCTGACCGTGCTGGCGTTGATCTATCTAGCGGTTGTTGTGGTGCATTCGGCGGCCAAATTCATGCTTCGGATGTATGAAGGCTGGCTCAGTGAAAGTGCGATCCGCCACAACCGCCACCATCTCAGCCGCCTTTACGCCGAAGACCGCACCGGCAATGGCGAAGGCGAAAACGGCCGGGCGGTATCAATCATCGGATCGGAAATCGAAAAACTGGGCGGGTTTGTGGGCGATGGATTGTCGCAGCCGGTCGTGAATGCGGGGATGCTGATTTTCGGGATCGGCTATATGGTCAGTGTCGAGCCGATCATCGGGCTGATCGGCATTCTTGCCCTGATCCCGCAAATCGCGCTGGTACCGGTCATTCAAAAACAGATCAACCGGCTGATTGAAAAGCGCGTGGAAAAAATGCGCGAAGTCAGCGACGAACTAAGCGAACTCCACCCCGGCGAAGATGACGATCACAAGGAACTTCTGGACCCGATCCATCGCGGCATCAGTTACCTTTATAACAACCGCATGTGGTTTTTCATCCTCAAGTTCGGAATGAAAACCCTGATCAATCTGCTTAATGCGCTTGCCCCGCTTTCGGTGCTGATTGTCGGCGGCTATCTTGCGATCAGGGGCGAAACATCGGTCGGGATTATTGTCGCGTTCATTTCCGGTTTTGACCGGATGTCATCGCCAATGCGCGAATTGCTGTCCTATTACCGGATGGCGGCACAGGCCGCCGTACAGCACAGAATGATCGCGAAATGGATGAACTGACGGGATCGCATCACGCCAGATCAGGTCGGCAAATGCCTATTGCCGACCGATAAGATCAAGATACCGCCCCGCGGCCAGCAGTTCCGCGCGATGACGTTCGCGGCGTGCAACCGCCTCGGCATCAGCACCCCAATGCTCGATGGAATAGCTTTCATCAAGCTGGGAAACCTCAAACGCCTGCTCGGCACTGATCCGGTCGCGCAGGATCGCAAGCCCGATGATCACCGATCCCGACACCGTTGTCAGGGTGTGAAGGGCTGTCAGGTAGTAATCATCAAGCGCCTCGATCTCGTCCTGAATACGCAGAAGAGCTTCGTCTTCCTGCGAGATCGGCATGACACCTTCGGTCACTTTAAGCGACACACCCAGTTCATGATGCGCCCAGTCAAGCAACGGCTGCCATGCTTCGGCCTGCTGGCGGACAAGGTCATCGGGGAAGGATGCGCGATAGCATAACAGGTCAGACCGGCCAAATCCGGTCAGTTCCGCAATCACGCCAAACCGGTGCGGGCGCACGCGGTCAATCGCGGTTGCGGCCAGTTGCATGATCGGCATCGTGGTCGGCAGAACCTTTTCCCCCTGCGCATCCCATTCGGCCGCAATTTCATGCGCCAGCTGTTCCGCCGGCAACACGAATTCGGCCTTGGACGGCGATTTTACCGGCCTTCCGTCCAGATGGATACGCCAGCCCTGCGCATCTTCGTCGCGCACGGCTTCGGCTTTTTTGTAAAAACGTTTGATCGATTTTGTAAGCATAATGGCGATATGCCCAAATCCGTTTCCATGTGCAAGCGATTTGATTGGACCGCCATGTTCAAAGGCGATTATCAAGAATTTATGTATAATTTTTGATCAATTTACCCCATTGACCATTTATTAAACAACCGTACTCTGCCCGTAACAGTCCCTTCATATCAGGAAAACCGACAAAAAAGGGATTTGGCACAGGCATTGCTGTGCGATCAGGGGTATCATTCGGTCAATGGGTCGTCAAAAAGACCCGAAACAGGAGGCTTCATTAATGGTGAGACTTAAAGCGCGGCTACTTGGCGCGACCGTCGGCATTGCCGTTGCACTTGGTGCGCAATCCGCCATGGCCCAGATGGCGATCAAATTTACACTCGACTGGAAATTCGAAGGCCCGGCAGCCCCCTATGTGCTGGCCAAGAAAAAGGGCTATTTCGCCGACGAGGGCCTTGATGTAACGATTGATTCGGGCAACGGATCGGTCGGTTCGATCACACGCGTTGCCAGCGGCGCCTATGATGTCGGCTTTGCCGATATCAACTCGATGCTGGAATTCAATGCATCGAACCCGGATCGCGCGATGAAGTCGGTCTTCATGGTTTATGACCGCCCGCCGTTTTCGTTGTTCATGCTGAAAAAAAGCGGCATCACCAAGCCCGAAGACCTGATTGGCAAGACGCTGGGCGCGCCGGTTTTCGATGCTTCGCGCAAACTGTTCCCGGCCTTTGCACAGGCAACCGGGCTTAAGCTTGACGATGTCAAATGGGAAAGCATGGACCCGCCGCTGCGCGAACCGATGCTGGTGCGTGGTGACGTTGATGCGATCACCGGTCACTATTTCACATCAATCCTGAACCTTCAGGCACAGGGCATTTCCAAGGACGATCTGACCGTTTTCAAATATTTCGATTACGGCATGGATTTCTATGGCAATGCGATGATTGCATCACCCGACATGATGGAAAACCATCCGGAAGAACTGCGTGCATTCCTGCGTGCGGTCGTAAAGGGATGGCGTGATGCGATTGCCAACCCCGAAGAAGCCATTGCGGCCCTTAAGGATACCGATCCGCTGATTGACCCGGCCCTTGAATTGCAGCGCCTTCAGATGACGATTGATGACAATGTCGTCACCGAGGTAACGCTTAAAGAAGGCATGGGCCAGATCAAGACCGACCGCATGAACAAGGCGATTGACCAGGTCAGCCTGGCATTTGGCATTGAAAACAAGCCAACCGTTGCGGACATCTTCACCGACATTTTCATGCCCGGCGATAAAGACCGGATGCTGAAATAACTGGCACGCCAGACCACGCAAACGGGGCCGGGCAAACCGGCCCCGATACATAATAAATCATCAGGATACGCAGGGGGATGACTGCCGTGTCGAAAAGCTTTGTCGAACTCGACAATGTCCGGCTTCGTTACAGCGAAGGTGACGATCTGGCATTGGAAACAACAAACATGAAGATCAACAAGGGCGAATTCATTGCTGTTGTCGGACCTTCGGGATGTGGCAAGTCATCGCTGCTGAAACTGGTATCGGGGCTGATGCCGCCCAGCGAAGGCACGGTTATCGTCGATAACAAGGAAGTTTCCGGGCCGCTTAAGATCGTCGGCATGGCGTTTCAGAACCCGACCCTTCTGCCGTGGCGAACGACCCTTGATAACGTCCTGCTGCCGATGGAAATCGTCAAGCCGCATCGCAACCGCCTGCGCAAGCACCGTGCCGAATATGAAGACCGCGCGCGAAAGCTTCTCGCCAGTGTCGGGCTTGCCGGGCACGAAGACAAATACCCGTGGGAATTGTCAGGCGGGATGCAGCAACGCGCGTCGCTCTGCCGGTCATTGATCCATGAACCCGATCTTCTGATGCTCGACGAGCCGTTCGGTGCCCTTGATGCCTTCACCCGCGAAGAGCTTTGGGACATCCTGCAAAATCTTTGGATGGTGCGGCCTTTCACCGTGATCCTGGTGACCCATGATCTGCGCGAAGCAGCCTATCTCGCCGATACGATTTATGTGATGTCCAAGCGCCCGGGTACGATTTTGGTCCAGCGTGAAAACACCCTGCCCCGTCCGCGCGATCAGGAAACGACATTCACGCAGCCCTTCACCGATCTGGTCCACGAATTGCGCAGTCACATCCGTGACGTGCGCGCGGCATAAGGGAAGGTTGAAAGCATCATGGCCAAGAAAAAAGACCTGTCCAAAGCCACCCCCTGGATCAGTGCAATCGGGCTTTTCGTGATCTGGGAACTGATTGTCCGGATTTTCAATATTCCGGTCTATATCCTGCCGACCCCGTCGGAAAGCATCATGGTCGGCTGGGATTTCCGCGGTGCGATCTGGATGCATGCGGTTCATACGCTTTATACGACCCTGGCGGGCTTTGCCATTGCGGTAGTGTTTGGTGTGGTTCTGGGCGCGCTTGTCGGGTCCAGCAAGGCGGTTTATGACGCGGCCAACCCGCTTCTGGTCGGGTTCAATTCGGTGCCAAAGGTGGCACTGGTTCCGGTCCTTGTCATGTGGTTTGGCATCGGTACGGTGCCCGCGATCATCACCGCATTCCTGATTTCGTTTTTCCCGATTGTCGTCAATGTGGCAACCGGGCTGGCAACGCTTGAACCGGAATTGCGCGATGTGTTGCGGTCCCTTGGCGCGACCCGGCGCGATATTCTGGTCAAGGTCGGCTTCCCTCGCGCCATGCCGTATTTCTTTGCATCGCTCAAGGTTGCGATCACGCTGGCCTTTGTCGGTTCGGTGATTTCCGAAACCGTCGCATCAAACCTTGGTGTTGGCTATCTGATGTTGTCGGCATCGTCTAAATTCAACATGCCGCTGGTGTTTGCCGGGTTGCTGGTGATCGCGGTGATGGGGATTGCGATGTACGAGCTGTTTAACATCATCGAACGCCGGTCCACCAAATGGGCCAATCGCGGAAATCCGACCAATTAAGAGCGTCGTCGCACCGCTTGGGCACGCAAAAGGCCGGGAAAACCCCGGCCTTTTGATGTTCTGGCGATTGCGATAAAGCCTTAGGACAGATGGGCGTCAAAGAAACCCATCGTGCGTTCCCACGCCAGTTTGGCATCCTCGGCGTCATAACGGCCGCCGGTCGGATTGGCAAAGGCGTGATCGGCTTCGTACCAGAAAATCTGATAGTCGGCTTTCCCGGCTTCCTTGAGGGATTCCTCGAACCCGTTGACCATCGATTTGTTGATGCTTTTATCAAGGGTGCCGAAATGCCCCATCAGCGGCGCGTTCAGGGTTGAAACCTGCTCGGCGGTCTTTTTGACATTGCCGTAATAGACAACAACCGCATCGACATCGACGGCAAGCGCGGTATTGAGCGACCAGCCACCACCAAAGCACCAGCCAACCGTTCCCACCTTGCCGGTTGAATCCTTGTGATTTTTAAGGAATTTGACGGATTCCTGCAATTTTTCGGTGGCAATCGCCGGATTGACCGCCGACATCAGCGCCTTTGCCCCGTCGGCCGAGGTTGCGGGCGGCTTACCATACAGATCAACCGCAAGCGCGATATAGCCCTGCTTGGCATATTCTGCCGCAACCGCGCGGATCTGATCATTCAGCCCCCACCATTCATGGATCAGAATGACGGTCGGGGCCGGAAGGGTTGCCGGCATGGCGATTTCGGCGGTCATTTTTTCCCCGCCCGGCGTGGTGATGGTCACGGGGGACAATGTCGATCCGGCGGCATGGGCCAAAATCGGATCGGCCAGAATAACCGCAAGCGGCAAGGCAACCGCGCCTTTAAGGAACAGACGGCGATCTTCATCCGTGGCCTTCGGCGGCGGGCCGAGATGGTCGTTTACGCCACATCCGTCAAGCGTGCACATATTCAAGCCTCCTCTGTCTTGTTACGATCAGGCGTTTTATCAGGTTGTATTTGATATGATGCTCTTCGCGTCATCATTTCGCAAGAAGCGAAGAATTTGCAAATCACGCGCGCGTCATAAATCCCTGTCACCCCAAAGAGTACGCACTCAAACCCGTTACAGATCAACCCTTTGTACCGCCATCCTGGCAATTGTCATGCAAATGTCCCCTTGCCCTGTCTGCTGTTGCCTGCTTTAACAGCCAAACGTCGATCCCGTTCCCAATCATCCGAGGAAATCATGCGTACTATCGAAACGGTTCTTTTTGATCTGGGCGGCGTTCTGGTCGATTGGGATCCACGGCATCTGTATCGCAAGATTTTCAAAGATGATGCCGAAATGGAACGTTTCCTGACAGAAATCTGTCATCCGCACTGGAATTTCCTGCATGACAAGGGTGCGCTTCGCTTTGCCAAATCGATCCCCGATCTTCAGCATCGCTATCCGGAATATAGCGACCAGATCGCGGCATGGATGGACCGCTGGCCGGAAATGATGAAGGGGTCGATTGACCGCACCGTTCATATTCTTGAAGAACTGAAATCACGCGGCAATGTGCGTTTGTTTGCGCTGACCAACTGGTCGGCGGATACCTGGCCGCATGCGATTGAACGGTTCGGTTTCCTAAGCCATTTCGAAGGCATTCTGGTATCGGGTCAGGAAAAACTGGCCAAGCCCGACCCGCAGATTTTCGATCTGACCGCCGCGCGGTTCAAGCTTGATCCGCGCGAAACCCTGTTTATCGATGACAGCGAAAAGAACATTCAGCAGGCGCGCGAAATGGGCTTTGCCACCCACTGGTTCCGTGACCCGATCCGACTGCGCCGTGACCTGATGGAATATGGCCTGCTTTAAAAGCAGTCAGTGGCGCTTGGCCGTCAGGTAATTGGCAAAGCACTGTTCGAAAACATATTTCCAGCCGCTTTCATAGCCGTCGCGGACCATCGGGGCGATTTCGCCCAGATTTTTCCAGTCCCAATGCTTGAGCCGGATCACACAGCGGCCAAAGGCATTCTGTTCGAACGTGACACTGATGCGGGTATAGGCCCCCTCTTCCCAACCGGGATGCCAGGTAAAGGCAATATGCTCGCCCACCTGCCAGATATCGACAGTGCCCCAGACCACCGGATCGCGGCCTTTGGCATGCTCGACAATCCTGCCGCCAAGGCCCGGATTGATTTCGACCGATTTGCAGTTTTCACGCGCCAGCGAATGGCTGTCGGTCGGCCACCAATTGCCAAAGCCATTGGTGAATGCCTCGAACGCGTATTCCGGTTCGACCGGAACGGTGATTTCCACCCGGATCGGTTTCAGATCGTCATCTTTGTGATCGGCTTCAGGCAGCATCGCGGCCAGTTCCCCACATGGTTTCCAGCAATCCGGGCAGTTGATCGAAATGATCAATCACGGCATGCGCCCCGGCCTTGTTCAGCGTTTCAATATCGTGATACCCCCAACTGACACCAATCGACAGCATCCCCGCCGCCCGGCCCATTTCGATATCATAGGCGGTATCGCCAATGATCACCGCATTGGGCGCATCCACGCCGGTTTCATCCATGGCGGCATGCAACATCGACGGGTGGGGTTTGGACGGATGATTGTCGCATGTCTGAAGGGTAACGAACCGGCCTTCAAGTGCGTTGCGCGCCAGCACGGCATCAAGTCCGCGGCGCGCCTTGCCCGTCGCAACCCCCAAAAGCCAGTTGCGCGTATCCAGTGCGGCCAGCATTTCGCGCACACCGGGGAAAAGCGGCTCGTAAAAATCCGGGGTCTGGCGCAATTCAAAGAATGCCGCCTTATAGGCCGCGGTGACGCCTTCAATAATTGCGTCATCGATCATGCCCGGTGCTGCAAGCTTGCGGATCGCTTCAGGCAGGCTCAGACCGATGATGGTACGTGTCTTTTCAAGGCCGGGGCAATCAAGGTCATGTGCGGCAAAGGCATGATCCATGCAATGCGCAATCGCATGCTGGCTATCAACCAGCGTACCGTCACAATCAAAAACCACAAGCCTGAGCGGATCGTTCGCCATCAAAAGTCATCCAGTTCTGTTCATATCGCGGCGGAGATTATTCCAAAGTCCGCCAAAGATCGAGTCTCTAGCCCATGCAAAGTCGACGCATTTTTTGCTCTGCGGCAAGCAATGGAAACCAATGGTAAATTTAAACACACTTCCGAACACCCCAAGGTAGGATTAGGATGATCCTGTTAGCACGCAAACTGCGGAGGCTGAACATGCTCACACTTCGGGACTGCATCGATTTCAGCGATCTGAGCGAGGAGGAAATCCTCGCGATTGCCGAGTGTGAACACATCCCCCTTCTGACCGCCCTTGAGGAAGGCGAAAGCATGGTGCACACCCCACGGGGGCGCAAACGGATTGCTATTATGATCAAAAGCCAGGCGGAAATGTGCGAACGTACGGGAAATACGGTCCACGCCCAACATCTGCGCCGGGTTCATGATGCGTTTATCAACCGCTTCGACAAAATGGTCGCGCGCCCTTAAAGATCGATTGTCATCAACGCCGTTGACAGGGACGAAAAAGCCGACGCACTGCGTCGGCTTTTCGCGTTTCGGACACTGACCGCATCCGTTATCTTTTACGCAACCGGGACGGCTTTGCCTTGGGTTTCGGTTTGATTTCCTTTTCCCGGTGGATTTCCGGCGTCAGGAATTTGGTCGGCGTTTTCGGATCAAAGTTCAGCGCTTTGATGGTTGCACTGAAATGTTCGGGCACCGGGGCTTCGATCACGACGCGATGGCCGGTCACCGGATGGGGAAAGTCAATCGCGCGCGCATGCAGATGCATCTGGTTTGACAGACCATCCATGAATGCTTTGGCCCCGCCATATTTCCCATCGCCAAGGATCGGGCATTCCATCGCCTGACAATGCGCGCGCAGCTGGTGGGTACGACCGGTCAGCGGCGACAGGGCAAGCCACGCCGCACGACGACCGGCACGGGCCAACTGACGATAGATCGTCTGGGCGGATTTGCCTTCTTTTTCGTCGATGACCATCTTTTCACCGCCCTTGCCGCCATGTTTGGCAAGCGGGGCATCAATCAGACCTTCGCGTTCATCGGGCGCACCCGATACAATCGCCCAGTACAATTTCCGCGTGGTCTTGTCCTTGAATGCCTTGGTCAGGGCATTGGCCGCCGATGCCGAACGTGCAAGCAACAGCACGCCGCTGGTGTCCTTATCAAGACGATGCACCAGTTTCGGGCGTTCCTTGCTATCAAGCTTTAACGCATCAAGCATGCCATCAACATGAAGGTCGGTATTGGTCCCGCCCTGCACCGCCAGACCGGCGGGCTTGTTGATCGCCAGAACCACCTCGTCATAGAAAATGACGGAATCGCGCAGCGCCTGAAGTTCTTCCTCGGTCGCGTTCGATTTGGCCGGGCCGGATTTTACATGCTGGGCCGCATTGGCCGCATCGTAATTGCCCTCCGCCCATGGCCCCATACCGCCGCCCGACATGACCGGCGCGGGGGGAACACGGACTTCCTGACCAGGCTCAAGGCGCTGACCGGCCTTGGCACGTTTGCCATCAACACGGATCTGACCACCCCGCAGGAACTTCTGAACCTGCCCAAAGGTAAATTCCGGGCAGTTCCGTTTGAACCAGCGATCCAGCCGCATTTCGGCTTCGTCATTCTTAACCTTGCGCAGAGTGACGCCACTCATTGCAGAACTCCCCTTACCAGCGCGATTGCGCCGAACAATGCTGCGATGCCAACGCAGACCGAAACCGCGACATAAAGGCCCGAAAGGCCGATATTACCGCGTTCATATAAGGTCGCGACATCGAGCGAAAAAGTCGAAAACGTTGTAAACGCCCCCAGAAAGCCGGTCACAAGGAAGGCCCGCATTTCAGGACTGAGCGACAGCTTGACCGCCGAAAGCTCGATCAGAAGTCCCATCAGGAAGGAGCCGACGATATTGACCGTCAAAGTCCCCCATGGAAATCCATGACCAAGTGTCGCGCCCATCAGGGCCGAAACACCATATCGGGCAACCGCCCCGATAGCCCCGCCCAATGCGATGGATGCGATAAACAACGGTGAAAATTGCATGGCGCGGAACCTAGTCTTTCAGTTCTGAAAAGTCACGTGTGAAAACATCATGGGCGGGTCGCATTCCGTTACACCAACCAAACCCCGTCGCAAACGAACAATCAGTTCTGCGGCGCGGCCTGCCGGCCAATCAGGGCGACGGTTGCCGCCATCCATGATTTCAGGCGTTTTTCGTTCTGGCCGAAATCGTCACTGCCATAGACGGATCGGGAATAGGCAAAAACGCGGCTGCCGCCATTTTCACCGGGAATGACCTTGACATCAACCCAGTCGGGAAAACGGAAAACAGGCGTCCGGGCAAGGAAGCGCAATTCAAGCGCCAATCCATTCCCCTCGACAAGTTTCATGCCTTGTGCGCCCGCGGTTGCCTGCAAGGCGGTTGCGACGGTATCGGGCGATGCATCGAATACCGGGCTTGGCACGTTGCGATCGGTCGATGGGCAGGCATCCGGCGGGCAGACCAGGAAATAGGTCGGTGATTGCGGCAGGTCGATATCCGGTCCCAGACTGATGTCTGCCGGCTCATCTGCCATCAGCATACTGTCGAGCAATCCGCTGAAACGGATTACGGCAAATGTCAGTCCGCCGACAAACAGAAGCCATGCCAGTACAATCGCTACGCGTTTCACAAAAATTCCCCGTTCCCGTTTTGCGTGCCCTGCTGTAACGCAAGACTCCCTAAATACCGGTTAATTCCTGTAATTCGTCAAGTTAACAAATACGAAAATGCCCAAACGAGATGCTCGTTCGGGCATTTTTGGGAAACCAATGGACCGCAACGGGGGGGGATGGATTGCGATGATCGATTTCCCGCGGGCAATGCAACAGGGGTAAGCGTTATGCCGCCGTCGGAAGCGGTGCAGCAGCCACATTGGCAATCGCACGTTCCATGGCTTCTTCGGCGTTTACCGCGAAACCGGATGCATCGATAACGTCAATATCGGAAATACCGACGAAACCAAGAACCTGTTTCAGATACGGGGTCGCGAAATCGGCCGGGCTGTTGACCGGAACACCGCCGGTGGCAACAACGATATAGGCTTTCTTGCCTTCAAGCAGGCCTTTCGGACCATTTTCAGTGTAGTTGAAGGTCACACCGACACGGGCGATCAGGTCAACCCAGGCCTTAAGCGTCGACGGGACCGAGAAGTTATACATCGGTGCACCGATCACAACGACGTCGGATGCCTGAAGCTCGGCAACCAGTTTGTCGGAAACGGCGATCACGTCTTTCTGTGCCTCGGTACGGTTTTCAGCCGGGGTATAGAACGCGCCGACAATCTCGCCGGTCAGGGCCGGGATCGATTTGTCATTCAGGTCACGTTCAACAACATTGGCAGCCGGAGTTGCGGCAACAATACGTTCGATCAGCTTTGATGCGATCTGACGCGAATTGGAATTTTCGCCGTTAACCGAGGCATTGATATGCAGGATCGAAGTCATGTGAATTCTCCAAGTCCGGGTTTGTTTCTGTTACCCCGACTTTAACAGTTTCCATGACGATGATTATCCGATGTCTTTTCACCAGATTGTTGACCAAAAGAGAACAACACACCTGCCGGTTAGTCTTCGCCGCGCTGCTTTTGACGTTCCCGGCGTAATTTATCGAAATAGTCGACCCGCTTTTTCAAATCACGTTCAAAACCGCGTTCGACCGGTTCGTAAAAATTCTGGCGGCGCATGCCATCGGGAAAATAATTCTGCCCGGAAAATCCATCTTCCTGATCATGGTCATAGGCATAGCCACTGCCATAGCCGATATCCTTCATCAGCTTGGTCGGCGCATTGAGGATATGGGCCGGCGGCATCAGCGACCCGGTATCACGTGCGACCTTTAATGATCGTTTATAGGCGGCATAACCGGCATTTGATTTGGGCGCCAGCGCCAGATAGATCACCGCCTGCGCCAGCGCCAGTTCGCCTTCGGGACTGCCAAGGCGTTCATACGCCTCCCACGCGCCAACACAAATCTGCTGCGCCTGCGGATCGGCAAGTCCGATATCCTCGACCGCCATGCGGGTGATGCGGCGCGCGACGAATTTCGGGTCCTCGCCCCCGGCCAGCATCCGATTAAACCAATACAGGGCCGCATCCGGGTCCGACCCGCGCACCGATTTATGCAGCGCACTGATCAGATTGTAATGACTGTCATCGCCCTTGTCATAAAGCGGCATGCGCTTTTGCACCGTGCGCGACAGTTCGGCAACGCCAAGCGGTCCATCGTCACTGGGCGGCAGCAAAAACAGTTCTTCGGCAAGGTTCAGCAAATAACGGCCATCCCCATCGGCCATGGCGCGCAACGTCACCCGTGCTTCGGGCGACAGGGGCAGCTCGAACCCCATTTCCTTTTCCGCGCGCACCAGAAGCTCTTCAAGCCCCTGATCATCGAGGCGTTTAAGCACCAGCACCTGACAGCGCGACAGCAACGCCGCGTTCAGCTCGAACGAGGGGTTTTCGGTTGTCGCCCCGATCAGGGTAATGGTGCCGTCTTCAACAAACGGCAGGAAGCTGTCCTGTTGTGCCTTGTTGAAACGGTGGATTTCATCAATGAACAAAAGGGTCGATGCCCCGGTTGCCCGCCGCCCGCGTGCCCGGTCAAACACCTTGCGAAGGTCCGCAACCCCGGAAAAGATCGCCGACAAGGGCTCGAACGCCATATCGGCAACATCGGCCATCAGGCGCGCCAGCGTCGTTTTACCGCAGCCCGGCGGCCCCCAAAGAATGACCGATGGCACACGCCCGGTATTGATCATGCGCGTAATCGGTCCCTCATCCCCGAACAGATGCCCCTGTCCGACAACCTCATCCAGCTTGGCCGGACGCAGCCTGTCGGCCAAGGGCCGGGATGCCTGACTTTCAAACAGTGACGCCATATCGGGCAGATGTTCCTATTGTTATCTTGCGACCGGTTTTGCGCGGAACTTATCACGAACATCGACCGGTTTATAGCGATAAGGCAAGAATATTGACACCTCGACCATCGAGGTATACGGTTCGCGCCGTCAAACCAGCCGGAAACACCGACGTGAAACAGATTGCCGATTATACTGACCGTTCCTATTGGCAGGGCACAATCAAAATGTCCTTGTCGAAGTTTTTCGTGCTGTGCGTTTTGCATCGCAAGCCGATGCACGGCTACGAGGTCGTTCAGGCCGTCGAAAAAACCACCAATGGCTGCTGTTCCCCTTCCGAAGGAACCGTCTATCCGGTTCTGAACGAATTCGAGGCCGGTGGATACCTGACATCGCACCCCGAAGTCGTTCAGGGCCGCCAGCGCAAGGTTTACGATCTGACCGACAAGGGGCGCGATGCATTCCGGGTCGCGACCGAGGCATGGATGGATGTGACCCGGCATATCCTTGCCAGCCGGGATGCGATCCAGACCGGCATCGCACCGGTTTCCCCGCAACAGGGAAAGGCATGCTGTGAGTAGTCCTTTTTTCAGGCCATCATACCTCGATGATCGAGGCATCAAATCATGACCAAAGCCCCCAAAAAAATGCCGATCATTATCGCACTTGGCAGCGCACAAACACTGGGGTTCGGATCGACACTTTATCTGCCGGCCATTCTGTCCGCCCCAATGGCAGAGGAATTCGCCATTCCGACCGGCTGGGCGTTTGGTGCCTTTTCGCTGGCACTTGTGGTTGCGGCCCTTCTGGGCCCGATGGCAGGTGCGCGGATCGACCGGTTTGGCGGGCGCAATATCCTGACGGTTTCAAGCCTTGTCTTCGCGCTTGGCCTTGGTTTGCTTGGCCTGTCGAACGGTATGATCGCCATGTGCATGGCGTGGCTCATCATCGGGGCCGGTATGGCGATGGGACTTTACGAGGCGGCCTTTGCAACACTTGCCGGGATCTTTGGGCGCGGTGCACGCGGGCCGATTACCGGCATCACATTGATTGCCGGATTCGCCAGCACGATCTGCTGGCCGATATCGGCCGGGCTTGAAATCGAATATGGCTGGCGTGCCGCCTGCTTTTTCTGGGCAGCGATGCATTTGCTTGTCGGGTTGCCGTTAAACCGCCGGATCATCCCGGCCGGAAACGGCCAGCATATGGCACCGGCCAAGGCCCCTGCTGACAACACCGACAATGTTAAATTCAAAACAGCCCCCGCAGCAAAGCCGGGATATTTCACCCTACCGATGATCCTGCTGGCATTCGTTTTCGCTGCAAGCTGGTTTATCGCAACCGCCATGGCTGCCCATTTGCCGCGATTGTTGCAAATTTCGGGGATGGATACGACGGATGCGATTATCGCCGCCTCGCTCGTCGGCCCGGCACAGGTCGCGGGACGATTGCTGGAATTCGGTGTATTGCAACGCATGCATCCACTGATTTCCGCCCGGATAGCAGGCTTTGCCCATCCGCTTGGCGCATCGCTTCTGCTGGTTTTTGCCGGTCCCGTCGGCATGATATTCACAAGCCTGCATGGAGCGGGCAATGGTATCCTGACCATCGCCAAGGGGACCTTGCCCCTTGCCCTGTTCGGGCCGGTTGGCTATGGCCTGCGGCAGGGATTTCTGATGGCACCGTCGCGCTTTGCGCAGGCCGCCGCCCCGTTCCTGTTCGGATTGCTGATCGACGGATATGGCGTCCGGGCAGTGCTTCTGACCGTGGGGCTGGGTTTACTCAGCTGTCTGGCTATGATGTTTCTTAAAACCGATACGGCCAGATCATCGGCATCATGAAAAGCCAGATCGACCATCTGCCGCTATCGATTGTCAGCGACAAAAACGACAGAACCGGGGAATGATCCCCGGTTCTGTCTATCTATCGGCTGACAAGAATCAAAGCTGGAATTCAGCCGTCAGAACCTTGCCATCGCGTTTGACCGCAATGGACCAGTCCCGCCCGCGTTCACCGGCTTTGATAACGTCCTTCAGGCGGGCCACCGTGTCAATCGGCACACCATTGACCTCGACGATATAATCACCGGGTTGAATGCGGGCACGGCGCGCAAGGCTGTCGCGCTGCACGGCAAGGACGATGACACCGTTGCTCAGCGTATCAATGCCAATTTCATCGGCAAGTGCGGGGTTCACATTGGCGATTTTTGATCCGCTGAACGGATTGCGGCCTTCGACCTCGGTTTCATCACGCGCAGGCAGTTCGGGTGCGACTTCAAGCGGCATCCGGAGCATCACTTCCTGCCCCTTGCGCAGCACGGAAAGCTCGGCATTGTGATCAAGTTCCAGTGTTGCGATGCGGAATTTAAGCTCGTTGGGGTTATCGACAGGAAGACCATTCACCGCAACCACCACATCACCGGGTTTAAGGCCCCCACGATCCGCCGGGCTGCCATCGCGGACTTCGTTGATCAGAACACCATGCGGGCGATCCAGATCAAGCGACGCCGCCAGATCGGCGGTTACCGACTGCCCTGCCGCCCCCAGCCACGGGCGACGCAGATCGCCACTGATCAGGCCACGCATCACCACCTTGACCATATTGACCGGCACGGCAAAACCGATGCCGTTTGACCCGCCCGATTTGGTAAAGATTGCCGAATTCACCCCGATCAGATTGCCATCAATATCAACAAGCGCCCCGCCGGAGTTCCCCGGATTGATCGCGGCATCGGTCTGGATAAAGGATTGGTAATCCTGCCCGGTCACACCGGCACGCGCCAGTGCGGAAACGATGCCGCTGGTCACGGTCTGTCCCACCCCGAACGGGTTGCCGATGGCAAGGACAAGGTCGCCGACCTCGACCGCGTCAGAATCGCCAAGCGTGATGGCCGGCAATTCGTCCTTCACATCACGCAGACGCAGAACGGCCAGATCGGTGCGTTCGTCCGAACCGACCAGATCGGCATCGAATTCGCGATTGTCATGCAGAACAACGCGGATCTCGCTGGCACCATCAATCACGTGATGGTTGGTCACGATTGTGCCGTCCGACGATACAATCACCCCGGAACCAAGCGACCGTTCAACCCGCTGGCGCGGGGCGCCAAACGCCCCGCCGAACCGTTCGCCAAAGAACTGCCGAAAGAACGGATCGTTGAAAAACGGGCTGCGTTGCTGGGTGGTGACGACCTTTTTGGTATAGATGTTCACAACGGCCGGCGCGGTTTGCTTCACCAGCGGCGACAGCGACATCTTTATTTCGGTCTGGCTTTCGGGCAGGCGCCGATCCTGTGCGGATGCTACGCCAATCTGGCCAAACATGGCCCCCGATACAATCATGATCCCGGTCATGACGGTCGCAATCAATCGTGCCTGCACGTCGAACTCTCTCTTTTCTTCGTAAAGCGGGTCAGCGCGGAAAACAGTCTGGTTAGGGTCAGGGTCAGAACCCTGGATACCCGACAGAAAGTAGGGTGATCAGGATTTACGCGCAACCTTGGCGGAAATATGATGAATTTTGAAATATTTCGCTGCCGCGATAAAACCAAAAGAAAACGGGCGGCACCATTGGCACCGCCCGTTTCTATCTTAAAGGCCGAAACGTTGCTTATTCAGCAGACGCTTCTTCGCCTTCGCCCTCTGCTTCAAGGCGAGCACGGTCTTCCGCGCCTTTGGCTTCCGGGTTGCGATCAACGAGTTCGATCACAGCAACCGGAGCAGCATCGCCATAACGGAAGCCAGCCTTCAGAACGCGGGTGTAACCACCCGAACGCTCTTTGTAGCGATCAGCAATTTCGCCGAACAGCTTGGCAACGACTTTCTCGTCACGCAGGATCGAAATGGCCTGACGGCGTGCATGCAGGTCGCCCCGCTTGCCCAGCGTAATCAGTTTTTCGACATACGGGCGAAGATCCTTGGCCTTCGGAAGAGTGGTTTTGATCTGCTCGTGGGTGAGCAGCGAAACCGCCATGTTAGAGAACATCGCCTTACGATGGGACGAAGTACGATTAAGCTTACGGCCTTGCATACCGTGACGCATAGGAACTCTCCTTATTGCCTTGGCTTCGCGCACGAAACCGATTGTGATACCGCGCCGCCACCCTGACTAAATCAGGTCATGCACGTGCGGTTTTGGGCACCAGCCCGCCAGAAATTCCGAAAACCGGGTTTCTGGTTGGGGCAGAACGCC
This sequence comes from Thalassospira sp. MIT1004, assembly GCF_001858545.1. Lineage (NCBI taxonomy): Bacteria > Pseudomonadati > Pseudomonadota > Alphaproteobacteria > Rhodospirillales > Thalassospiraceae > Thalassospira > Thalassospira sp. MIT1004. The sequence continues at coordinate 217,550 of NZ_MCAO01000042.1, read as the reverse complement.
TGCCCCGTCAGTCAAAAAGCACCGCCCCGAAGGCCGAAGCCCCGTCTTAGAACGGGTCTTCGAACTTACGAGCAAGTTCTTCGATGTTTTCCGGCGGCCAACCGCCGACTTCCATACCAAGATGCAGGCCCATCTGCGCCAGAACATCCTTGATTTCGTTCAGCGATTTACGGCCGAAGTTCGGCGTACGAAGCATTTCTGCTTCGGTTTTCTGAACCAGATCACCGATATAGATGATGTTGTCGTTCTTGAGGCAGTTTGCCGAACGGACCGAGAGCTCGAGCTCGTCGACCTTGCGCAGCAGATTGCGGTTGAACGGCAGTTCGTCTTCTTTCTTCTCTTCGACAACCGCTTCCGGCTCGTCGAAGTTGACGAACAGCGACAGCTGGTCCTGAAGGATACGGGCAGCAAGTGCCATTGCATCTTCCGGGGTGACCGAGCCGTTGGTTTCAACGGTCAGCGACAGCTTGTCATAATCGGTATCCTGACCAACACGGGTGTTTTCCACCTTGTAGGCCACTTTACGGATCGGGCTGAAGATTGCATCGATCGGAATAAGACCGATCGGCGCATCCGACGAACGATGCGAGGTCGCAGCAACATAGCCTTTACCGTTATCAACGGTAAATTCGATGTTCAGCGTCGCACCATCATCAAGATGGCACAGCTCGAGATCCGGGTTAAGGATTTCGATGTCGGCACCGGTTTCGATCTGACCCGCGGTGACAGCACCCGGACCAGTCGCTTTAAGCGCCATTTTCTTCGGACCTTCGGCATGCATGCGCACACCCATGGTCTTGATATTCAGGATGATGTCGGTGACATCTTCACGCACACCCGGGATCGACGAAAATTCGTGCAATACACCGTCAATCTGGATCGCAGTAACCGCCGAACCCTGGAGCGACGACAGCAGAATGCGACGCAGCGCGTTACCCAGAGTCTGACCAAAACCGCGCTCCAGCGGTTCCGCCACGATCGTACCGATGCGGCTGGCATCCGTACCCGGAGTAACATCAAGCTTGGTCGGCTTAATCAGTTCCTGCCAGTTCTTTTGAATCACGAGACCCACCTTCGCAACTGGAGCCTATGGTAAGGGGGGCACAAAATTGGCCCCCGCGAGAAACGCGAAGAGGCCCGGTCGCCCGGGCCCAAACGCGGGGTCGTCCGCAGATCGGCGCGATTAGACGCGACGACGTTTACGCGGACGGCAACCGTTATGCGGGATCGGCGTTACGTCTTTGATCGACGTAATGGTGAAACCAACCGCCTGAAGCGCACGAAGAGCAGATTCACGTCCCGAACCCGGGCCTTTAACCTGAACTTCAAGGGTTTTCATGCCGTGTTCAGCAGCTTTTTTACCTGCGTCTTCGGCAGCAACCTGTGCAGCATACGGGGTCGATTTACGCGAACCGCGGAAACCCATACCACCAGCGGTCGACCAGGAAATGGTATTACCCTGAACGTCGGTGATGGTGATCATGGTGTTGTTGAAGGTCGCGTTTACGTGCGCGATACCGTTCGTAATGTTCTTCCGCTCGCGGCGACGCACGCGAGTCTGAGGAGCTTTTGCCATTGTCTGTCCCCTACCTTACTTCTTCTTGCCAGCGATCGGCTTAGCCGGGCCCTTGCGGGTGCGGGCGTTGGTGTGGGTACGCTGACCGCGTACCGGGAGACCGCGACGATGACGCAGGCCGCGATAGCAACCCAGATCCATCAGACGTTTAATGTTCATTGCGGTTTCACGACGAAGGTCGCCTTCGACGGTGTAATCAGCGTCGATGACTTCACGCACCTTGAGAACCTGGTCATCAGAGAGCTGATGAACGCGGGTTGCTGCTTCGATGCCAACCTTTGCGCAAATTTCTTTAGCTTTCGCCGGGCCAATGCCGGTGATGTAGGTAAGCGCAATCACGACGCGCTTAGCGGTCGGGATGTTTACGCCAGCAATACGAGCCACTGTGTGAGACTCCTGTTTCCTGTTAACAAACCCTGCGGCAGATCCGGTAGGACGGGGCGCTGCAAAAGCGGGCCAGCAATACTGCCAACCCGCCAGCAAAAAAATGCCCTGCCCGGGAAATTACCCCAGGATGGCTTCTATCTCGCGCGTAACTTCGTCGATTTCGGCCATCCCGTCAACTGTTTTCAGCTTACCGGCATTCTCATAGTAGGGAATGATCGGTGCTGTCTGCTTGTGATAAGCTTCCAGTCGCGAGGTGACCGTCTCGGCATTGTCATCCGCACGGCGTTTGAATTCGGTGCTGCCACATACGTCGCAAACACCGTCCTGCTTGGGTTTCTGGAACTCGTCATGGTATCCCTGCCCGCATTTCGCGCAGGTGTAGCGACCAACGATACGTGCCACAAGGGCGGCATCATCAACCCGCAACTCGATCACATAATCAAGTGCCAGTCCCTTGGTTTCCAGCATCACATCCAGGGCATGTGCCTGGGCTGTGGTGCGCGGAAAACCGTCCAGGATGAAACCGTTCTTGGTATCATCCTGATCAAGTCGTTCGGAAATCAGACCGATCATCAGATCGTCGGAGACGAGCTTGCCCGCATCCATGACTTCCTTTGCCTTCTGCCCCAGCTCGGTCCCGGCCGCGACCGCTGCACGCAGCATGTCACCGGTCGAAAGCTGAATCATGCCGCGTCCCGTTTCAAGACGCTTTGCCTGGGTCCCTTTGCCAGCCCCCGGAGGGCCAAGAAGGATAATGTTCATTGTTGTCCGTCCCCCTGATGGTCTTGGTGGCGCCGCCTTAGCGGCGGCGTCCACGCAATTTGGATTTCTTGATCAGGCCTTCATACTGGTGTGCCAGCATATGCGACTGGATCTGTGCTACGGTATCCATGGTTACCGTGACAACGATCAGCAAGCTAGTCCCACCAAAGTAGAACGGCACCGACCATTCGGCGATCAGAAGCTCTGGCAGGATACAGACAAATGCCAGATACGCTGCACCGATGACCGTCAGGCGGGTCAGGATGAAATCCAGATAGTTGGCGGTATTCTTGCCCGGACGGATGCCCGGAATGAAGCCGCCATGCTTTTTCAGGTTGTCTGCCGTATCTTCCGGGTTGAAAACAACCGCCGTGTAGAAGAAGGCAAAGAAGACGATCAGCGCGATATACAGACCGATATAAAGCGGCTGGCCACGGCCAAGCAGTGCTGTCACGGTGCTAAGCCACGCAGGCGCATCCGCACCGGCAGTGAACTGTGCAACCGACAGCGGCATCAGCAGAAGCGAGCTTGCAAAGATCGGCGGAATAACGCCGGCCGTGTTGATCTTGAGCGGCAGGTGCGAGCTCTGACCTTCCATGACCTTCATGCCGACCTGGCGTTTCGGGTACTGGATCAGAACACGGCGCTGGGCACGTTCCACGAACACGATGAAGGCAATGACGGCAATCGCCAGCACGATGATCGCAACGATCACCAGTGCCGAAATCGCGCCGGTACGGCCCAGTTCAAGAGTGCCCGCAATCGCGGCCGGAAGGCCCGCAACAATACCGGTAAAGATGATAAGCGAAATGCCGTTACCGATACCGCGCTGGGTGATCTGTTCGCCCAGCCACATCAGGAACATGGTGCCGCCAACCAGGGTCACAACCGCAGTAAAGCGGAAGAACATGCCCGGATCATGAACCGCAGAGCCGGATGAACCGCTCATGCTTTCAAGACCAACGGCAATGCCCCATGCCTGGATCGTGGCGATCACAACGGTCAGATAACGGGTATATTGATTAATCTTTTTACGCCCCTGTTCGCCCTCTTTTTTCATAGCCTCAAGGCTTGGCGAAACAGTGGTCATCAGCTGAATGATGATCGAGGCGGAGATGTAAGGCATGATGTTCAGCGCGAAGATGGTCATACGCCCAAGCGCACCACCAGCAAACATGTCGAACATGCCCAGGACGCCACCAGCATTCTGCTGGAAAATATCAGCAAGAATGGACGGGTCAACGCCGGGAATCGGGATATATGTTCCCAGACGGTAAACTATAAGCGCGCCCAACGTGAACCAGATGCGCTTTTTAAGCTCGGTTGCCTTAGAAAAAGACGACCAGTTCAGGTTCGCGGCAAGCTGCTCGGCGGCCGATGCCATGCACTTATCTCCCAATAGGCTAAAACTGGAGGGTCCGGTCCCGTAATCTTGGGAACCGGACCCTCACGTAGTCATAGAGGCTTATTCTGCGGTTTCTGCTGCGGCAACCGGAGCAAGAACCTTGACCGAGCCACCAGCTTTCTCGACGGCTTCGATAGCCGACTTGGAAGCACCGGTGATTTCGATGTTCAGTTTCGCTTTCAGTTCGCCTTTAGCGAGCAGACGCAGACCGTCTTTCTGCGGACGGGCCAGGCCTTTTTCGACCAGAACTTCGATGGTGACATTCGCACCTTCTTCAAGAACACCGTTATCAACGGCGGTCTGAAGGGTACCAAGGTTCACGACACCGAACAGTTTCCGGAACGGATTTTTAAAGCCGCGCTTCGGAAGACGACGGTAGATTGGCATCTGCCCGCCTTCGAAGCCATTGATCGCTACACCGGAACGGGACGTCTGACCCTTCTGACCTGCGCCAGAAGTTTTGCCTTTGCCCGAACCGATACCGCGACCGACGCGGGTGCGCGCCTTGCGGGCACCCGGGTTATCGGCAAGTTCGTTGAGTTTCATTAATCAACACCTTTTCGATCTGGGGGCCAATCAGGCCTCGTCCACGCGGACGAGGTGCTTGACCTTGGCGATCATACCGCGAACAGCCGGAGTATCTTCCAGCTCACGAGTCCGGTGCAGTTTGTTCAGGCCAAGACCCACAAGGGTCTGGCGCTGATCAGCCGGACGTCCGATCGGCGAACCCGTCTGGGTAACGCGAACGGTCGCTTTTTTCTTAGCAGCCATATCGAATTACTCCTTTTCGAGAACGGCGGCCGCAGCCGAACCGCTATCGCGACGGGCAACGATCTCGCCAACCTTCAGGCCGCGTTTTGCAGCGACCTGACGCGGTGAAGCGCCGTTGACCAGAGCGTCAAGAGTTGCACGGATAACGTTGTGCGGGTTGTTCGAACCGGTGCATTTGGACACAACGTCCTGAACACCCATGGTTTCGAAAACTGCGCGCATCGCACCGCCAGCAATGATACCGGTACCAGCCGGAGCAGAACGGAGAATAACCCGACCTGCACCAAAGTGGCCCTGCACATCGTGGTGAAGGGTACGGCCTTCACGCAACGGAACGCGGATCATGTTGCGCTTGGCTGCTTCGGTAGCCTTGCGGATCGCTTCCGGAACTTCACGGGCTTTGCCCGTGCCGTATCCGACGCGACCGCGCTGGTCACCGACGACAACCATTGCGGAGAAAGCAAAGCGACGGCCGCCCTTAACGACTTTCGCGACGCGGTTGATACCAACCAGCTTGTCGACGAGTTCGTTTTCTTCACGGGCTTTCGGCGCCTGCTGCTGCTGTTGTGTATTCTGATTACGTGCCATGGTCGTGCTCCTTAGAAGTCCAGACCGCCCTCACGGGCGGCATCGGCCAGAGCTTTCACCCGGCCATGGAACAAATACCCGCCACGATCAAATACGACCGTTTTCACACCAGCGGCAACGGCACGTTCGGCAATAGCTTTACCGACCAGCACAGCTGCTTCGGCATTGCTGCCTTTGCCACCGAGATCTTTCTCGGCCGACGAAGCGCAGACAAGAGTCTTGCCTGCCAGATCGTCGATAATCTGTGCATAGATATGCGCGTTGGAACGGTGCACGCTGAGGCGCGGGCGACCGGCCGCTTTCTGGCGGATCGCAAAACGAACGCGGCGTTTGCGGCGCTCGAAGAGGTTTCTCGCGTTTTTCATCGTGCCAGTCCTTACTTCTTCTTGCCTTCTTTGCGCAAGATATACTCGCCTTCGTAACGGACACCTTTGCCTTTGTAAGGCTCCGGACCGCGCCAGCCGCGTGCATTTGCAGCGAACTGACCAACGAGCTGTTTATCTGCGCCAGAGATGGCGATAAGGGTCGGCTTTTCTGCGACGACGTTAAGACCCGCGGGGATCTCCATTTCCACGTCATGAGAGAAGCCAAGCTGCAGAACCAGTTTATTGCCCTGGACCTGCGCACGGTAACCAACACCGGTGATTTCCAGTTTCTTGGTGAAGCCGTCCGAAACCCCGGTTACGAGGTTTGCGATATTGGCGCGTGTGGTACCCCAAAGGGCACGGGCGCGCTTGGTATCGTTGGCCGGTTTCACGGTGATCTGGTTGTCATCCTGTGAAACAGTTACGTCCGAGGTCAGCGGCAGACGAAGCTCACCGAGCTTGCCTTTTGCACTGATCTGTTCTTCGGTCAGGGTGATGGTAACGCCGCTAGGCACGACCACCGGGTTTTTTCCTACTCGCGACATCGTTGGCCCTCCTTAGAATACCTTGCAGAGGATTTCGCCGCCGACATTCTGCTCGCGAGCCTCCTGATCCGACAGAACCCCTTTCGGAGTGGATAGGACTGCAATGCCCAAGCCGTTATATACTTTCGGAAGATCTTTGATCTTCGAATACACACGACGACCCGGGGTCGAGACGCGGTCGATCTGCTTAATCACGCCTTCGCCCTCAAAATATTTGAGTTCGATGTTGATTTCGCTGACGCCCTTGCGAATTTCATTAATGCTGTAACCGCGGATGTAACCTTCGCGCTGGAGAACATCCAGCACACCGGTACGCAGTTTTGAAGCCGGCGAAGCAACGTTGGATTTACCAACGCGCTGACCGTTGCGGATACGCGTGAGCATATCGCCTACGGGATCAGTCATCGACATGTGATGTCCTCCTTACCAGCTCGACTTCACCATGCCCGGGATCTGACCACGCGAAGCAAGTTCACGAAGCGCGATACGGGACAGGCGGAATTTGCGATAGACACCGCGCGGACGACCGGAAACCTGGCAGCGGATACGCTGACGGATACGGGCCGAGTTACGCGGCAGCTGGGCGAGTTTGATCACGCACGCGATACGCTCTTCAGGAGAGGTCTCGCGATTGTTAATGACCGCTTTAAGGGCGGCACGCTTGGCAGCATGCTGCTTAGCCAGGCGCTCACGTTTAAGTTCGCGCTGAACGGCGCTTTTCTTGGCCATGGGCCAACCTCCAGTTAGTTTCCGAACGGAAGATCAAAGCCCTTGAGAAGGGCGAGAGCTTCGGCGTCGGACTTTGCCGTGGTGCAAATGATGATGTCCATCCCGCGGACCGAGTCGACTTTGTCGTACTCGACTTCAGGAAAGACGAACTGTTCCTTGAGGCCCATGGCAAAGTTGCCACGACCATCGAAGGATTTTTTGTTCAGGCCGCGGAAGTCACGAACGCGCGGAAGCGCGACCGAAACCAGACGGTCCAGGAACTCGTACATACGGTCGCGACGCAGGGTCACTTTACAACCGATGTTCATGCCTTCACGAAGCTTGAAAGCCGCTACCGACTTTTTCGCCTTGGTGAAGATAGGCTTCTGACCGGTGATGGCAGCGAGATCCGCAGCCGCACCTTCCAGCTTTTTGCGATCCTGGGTGGCGTCGCCGACACCCATATTGATCACGATCTTCTCGAGGCGCGGAACCTCCATGGAGTTCTCGTAGGAGAACTCCTTCTGGAGTGCGTCACGCACCACTTCTTTGTAATGTTCGCGCAGGCGCGTCATTTTTCCGTCCCTCAGTTGTCGATGACTTCGCCGCTGAGCTTCGCTACGCGAACCTTGCGACCATCATCGAGGGTCTTGAAACCGACGCGGGTCGGCTTGTTTTCTTTCGGGTCGACAATCGCCACGTTGGAAACGTTGATTTTCGCTTCCTTCTCGACGATGCCGCCAGCATCAGCACCGGTCGGACGCTGGTGACGTTTCACCAGGTTGATGCCCGAAACCAGAACTTTGTTCTCGGTCGGGAAAGCGGCGATAACTTCGCCGGTTTTCCCTTTGTCTTTACCCGTAAGAACAATGACGCGATCACCCTTTTTAATCTTGGCAGCCATTACAGCACCTCCGGGGCAAGCGAAATGATCTTCATGTAACCACGCGAACGGAGTTCACGGGTCACCGGGCCGAAAATACGCGTACCGATAGGCTCACCGTTCGCATTAATAAGAACGGCAGCATTACGGTCAAAGCGGATCGCCGAACCATCGGAACGACGAATTTCCTTTGCGGTCCGAACGATGACAGCTTTGTGTACTGCACCCTTCTTAACACGACCGCGCGGAATGGCTTCCTTGACGGAAACCACGATAACATCACCGACATTAGCGGTTTTGCGCTTCGAGCCGCCCAGCACCTTGATGCACTGAACACGGCGAGCGCCGCTATTATCGGCAACGTCCAGATTGGACTGCATCTGGATCATGGGTTTACCCCTTGACTATGGTTGGGCTGAGGACTCACTCCTCGACCACTACTTCCCAAGACTTCAATTTCGAGATCGGCCGGCATTCGCGAATACGAACGACGTCACCCGTCTTGAAGCGGTTCTCTTCATCATGCGCGTGGAATTTCTTCGACTTGCGCACATACTTTTTATACAGCGGGTGCATGACCTGGCGTTCCACACGGACCACCACAGTCTTGTCGTTTTTTGTCGAAACGACTGTCCCCTGCAATACACGCCTCGGCATGTGTCTTAACTCCTATGCGTGTCCAGTTAGGCCGCAGTAGCACCCTTCTCGTTTCCGAGAAGGGTTTTGATGCGGGCGATATCACGGCGGACCTTACGGACCTGCGCAGTGTTCTCGAACTGACCGGAAGCCTGCTGGAAACGCATATTGAACGATTCCTTACGCAGGTCGAGCAGCATCTGTTTTAGTTCATCAGCGCTTTTCGCGCGGAGATCAGCAATTTTCATCACTAATTACTCCCCTTCACCAAGACGCGTGACAAACTTGGTCTTGATCGGCAATTTTGCCGCTGCGAGCTCGAAAGCCCGACGTGCAAGATCCAGCGGAACACCGTCAAGTTCAAACATAATCCGACCCGGTTTTACACGTGCCGCCCAATATTCGACCGAGCCTTTGCCTTTACCCTGACGGACTTCAGCAGGCTTTTGCGATACCGGGAGATCCGGGAAAACGCGGATCCACACACGGCCTTGACGGCGCATGTGGCGGGTGATCGCGCGGCGGGCCGCTTCGATCTGACGCGCCGTTATACGCTCCGGCTCCAAGGCTTTCAAGCCATAAGCGCCGAAATTAAGTTCCGTACCACCTTTGGCCTCACCTTTAAGGCGGCCCTTGTGTGCTTTACGGAACTTTGTACGTTTTGGAGAAAGCATCTCTCTATCTCCTTACTTACGACCTGAACCAGCCGACTCGAGCGCTTTACGCTCGGAAGCCAACGGATCGTGAGCCATGATTTCGCCCTTGAAGATCCAGACCTTCAGACCGCAGACACCATAGGTGGTGTGAGCTTCCGAAGTCCCATAATCAACGTCCGCACGCAGGGTATGCAGCGGAACGCGACCTTCACGGTACCATTCGGTACGAGCGATTTCAGCACCACCAAGACGACCAGCGGCATTAATACGAATGCCACCAGCACCGAGACGGATTGCGTTCTGAACCGAGCGCTTCATGGCGCGACGGAACGAAACACGGCGCTCAAGCTGCTGGGCGATGTTGTCAGCGACCAGCTTGGCATCGATTTCCGGTTTACGGATTTCGATGATGTTAACCTGCACTTCCGACTTGGTCAGTTTCTGCAGATCGTTCTTGAGCTTCTCGATGTCCTGGCCTTTTTTCCCGATCACAACACCCGGACGGGCAGAGTGGATCGAGATGCGGGCTTTTTTCGCCGGACGTTCGATAATCACCTTCGAAACACCCGCCTGTTTCAGACGGTCGAAGATGTATTTACGGATCGCCAGGTCTTCATGAAGAAGGCCAGCGAAATCGGCCTTGTTGGCGTACCAGCGGGAATCCCACGTGCGGTTGATGCCAACGCGTAAACCGATCGGATTTACTTTCTGACCCATTACTCGGCCTCCTCACGTTCGCAGACGACGATGCGCATGTTGGAGAACGGCTTGATGATCTTGCCGACGCGACCGCGTGCGCGGGCCCGCCAACGTTTCATCACGAATGCCTTACCAACAGTCGCCTCTTTGATAAAGAGACGGTCAACATCGAGCTGGTGGTTGTTCTCGGCATTAGCGATTGCCGATTCCAGCAGCTTTTTGACGTCCTGCGAAATGCGTTTGTTGGAGAAGGTGAGCTCTGCCAAAGCAGCCTCTGCCTTCATACCACGGATCGACTCGGCGACGAGGTTGAGCTTACGCGGGGAAATGCGTACTGCCCGGAGCGAAGCCGCAGCCTCGTTGTCCGCCAGCCGACGGATGTCAGCTTTTTTACCCATCGTTACTTCCTCTTCGCCTTCTTGTCGGCCGCGTGACCATAGTAGGTACGGGTCGGCGAAAACTCACCGAACTTATGACCGATCATATCTTCGTTCACAAGTACCGGCAGAAACTTCTGGCCATTGTAAACCCCAAAGGTGAGGCCTACGAATTGCGGCAAAATCGTCGAGCGCCGCGACCAGGTCTTAATTACCTCATTCCGGCCTGAAGCACGGACTGTTTCGGCTTTCTTAAGAAGGTATCCGTCTACAAACGGACCCTTCCAAACGGAACGCGCCATAGTCTAGCCTCCTCCGTTAGCTCTTATGACGACGGCGCATGATGAGCGCGTCAGTCTTTTTGTTCGAGCGGGTACGTTTGCCCTTGGTAGGCTTGCCCCACGGCGTAACCGGGTGACGACCACCCGAAGTGCGACCTTCACCACCACCATGCGGGTGATCGATCGGGTTCATGGCAACACCACGAACCGAAGGACGCTTGCCAAGCCAGCGATTGCGGCCTGCTTTACCAAGGTTTGTGTTCTGCTGGTCCTGGTTGGACACGGCACCGATGGTAGCCATGCATTCACCACGAACCAAACGTACCTCACCGGAGGACAGCTTAAGCTGGGCGTAACCCTGGTCCTTGCCGACAAGCTGCACATAGGTGCCTGCCGAACGTGCGATCTGACCACCTTTACCGGCTTTCAGTTCGACGTTATGGACGATGGTACCGACCGGAATATTCTTCAGCGGTGCGGCATTACCCGGCTTAATGTCTACGCGTTCGGCTGCAACAATGTTGTCGCCGACAGCAAGACGCTGCGGTGCGAGGATGTAGGCCAACTCGTCATCGGAATAACGAACCAGGGCGATAAACGCCGTGCGGTTCGGATCATATTCCAGACGTTCGACCGTACCAACGACATCAAACTTGGTACGTTTGAAGTCGATAATGCGGTAACGACGCTTGTGACCACCACCAATACGGCGGGCGGTGATACGACCAGAGTTGTTACGGCCACCTTTCTTGCGAAGACCTTCGGTCAACGCTTTGATCGGCTTGCCCTTGTGGAGATCGGAACGATCGACAAGAACCAGCTGACGGCGACCAGGAGAGGTTGGTTTAAACTTCTTCAAAGCCATGTCTTAGATTCCCGTCGTCACGTCGATGGACTGACCCTCTTCGAGGGTAACCATCGCTTTCTTGAAATCGCTCCGGCGACCGACAGTACCGCGAAAACGCTTGGTCTTGCCTTTTACCACAGAGGTATTGACCGCCTTGACCTTCACCCCGAACAGACCTTCCACAGCAGCCTTGATCTCCGGCTTGGTGGCGTCGATCGCAACTTTGAACGCAACGGCGTTGTGTTCAGAAATCAGCGTCGACTTTTCAGTGATATGCGGGGCGCGGATGACTTCGTACATCCGCTCTTTGCTGATGATCGTCATTTGAGACGTGCCTCCAACGCTTCGACCGCACCCTTGGTCAGCACCAGGGTGTCACGGCGCAGGATGTCATAGACGTTAGCACCAATCTCTGGCAGCACATCAACCTGCGGGATGTTGCGCGCAGCGCGTGCAAAGCCCTCATTGATCTGCGCACCGTCAATGATCAGTGCAGATTTCCAGCCGAGCTTAGCGAAAGCAGCGACCAGATTCTTGGTTTTGGCGTCCGAGAATTCCGCGGAGTCCAGAACGATAAGCTTACCGTCCTTTGCTTTGGCCGACAGAGCGGTTTTCAGCGCGAGCTTACGGAATTTCTTGGTCAGATCGTGCGAATGATCGCGAACACGCGGACCATGCGCTACACCACCACCACGGAACTGTACGGCTTTACGGGAACCGTGACGTGCACCGCCACTGCCCTTCTGACGTACGAACTTTTTCGTGGTCGCAGAGATCTCGCTTTTTTCCTTTACCTTGTGGGTACCGGCGCGGCGTTTTGCCAACTGCCAGTTCACCATGCGGTGCAGGATGTCACGACGAACGTCCAGACCAAAGATCTCTTCTGCGAGATCGATGTTACCGGCCTTGGACGCGTCAAGTTTAAGAATGTCGAGCTTCATGATGCTTATTCCTTATCCTCGGCGGCAGCTTCTTCAGCAGCCGGGGCAGCACCCTTTAGCGCGGCCGGGAACGGCAGACCTTCCGGTGCAGCACGTTTCACGGCATCCTTGACAAGGACATAAGCGCCGGCATGACCCGGGACAGCACCGTGAACCAGAACAAGACCCTTTGCTTCGTCGGTAGAGACGATTTTCAGGGACTGAACGGTTACGCGCGCCGCACCCATATGACCAGCCATCTTCTTACCTTTGAAGACGCGGCCCGGATCCTGGCACTGACCAGTGGAACCATGCGAACGGTGCGATACAGACACACCGTGCGACGCACGCAGACCACCGAAGTTATGGCGCTTCATCGCACCGGCAAAACCTTTACCGATGGAGGTGCCGATGACGTCAACGTACTGGCCTTCAACAAAGTGGGTTGCCGAAAGTTCGGCACCGACTTCGATCAGCGCATCTTCGCTAACGCGGAATTCAGCAAGTTTGGCTTTCGGCTCAACCTTGGCTTTTGCAAAGTGACCGCGCATCGGCTTCGATACGTTTTTCACTTTTGCTTTGCCATAGCCAAGCTGAACAGCAACGTAACCGTCGGTGTCGCTGGTACGATTAGCAACGACCTGAAGGTTATCGACTTTCAGAACGGTGACAGGAAGGTGCACGCCTTCGTCCGTGAAGACGCGAGTCATGCCAACCTTCTGGGTAATAAGTCCACTACGCATTGCGGCTTACTCCCGATTAAAGTTTGATCTCGACGTCGACGCCTGCAGCCAGGTCGAGCTTCATCAGAGCATCAACGGTCTGGGGAGTCGGGTCGACAATGTCGAGAAGACGCTTATGCGTACGGATTTCGAACTGCTCACGCGATTTCTTATCGATGTGCGGAGACCGCAGAACAGTGTATTTCTCAATGCGGGTCGGCAGCGGAATCGGGCCGCGGACCTCTGCGCCAGTGCGCTTCGCCGTATTGACGATCTCGCGCGTGGACTGATCCAGCACGCGATGGTCAAACGCCTTCAGGCGAATGCGAATGTTCTGACTATCCATGTAATTATGTACCGGAGCCCTCAAAAGGACACCGGCCCCTCAACTGGAGTTGACGATTGCCGCAAAAGTGTTGCGGGCGGCTTACATAGCCGCCCGCTTCACAAAGATCAAGAGAAAATTACTCGATGATCTTGGCAACAACGCCCGCGCCGACGGTACGACCGCCTTCACGGATTGCGAAACGCAGACCTTCGTCCATTGCAATCGGTGCAATGAGGGTCGCGGTCATCTGGACGTTGTCGCCCGGCATAACCATTTCCGTGCCTGCCGGCAGCTCGATCGAGCCGGTGACGTCAGTGGTACGGAAGTAGAACTGCGGACGGTAGTTCGAGAAGAACGGCGTGTGACGGCCACCTTCATCCTTGGTCAGGATGTAGGCTTCTGCGGTGAACTTGGTGTGCGGCTTGATCGAGCCGACATGTGCCAGAACCTGGCCACGTTCGACGTCTTCACGTTTGGTGCCGCGCAGCAGCGCGCCAATGTTGTCGCCAGCTTCACCCTGATCGAGCAGCTTGCGGAACATCTCAACGCCGGTGACAATCGTTTTGACGGTGTCTTTGATACCGACGATTTCGACTTCTTCACCAACCTTGACGATACCGGTTTCAACACGGCCGGTCACAACCGTACCACGACCCGAGATCGAGAACACGTCCTCGATCGGCATCAGGAACGGACGGTCTTTCGGACGTTCCGGTGCCGGGATGTAGCTGTCAACAGCTTCCATCAGCTTCAGGATCGCTTCTTTGCCAATCGCGTCATCACGACCTTCAAGGGCAGCAAGAGCCGAACCTTTAACGATCGGAATATCGTCGCCCGGGAAGTCGTAGGACGACAGAAGTTCACGGATTTCCATTTCGACGAGTTCGAGGAGTTCCTCGTCATCGACCTGGTCAACCTTGTTCATGAACACGACGAGGGCCGGAACGCCAACCTGACGCGCAAGCAGGATGTGCTCACGGGTCTGCGGCATCGGGCCGTCAGCTGCCGAAACAACCAGGATGCCGCCGTCCATCTGTGCCGCACCGGTGATCATGTTCTTGACATAGTCAGCGTGGCCCGGGCAGTCGACGTGCGCATAGTGGCGGTTCGCCGTTTCGTATTCGACGTGCGCGGTCGAGATCGTGATACCACGAGCTTTCTCTTCCGGGGCTTTGTCGATCATGCTGTAGTCCTGGAACGATGCGCCGCCGCTCTCTGCGAGAACTTTGGTGATCGCTGCGGTCAGCGTGGTTTTACCGTGGTCAACGTGGCCGATGGTGCCAACGTTCACGTGCGGTTTTGTACGGGCAAATTTTTCTTTAGCCATTTCTAACTCCGTTTATTCTGGCTTCGCCTTAGCCGGCCGACTTGGCCTTGACTTCGTCCGCAACTGCCTGCGGGACGTCGGCGTAATGATCGAACTGCATCACGAACTGGGCACGGCCCTGGGACATGGAACGCAGCGTATTGACGTAACCGAACATGTTCGCCAGCGGGACAAACGCGCTAACAACGCGTGCAATACCACGGGAATCCATGTCACGGACCTGACCACGGCGACTGTTAAGGTCACCAATGATGTCGCCCATGTATTCTTCCGGCGTCACAACTTCGACATTCATGATCGGCTCGAGAAGCTTCGGACGAGCTTTCGCAAGACCTTCACGGAATGCGGCACGAGCTGCGATTTCGAAGGCCATCACGCTCGAGTCAACGTCGTGATACGCACCGTCGGTCAGGGTGACCGAGAAGTCGGTGACCGGGAACCCGGCGATCACACCGCTGTTAAGCGAGGTTTCAAGACCCTTGGCAACACCCGGAATGTATTCCTTCGGAACGTTACCGCCAACGACGGTGTCCTTGAAGGAGAACCCGCTGCCCGGTTCACCCGGGGTGAAGGTCAACTTGATACGTGCGAACTGACCCGAACCACCCGACTGTTTCTTGTGGGTGTAATCGATGTCGACTTCCTGGGAAATCGTCTCACGATAAGCAACCTGCGGCGCGCCGACGTTTGCTTCGACTTTGAATTCACGCTTCATGCGATCGACGATGATGTCGAGGTGAAGCTCGCCCATACCGGAAATGATGGTCTGGCCGGATTCGTGGTCGGTTTTGACGCGGAACGACGGATCTTCCTGTGCAAGACGTGCAAGGGCGAGACCCATTTTCTCCTGGTCGGCTTTCGATTTCGGCTCTACAGCGATCTCGATAACCGGATCCGGGAATTCCATACGCTCAAGGATGATCGGCTTGGCCGTGTCACAAAGGGTATCACCGGTGGTGGTATCCTTCAGACCAACCAGAGCAACGATGTCGCCCGAGCAAGCGTATTTGATTTCTTCGCGGTTGTTTGAATGCATAAGCAGCATACGGCCGATACGTTCTTTTTTCTCTTTGACAGAGTTCAGAACGTAAGAACCGGCTTCAAGCATACCGGAATAAATACGAACGAAGGTCAGGGAGCCAACGAACGGGTCGCTCATGATCTTGAATGCAAGACCGGAGAACGGTGCTTCGTCGTTCAGCGGACGTGAGTCCGGCTCGTCTTCGGTGCCCGGCTTGATGCCGCGCACGTCTTCGATGTCGTCCGGAGCCGGCATGTAATCGATGACGGCATCAAGAAGCGGCTGAACGCCTTTGTTCTTGAACGCAGTACCGCAAAGGACCGGAACCAGTTCGCCTTTCAGCGTACCTTTACGAATGCACTTCTTGAGAACTTCCTCGGACGGCATTTCGCCTTCGAGGTAAGCTTCCATGGCAGCTTCGTCACACTCAACAGCCTGTTCGATCAGAGCTTCACGGTACTCTTCAGCCTGGTCTTTGAGCGAATCGCGAATGTCGCGATATTCGAACTCGGCGCCAAGGCTTTCGTCTTTCCAGACGATTTCCTTGTTGGCAACAAGGTCGACAACGCCTTCGAATTCCATTTCGGAACCAATCGGCAGCTGCATGACAGCCGCGTTGGCACCGAGACGGTCTTTGATCATCTTGACGCAGCGGAAGAAGTCCGCACCGGTACGGTCCATCTTGTTGACAAAGCACATACGCGGAACGTTGTACTTGTCAGCCTGGCGCCATACGGTTTCGGTCTGCGGTTCAACACCGGAAACGGCATCGAAAACAGCGCATGCACCATCGAGAACACGAAGCGAACGTTCAACTTCAATCGTGAAGTCAACGTGGCCCGGGGTATCGATGATGTTGATGCGGTTATCTTTCCAGAAGCAGGTCGTCGCAGCAGACGTAATCGTGATGCCGCGTTCCTGTTCCTGTTCCATCCAGTCCATGGTTGCGGCGCCGTCGTGGACTTCGCCGATTTTGTAGGACTTGCCGGTGTAGAATAGAATTCGCTCGGTGGTCGTCGTTTTACCAGCATCGATGTGAGCCATGATGCCGATGTTGCGATACCGAGAGATCGGAGTACGTTGTACCATAATCGACTCTTGATCTTGAGGTCTGAATTACCAGCGGTAATGAGCGAAAGCCTTGTTGGCTTCGGCCATACGATGGGTGTCTTCGCGCTTCTTGACGGCCGAGCCACGGTTGTTGGCTGCGTCCATCAGTTCACCGGCGAGACGACCGACCATGGTCGTTTCGGAACGCTTGCGAGCAGCGTCAACCAGCCAGCGAATGGCCAGTGCCTGACGGCGCTCGGAACGAACTTCAACCGGAACCTGGTAAGTAGCACCACCAACACGGCGCGAACGCACTTCGACGTTCGGCTTGACGTTGTCCATGGCTTCATGGAACTGGGCAACCGGATCGGCACCCTTGCCTTCCATAACTTCCAGTGCACCATAAACGATCTTTTCTGCGGCGGATTTCTTACCGTCGAGCATAAGGCCGTTCATGAATTTGGTCAGAACCTTATCGCCATATTTGGCGTCAGGCAAAACTTCGCGCTTTTCAGCAGCGTGACGACGTGACATCTGAGCTGCTCCTTATTTCGGGCGTTTCGCGCCGTATTTCGAACGACGCTGTTTACGGTCTTTGACACCCTGCGTATCGAGGGTACCGCGAATGATGTGGTAACGCACACCCGGCAAATCCTTTACGCGGCCGCCACGGATCATGACGACAGAGTGTTCCTGCAGGTTGTGACCTTCACCCGGAATATAGCTGGTCACTTCGTAGCCGTTGGTCAAACGGACACGAGCAACCTTACGAAGTGCCGAGTTCGGCTTCTTCGGGGTCGTGGTGTAGACACGGGTGCATACGCCGCGTTTCTGCGGGCAGGCTTCCAGTGCCGGAACCATGTCGCGCTGGGTGCGCGGAGTCCGCGATTTGCGGATCAACTGGTTGATAGTGGGCATTAACTTTCCCTTTGTACTTTAACGGACGCCACAAGGGCGCTGCTCTATCGACGCACGACGAACGACCGCATGCCTTTGCAAAACCTGCAAACGCAAATACGGACCGCCCATTACGCAGGATCACCCTGCCCTCGACGGCCGTTAGAGTCGCACTCAAGCGACGGGGGGCAAAACCGCCCGCTGCCAAACAAAATGGCACCGACACAGCTACACCCCCCGAGATTCGGTGGGCGCATACTAGTGACGGCCCCATTTCGCGTCAAGCAAAACCCTGTGGGCCTTCGAGTTGGCGCTTCAAACGCCGAGGCGAACCGGTGCATCGATAGAAAATTCCCGGTTCGCCTCTGATTCTTTAACAAGCTTGCGCGGCGATATTACTCGCCGGCAGGCAAGGACGGGGACTCGGCACCGGCCTGCGGGCCGAAATTGTCGCCGATTTCCTCTTCTGCCTCGATCTGTACGTTCTTGTCGCGTTCGGCGGCAAGGGCGCGGAAGCGGTTCATCACCGCACCGGTACCTGCCGGGATCAGACGACCCACAATCACGTTTTCTTTCAGACCGATCAGGGTATCGGTTTTGCCCGATACGGCTGCTTCGGTAAGAACGCGTGTGGTTTCCTGGAACGACGCGGCCGAGATGAAGGAATGCGTCTGGAGCGATGCTTTGGTGATCCCCTGAAGGACCGGTGCAGCTTCGGCCAGTTCGCCGCCTTCTTTAACGGCACGTTCGTTTTCGGCATCGAAATCGACACGGTCGATGATTTCGCCAACCAGAAGCGTGGTGTCACCAGTTTTGGTCACTTCCACTTTCTGAAGCATCTGACGAACGATGACTTCGATGTGCTTGTCGTTAATCTTAACGCCCTGCAAACGGTAGACTTCCTGGATTTCGTTGACCAGGTAATCGGCCAGTGCCGGAACGCCCATGACGCGAAGGATATCGTGCGGAACCGGCGAGCCATCAAGCAGCTGGTCACCCTTCTCTACGAAGTCCCCTTCCTGAACGGCAAGATGCTTGCCTTTCGGGATCATGTATTCAACCGGTTCGGTCAGACCAGAATCTTCAAGCGGGTGCACGATGACACGGCGCTTGTTCTTGTAGTCCTTACCGAACTCGACACGACCAGCGATGTCGGCGATGATGGCGTGGTCCTTCGGCTTGCGTGCCTCGAACAATTCAGCCACACGCGGCAGACCACCGGTGATGTCACGGGTTTTCGACCCTTCGCGCGGAATACGTGCAAGCACGTCACCGGCGTTGACTTTCTGACCGTTCTCAACCGAGAGAATGGCATCAACCGACAGGAAGTAACGGGCTTCAAGGCCGTTATCCAGGTTGATGACCTCGCCGTTTTCGTTACGAAGCGTAACGCGCGGCTTAAGGTCGGATGCCTTCGGCATGCTCTTCCAGTCGATAACCGTTTTCGAGGCGATACCCGTCGCTTCGTCATAGACTTCGCGAATGGTTACGTTCTCGAGAAGGTCGACATAGTTCACATAACCTTCTTTCTCGGTGATGATCGGCAGGGTGTACGGATCCCATTCGGCCAGTTTCTGGCCGCGCGTGATCTGGTCACCGTCATCAGCAAGCAATTTCGCACCGTACGGGACGCGGTATTTCGCACGTTCACGGCCGGTCTTGTCGATCAGCAGGATTTCGAGGTTACGTGCCATGACAATCATGACACCGCTCGAATTCGTAACGACGGCACGGTTCTTCAGTTTGACGGTCGCATCGAAGTTGGCTTCGACACCCGAAACTTCCGCACCACGCTGTGCCGCACCACCAATGTGGAACGTACGCATCGTAAGCTGCGTGCCCGGCTCACCGATCGACTGCGCGGCGATAACACCGACAGCTTCACCAATGTTCACCGTGGTACCACGTGCCAGGTCACGACCATAGCAATGGCCGCAAACGCCGGTTTCGGCATCACAGGTCAGGACCGAGCGGATACGCGCCATTTCGACGCCTGCTTTTTCGATCAGATCAAGGTGATCTTCGACAACCATTTCGTTCTTCGGAACGATGACTTCGCCGGTTGACGGATTGACAATCTCGTCAGCGGTGAAACGACCGAGGATACGATCAGACAGCGTCTCGATAACTTCGCCGGAGTCGACAACCGCAGCAATGTCGAGGCCACGTTCGGTACCGCAATCATGCTGGGTGATGATGCTGTCCTGCGCGACGTCGACGAGACGACGGGTCAGATAACCCGAGTTCGCCGTTTTCAATGCGGTATCGGCCAGACCTTTACGGGCACCGTGGGTGGAGTTGAAGTACTCCTGCACGGTCAGGCCTTCTTTGAAGTTCGAGATAATCGGGGTCTCGATGATCGAGCCATCCGGCTTTGCCATCAGGCCGCGCATGGCAGCCAGCTGACGCATCTGGGCAGCAGAACCACGGGCACCGGAGTGCGCCATCATGTAAACCGAGTTCACATTGTCACCTTCTGCCGTTGCCGAGATGACTTTCATCATCGCTTCGGAAACGTCATCGGTGCACTGCGACCAGGCGTCGACGACCTTGTTGTATTTCTCACCGCGGGTGATCAGACCGTCCTGATACTGCTGCTCGTATTCCTTGACCTTGTCATGGGTCGCACCAACCAGGGTTTCCTTGGCTTCCGGAATGATCATGTCATCCTTGCCAAACGAAATACCGGCTTTGCATGCCCAGTTGAAGCCAAGACCCATCATGCGGTCAGCAAAGATAACGGTCTCTTTCTGGCCACAGTGACGATAGACGACGTCGATAACGTTCGACACGTCTTTCTTGGTCAGCAGCTTGTTGATGGTCGCGAACGGGATGCGCGGATGACGCGGCAGCAGTTCGGACAGCAACATACGGCCAGCCGTGGTCTGAACACGGATGGTGATCGGCTCGTTGTTTTCATCGACGGTTTTGTAACGTGCATTGATTTTCGAATGCAGGGTCACAACACCGGCATCAAGTGCCTGTTCGATTTCAGCGATATTGACAAAGGACATGCCCTCGCCCGGCTGACCGTCGCGTTCCATCGAGATGTAGTACAGACCAAGGACAATATCCTGCGACGGCACGATGATCGGTTTACCCGAAGCCGGCGAAAGGATGTTGTTGGTCGACATCATCAGGGTACGTGCTTCAAGCTGTGCTTCAAGCGACAGCGGCACGTGAACGGCCATCTGGTCACCGTCGAAGTCGGCGTTGAAAGCCGTACAAACGAGCGGATGCAGCTGGATCGCCTTACCTTCGATCAGGGTAGGCTCGAACGCCTGGATACCAAGACGGTGAAGGGTCGGTGCACGGTTAAGCATGACCGGATGTTCACGGATAACCTGCTCAAGGATATCCCAGACTTCGGCACGCTCTTTTTCCACCATACGCTTTGCAGCCTTGATGGTGGTTGCCATCCCGTACAGCTCAAGCTTCGCATAGACGAACGGCTTGAACAGTTCGAGCGCCATTTTCTTCGGCAGGCCGCACTGATGCAGTTTCAGGTTCGGACCCACGGTAATAACCGAACGACCGGAATAGTCGACGCGTTTACCCAGAAGGTTCTGACGGAAACGGCCCTGCTTGCCTTTAAGCATGTCCGACATCGATTTGAGCGGACGCTTGTTGGCACCGGTGATCGGACGACCGCGACGGCCGTTGTCAAACAGCGCATCAACCGATTCCTGAAGCATACGTTTTTCGTTACGCACGATGATATCGGGCGCACGAAGCTCGATCAGGCGCTTCAGACGGTTGTTACGGTTGATCACACGACGGTAAAGGTCGTTAAGGTCGGACGTTGCGAAACGGCCACCATCCAGCGGAACCAGCGGACGCAGTTCTGGCGGAATGACCGGAATCACTTCAAGGATCATCCATTCCGGACGCGCACCGGACTCCTGGAAAGCTTCAATCAGCTTCAGGCGTTTGACCAGCTTCTTGCGCTTGGCTTCGGAATTGGTTTCCTTGAGGTCGATTTTCGCGGTTTCGCGTTCGTCATCAAGATCGATCGCTGCAAGCATGTCGCGGATCGCTTCGGCACCGATACCGGCACGGAAACTGTCTTCGCCATACTCTTCCTGTGCGGTCATGTACTGATCTTCTGAAAGAAGCTCACCCATCTTGAGCGGGGTCAGCCCCGGCTCGATGACCACATAGTTTTCGAAATACAGAATGCGCTCAAGATCCTTGAGCGTCATGTCCAGCAGCAGCCCCAGACGGCTCGGCAGCGACTTCATGAACCAGATATGGGCAACAGGTGCCGCCAGTTCGATATGGCCCATACGTTCACGACGAACTTTGGCCAGAGTCACTTCGACGCCGCATTTCTCACAGATAATGCCGCGATATTTCATACGCTTGTACTTGCCGCACAAGCATTCGTAATCCTTCACCGGACCAAAAATGCGCGCACAGAACAGGCCGTCGCGTTCCGGTTTGAAGGTCCGGTAGTTGATGGTCTCCGGTTTCTTGATCTCGCCGAACGACCAGGAGCGGATACGCTCCGGGCTGGCGATCTGAATCCGGATCTGATCGAAGCTCTGGGTGCCCTGCGGCTGCCCGAAGATCTTCATCAACTCGTTCATAAAGGCTCTCCCGCTATGCCCGGTCTCGCCGGGTTTCGCCAATTTCAGGCCGAAAGATGCTTGATGGCGGACGGGTTACCCGAATGGTACCCGCCCGCCAAGCTCTTAAACGTCGTCTTGCTCAAGCTCGACATTGAGACCAAGCGACCGAAGTTCTTTAACGAGAACGTTAAAGGATTCCGGAATGCCCGCCTCGAAGGTGTCTTCGCCACGAACGATCGCCTCATAGACCTTGGTACGGCCTGAAACGTCGTCCGACTTGACAGTAAGCATTTCCTGGAGGGTGTAGGCAGCACCGTAAGCTTCGAGTGCCCACACTTCCATCTCCCCGAAACGCTGGCCACCGAACTGTGCCTTACCACCCAGCGGCTGCTGGGTAACAAGCGAGTACGGACCAATCGAACGGGCATGGATCTTGTCGTCAACCAGGTGATGCAGCTTGAGCATGTAGATGTAGCCCACGGTCACCTTGCGATGGAATTTCTCACCGGTACGACCATCATAAAGGTCGACCTGGCCAGAACCATCAAGGCCTGCTTTTTCGAGCATGCGAACCACATCGGGTTCACGTGCACCGTCAAAGACCGGGGTTGCCATCGGCACACCACGACGCAGGTTGTTCCCAAGCTCGATAACATCGCCATCGCTCAGCTCTTTGATGCCGGTGACGTATTGCTCGTCCTCGTACACTTCATTGAGCTTGCCACGCAGGCTGTCCATCTCGGCACGACCATCGGTAACAGCATCGACAAGCTCGCCGATCTGTTCACCCAGACCACGTGACGCCCAGCCAAGGTGGGTTTCAAGGATCTGGCCGACGTTCATACGCGACGGAACACCAAGCGGGTTCAGAACGATATCGACAGGCGTACCGTCTTCGAGATGCGGCATGTCTTCCATCGGCATGATGCGCGATACGACACCCTTGTTCCCGTGACGGCCGGCCATTTTATCGCCCGGCTGCATTTTACGCTTAACCGCAACAAAGACTTTGACCATCTTCATCACACCCGGCGGCAGTTCGTCACCAGCCTGAAGCTTGTCGACCTTGTCGTCGAAACGAGCCTGCAGAACAGCAATCGATTCCTCGAACTGTTTCTTCAGGGCTTCGATGTCGGACATGACACTGTCATCAGCAACGGCAATCTGACGCCACAGACCACGTGCAACACCCGCAAGGGCGTCTTCGGTGATCTCGCCATTCAGACCTTTCGGTCCATCGACCAGGGTCTGGCCAAGCAGCAGGTTTTTCAGACGACCATAGAAGTTGCGTTCCAGGATCGCACGTTCGTCATCACGGTCTTTTGCAAGACGTTCGATTTCGGAACGTTCGATTGCCAGGGCACGTTCGTCCTTGTCAACGCCACGACGCGAGAACACGCGGACTTCAACAACGGTACCGAACTGTCCCGGCGGGACACGCAGCGACGTATCACGGACGTCGGATGCTTTTTCACCGAAGATGGCGCGCAGAAGTTTTTCTTCCGGCGTCATCGGGCTTTCGCCCTTCGGCGTCACTTTACCGACAAGGATATCGCCCGGTTTGATTTCCGCGCCGATGTAAACAATGCCCGCCTCGTCGAGGTTTTTGAGCGCTTCTTCACCGACGTTCGGAATGTCACGGGTGATCTCTTCCTGACCCAGCTTGGTATCGCGGGCCATGACTTCGAATTCCTCGATATGGATCGAGGTATAAACGTCATCACGTGCGATACGCTCGGACAGAAGGATGGAATCCTCGAAGTTGTAACCGTTCCACGGCATGAACGCGACCAGCACGTTACGGCCGAGGGCAAGTTCACCCATATCGGTACACGGACCATCCGAGATGATGTCGCCTTTTTCGACAACATCGCCCACCTTCACCAGCGGACGCTGGTTGATGCAGCTGCCCTGGTTGGAACGCTGATATTTCAGCAGGGTGTAAATATCGACACCCGATTCCGATGCGGCGATGTCACCGGTTGCGCGGATAACCATACGGGTCGCGTCAACGGATTCAACAACACCATCACGGCGTGCGATCAGGGTTGCACCCGAATCACGTGCCACCGGAACTTCCATACCGGTCCCGACATACGGCGCTTCGGAGCGGATCAACGGAACCGCCTGACGCTGCATGTTCGAACCCATCAGTGCGCGGTTCGCGTCATCGTTCTCAAGGAACGGAATGAGCGCGGATGCGACCGACACCAGCTGCTTCGGCGAGACGTCCATAAGGTCGATCTCTTCGGAGCGGGCCATATAGTGGTCACCGGCTTTACGGGTGTTGATCAGTTCGTTTTCGAAGCCGAATTCCTTGGTCAGCGGTTCGTTCGCCTGTGCAATGACATAGCGACCTTCTTCGATGGCCGAGAGATAGATGACTTCCGGGGTAACCACACCATCGACAACCTTGCGGTACGGGCTTTCGATGAAGCCGTACTGGTTGACGCGGGCAAAGGTCGCCAGCGAGTTGATCAGACCAATGTTCGGACCTTCCGGCGTTTCAACCGGGCAGATACGACCATAGTGGGTCGGATGAACGTCACGAACTTCAAAGCCTGCACGCTCACGGGTCAAACCGCCCGGTCCAAGTGCCGAAAGACGACGCTTGTGGGTGATTTCCGAAAGCGGGTTGGTCTGGTCCATGAACTGCGACAGCTGCGAAGAGCCGAAGAATTCACGAACAGCAGCCGCAACCGGCTTCGCATTGATCAGGTCATGCGGCATGACGTTGTCGATCTCGACCGAGCTCATACGCTCGCGGATCGCACGTTCCATACGCAGCAGGCCAACACGGAACTGGTTTTCCATCAGCTCGCCGACCGAACGCAGACGACGGTTGCCAAGATGGTCAATATCGTCGATTTCGCCACGACCATCTTTCAGGTCGATCAGAACGCGGACGACTTCCAGAATGTCTTCACGACGCAGAACACGAACCGTATCCGGGCATTCCAGATTAAGGCGCGCATTCATTTTCACACGGCCAACAGCCGAGAGGTCGTAACGTTCCGAGTCAAAGAACAGACCCTTGAACATGGCTTCCGCACCCTCGATGGTGGGCGGCTCGCCTGGGCGCATGACGCGATAGATGTCCACAAGGGCTTCTTCGCGGTTGCTGTTCTTGTCAAGGGCAACGGTGTTGCGCAGATACGCACCGACATTGTTGTGATCGATCATCAGCAGACGAACGGTGTCGACACCCCATTCTTTCAGCTGCTCGAACACACCTTCGGTCAGTTCGTGGCCGGCTTCGGCAAGAATTTCACCGGTTTCACCGTCAATCTGGTCTTCTGCCATGAACCAGCCGTTAAGCTGTTCTTCCGGCACCAGGATGTGTTTGACACCCTGCTCGACCAGTTTGGCTGCCGAACGCTTGGTGATCTTGCTGCCAGCCGCGGCAACAACTTCACCGCTGTCGGCGTCAAGCAGGTCAAAGACCAGCTTCTGACCGATATAGCGATCTGCATTGAAATCGGTTACCCAACCATCCTTGGTCCGGCGGTATTCTGCTGACTCATAGTAATAGTTGAGGATTTCTTCAGGCGTCAGGCCTTCGATTTCCGACGGATCAACCGAGCGGCCTTCTTCGGCACGCTGGGCACGCAGGGCCTGGGACTCTTCGTTTTCAAGAGCCATAAGCAGCGTGGTCGCCGGCAGTTTGCGGCGACGGTCGATACGGACATACAGGATGTCTTTCGCGTCGAATTCGAAATCGAGCCACGACCCGCGATACGGGATCACGCGCGCAGCAAACAGGTACTTGCCCGAGCTGTGGCTTTTGCCCTTGTCGTGGTCGAAGAAGACGCCCGGCGAGCGGTGCATCTGCGAGACGATAACACGCTCGGTGCCGTTCACGATAAAGGTACCGTGTTCGGTCATGAGCGGCATGTCGCCCATATACACGTCCTGTTCCTTGATATCGCGGATCGAACGGGCACCGGTATCTTCGTCAATATCCCAGACAACCAGACGCAGTGTCACGCGCAGCGGCGCGGCAAAGGTCATGCCACGCTGACGGCACTCCTCGGTATCGTATTTGGGCTGCTCCAGCTCATACGACACAAATTCGAGGGTTGCGCGCTCTGAGAAATCTTTAATCGGAAAGACGCTCTTGAACACTTCCTGGAGGCCGGCATCGTCCCGCTGCTCCCGCGGGGTACCAGTCTGCAAAAACTTGTCGTAAGAATTCTTTTGAACCTCAATCAGGTTCGGGAGCGGAGCGACTTCGCTGATCCGTCCAAAGCTCTTGCGGATGCGCTTTCGACCGGTAAAGGACTTATCCATCATCGTTCCTTTAATCGCGCCTCCCCACACCGTCGTAACTCGTTCGTCCCCGTGCCATTATGCGGAAAGCATACAGCACAACGACGCCCGAGCCCCGTACGGGGCGGGCGTTCACTTGATTATGACCGTGGATGTTATGTGACATCCAACATGAATGAGATCACTGATCCCTCGGCTGTCGACGCCGTCAAAGATAACCTCTGACCTAAACGGCCTTACGTTATGTACGATTACCTTTGGCAGCGTCAACCGTAAATTTCCTTTTCGCGTCCCGACAGACCGGACACCCATTGCCCGCACCGTAGAGACGGATAGGTCGGCGACCCGAAGGCCGCCGACCCAAACCTTGGCAAGAAGCCGTCGATTACTTGAGTTCGACGGTTGCGCCAGCTTCTTCAAGCTGCTTCTTGATCGACTCGGCTTCGTCTTTCGACGCGCCTTCTTTAACAGCTTTCGGTGCGCCTTCGACCAGGTCTTTGGCTTCTTTCAGGCCAAGACCGGTGATTGCGCGAACTTCTTTGATGACGTTGATTTTCTTGTCACCAGCAGAAGCCAGGATAACGTCGAATTCGGTTTTTTCTTCTGCAGCAGCAGCACCGGCAGCAGCGCCACCAGCAGCAGCAACAGCAACCGGAGCAGCGGCGGAAACGCCCCACTCTTCTTCGAGAAGTTTGGAAAGTTCTGCAGCTTCAAGAACGGTGAGCTTCGAAAGCTCGTCAACGAGTGCCTTAAGATCGGCCATTTGTATAAACTCCTAGGCTTGAACTTGGATAAGTTGGTAAATTGGGTTACGCGGCTTCGCCTTTTTCGGCGTATGCCTTCAGCACCTGGGCAATCTGGGCCGCCGGCTTGGAGGTCAGCGTAGCGATACGCTGTGCCGGGGTCTGGATCATACCCACCAGTTTCGCGCGCAGTTCGTCCAGCGACGGCAGTTCTGCCAGAGCTTTAACGCCCTGTTCGTCCAGAATCTGTTCACCGATGGCGCCAGCAACAAGAACGAGCTTGTCATTGGCTTTTGCGAACGTTGAGGCCACTTTCGCGACCGACGCAGGATCAGCCGAATAGGCGATCGCGGTCGGGCCGGTGAAGTGGTCTGCAAGACCAGCAAATTTGGTGCCTTCCAGAGCAAGTCGCGTAAGCCGGTTTTTGGTGACCTTGAAGCCCGCACCAGCATCACGCATCTGCGCACGAAGAGCGGTGATTTCCGCAACCGTCAACCCTTTGTACTGGGTAACGATAACGCCTTCCGCACCTTCGAACACTTCGCGCATTTCTGCTACGAACTGTGTTTTATCATCGCGGTTCACTTTAAGT
This sequence comes from Thalassospira sp. MIT1004, assembly GCF_001858545.1. Lineage (NCBI taxonomy): Bacteria > Pseudomonadati > Pseudomonadota > Alphaproteobacteria > Rhodospirillales > Thalassospiraceae > Thalassospira > Thalassospira sp. MIT1004. The sequence goes on along the minus strand of NZ_MCAO01000042.1, from coordinate 189,624 downwards.
CTCCGACATTGCTTATTGCCCTGAACCCCATGGGGGGTTCACAGACGTGACCAGTCCTTTCGAACCGGTCTGTGACGCCCGTCCGTTTGCCAGATGTCCAAGCCTTTTGTGATGCCCCGTTAACCGGGGAAAACTAAAAACCGGAACCTCTGCCTATGCAGGAGATTAAGAACGGCAGATACCGTTCACCTGCAGTCTGGGACAGACAGGTAGAGAGGATCTTGCAACCCTCTCCGGTCCTGACCGGCCGCATGCGACCGGTCAGAATTCTTGAATTACTTCGATGCGATGTCCGCAATCGACAGTTTCACGCCAGCGCCCATGGTCGAGCTGATGGCGGCGCGCTGAAGGTATACACCTTTTGCGCCTGTCGGTTTTGCTTTGACGATCGCAGAAACGAATGCCTTGGCATTTTCAACAAGCTGTTCTTCGCTGAAGGATGCCTTGCCGATACCGGCATGGACAATACCATTCTTTTCAGCGCGGAACTGAACCTGGCCAGCTTTGGCATCGGAAACAGCCTGGGCAACATCCATGGTCACGGTGCCGAGTTTCGGGTTCGGCATCAGGCCGCGCGGGCCCAGAACCTTACCGAGACGACCGACAACAGCCATCATGTCCGGGGTTGCAATAACGCGATCATAGTTCAGATCGCCTTTCTGCATTGCTTCCATCAGGTCTTCGGCACCAACAGCGTCCGCACCAGCTTTCTGGGCTTCTTCTGCTTTGGCGTCTTTTGCGAAGACGGCGACGCGCATGGTTTTACCGGTACCATGCGGAAGCGAAACAACACCACGGACCATCTGGTCTGCGTGACGCGGATCAACACCAAGGTTCATTGCGATTTCAACGGTTTCGTCGAATTTCGCTTTTGCACCATCCTTGACGAGCTTGACCGCTGCGGTCAGTTCGTACTGGGTGTTACGGTCGATGCCCTCATAAGCCTGGGCAAGGCGCTTACCAGTCTTGGCCATCGTCTTACTCCACAACCTCGAGGCCCATAGCACGGGCAGAACCTTCGATCATCGACATCGCGCCTTCAACGTCAAATGCGTTGAGGTCAGCCATTTTGGCTTCCGCGATTTCCTTGACCTGTGCTTTGGTCACTTTACCGATGTAACCTTTACCGGTCGTACCGGAACCTTTCGGAATGCCTGCTGCCTTTTTCAGGAAGTAGGATGCCGGCGGGGTTTTGGTGACAAAGCTGAAGGAACGGTCGGAATAAACGGTGATGACGACCGGAATCGGCATCCCAGGTTCCATCTGCTGGGTCGCTGCGTTGAACGCCTTGCAGAATTCCATGATATTCACGCCGCGCTGACCAAGAGCCGGGCCGACAGGCGGCGACGGGTTGGCTTTGCCGGCGGGAATCTGCAGCTTGATATAGCCGTCGATTTTCTTCGCCATTAGAGTACCTCATTACAGAAGCGCGCGGTACGATCATGGCTGACCTCCCGCGCTTTAAAAACTGCCTGCATCACGCAAACAGAAACTTCACTTGATAAGCTCGTTAAAGCTTTTCGACCTGGGTATATTCCAGCTCGACCGGGGTTGAACGACCGAAGATCGAAACCGACACCTTAAGGCGCGAACGTTCTTCATCAACCCCTTCGACGACACCGTTAAACGATGCAAACGGACCGTCGGAAACACGGACTTCCTCGCCAACCTCGAACGAAATGGTCGACTTCGGACGCTCGACACCTTCCTGCACCTGATGCAGGATGTGCTGGGCTTCCTTTTCGGAAATCGGCATCGGCTTGCCACGGCTGCCAAGGAAATCGGTGACCTTGGCGGTGTTCTTCACCAGATGCCAGCTCTCATCCGTCAGGTCCATATTCAGCAGCACGTAACCGGGGAAAAACTTCCGCTCGGCATTAACCTTCGCACCGCGACGAACCTCGACAGTTTCTTCCGTCGGAACCAGGACCTCTTTGATTTCGCCCTCAAGACCTTTCTTGATGGACTGCTCGCGGATCGACTGGGCGACTTTTTTCTCAAAACCCGAATGGACGTGCAAAACGTACCAGCGATGCGCCATGACTTAACCCCCGACACCAAAGATCAACTGAACGCCCCAGGCGAGAAGCTGATCGACAACAAAAAAGAAAACAGACGCCAAGGCCACCATGACGAAAACCATGATGGTCGAAACGGTTGTTTCCTTGCGGGACGGCCACGAGACCTTTTTGGCCTCGGTGCGAACCTGCTGTACGAATTGTGCCGGCGACGTTTTAGCCATTGTCGGGGTTACACCGCTTTCAAAAATTCAATTCCAGGACCCGGGTAAATGGCAGGAGCGGAGGGACTCGAACCCACGGCCCTCGGTTTTGGAGACCGATGCTCTACCAACTGAGCTACACTCCTACAAGGTAATCAGAAAGTTGAATTTCTTCAGGCCTTTCCGACACAGTCCTGCCCGGGCGGCAGGGTGTGCGGGCGGCTTATATCCGCCCGCACATCAAAGATCAAGCACCCAATGGTGCAAATCTTCAAAAATTATTCGATGATTTTCGCAACAACACCCGCACCGACGGTACGACCGCCTTCACGGATTGCGAAACGCAGACCTTCGTCCATTGCGATCGGTGCAATGAGGGTCGCGGTCATCTGGACGTTGTCGCCCGGCATAACCATTTCCGTGCCTGCCGGCAGCTCGATCGAGCCGGTGACGTCAGTGGTACGGAAGTAGAACTGCGGACGGTAGTTCGAGAAGAACGGCGTGTGACGGCCACCTTCATCCTTGGTCAGGATGTAAGCTTCTGCGGTGAACTTGGTGTGCGGCTTGATCGAGCCGACATGCGCCAGAACCTGGCCACGTTCGACGTCTTCACGTTTGGTGCCGCGCAGCAGCGCGCCAATGTTGTCGCCAGCTTCACCCTGATCGAGCAGCTTGCGGAACATCTCAACGCCGGTGACAATCGTTTTGACGGTGTCTTTGATACCGACGATTTCGACTTCTTCACCAACCTTGACGATACCGGTTTCAACACGACCGGTAACAACCGTACCACGACCCGAGATCGAGAACACGTCCTCGATCGGCATCAGGAACGGACGGTCTTTCGGACGTTCCGGTGCCGGGATGTAGCTGTCAACAGCTTCCATCAGCTTCAGGATCGCTTCTTTGCCAATCGCGTCATCACGACCTTCAAGGGCAGCAAGAGCCGAACCTTTAACGATCGGAATATCGTCGCCCGGGAAGTCGTAGGACGACAGAAGTTCACGGATTTCCATTTCGACGAGTTCGAGGAGTTCCTCGTCATCGACCTGGTCAACCTTGTTCATGAACACGACGAGGGCCGGAACGCCAACCTGACGGGCGAGCAGGATGTGCTCGCGGGTCTGCGGCATCGGGCCGTCAGCTGCCGAAACAACCAGAATGCCGCCGTCCATCTGTGCCGCACCGGTGATCATGTTCTTGACATAGTCAGCGTGGCCCGGGCAGTCGACGTGCGCATAGTGGCGGTTCGCCGTTTCATATTCGACGTGCGCGGTCGAGATCGTGATACCACGAGCTTTCTCTTCTGGTGCTTTGTCGATCATGCTGTAGTCCTGGAACGATGCGCCGCCGCTCTCTGCGAGAACTTTGGTGATCGCTGCGGTCAGCGTGGTTTTACCGTGGTCAACGTGGCCGATGGTGCCAACGTTCACGTGCGGTTTTGTACGCGCAAACTTTTCTTTAGCCATTACACTCAGATCCTAATCCGAACCAAAAAAAACACGTAAGAACCCACCGCACGAGCCGACGGGATCATATAAAATCTGGAGCGGGTGAAGGGAATCGAACCCTCGTCGTAAGCTTGGAAGGCTTCTGCTCTACCATTGAGCTACACCCGCATATTTTTTATTGCGAGCTCTCGCGAGGGCGAGAGAATGGTGGAGGGGGCAGGATTCGAACCTGCGTAGACTAAGTCGGCGGATTTACAGTCCGCTGCATTTGACCGCTCTGCCACCCCTCCATCAGGGTCAAAACGTTGTCGGGGTTGCCCCCGGCTTCGTTCGGCGAGGGAGGGAATACGTTGCAGGGCCCTTCCTTGTCAACAGCAAAAAAAACACGAAATCGTATTTCCTTTCCTATATGTTCCCCGTGCTTTCGTTCCAAAGCGAAACAAACAGCATTCACACCCTTACCGTCCGGAGGTTTCCGCCATTATGTCGCGTCGCAACAATTCACGTTCTGCCAACCGTTCGACCGGGACGGGTCCGGGCGACAGCTTCCCGCAAGACGATGATAAACGCGATGGCAATTCGCGTCGCGGACGAAAACGCGGTCGTGACGGCGGCAATGCCGGTGGGGCTTCGCGCCTGATTCTATTTGGTCGTCACCCGGTTCTGAACGCGATTTACAATCCGCAACGCACGATTCACAAAATCTGGGCGTCCGAGGCCGTGCGTGATGAAATTGTCGCTGCCCTCGCCGATACCGAACGCACCGATGTCCAGCTGGACGCAGCCGGGCGCACCGATCTGGATGAAATGCTGCCACCGGGCACCGTCCATCAGGGCATGGCGATGCATTGCGCCCCCCTGCCCCAGATTTCGGTCGAAGAACTGATTGCCGACACAAGGGACGAGGAACAATGCACGGTCCTGATCCTTGATCAGGTCACCGACCCGCACAATGTCGGCGCGATTCTCCGCAGTGCGGCGGCCTTTGGCGCGGCTGCCGTCATCGTGCCGGACCGTCACGCCCCGCCCGAAACCGGTGTTCTGGCAAAATCGGCCAGCGGCGCGCTTGAAACCGTGCCCTATATTCACGCGGGCAACCTCAGCCAGACCATCGAGAAACTTAAAGGTGCGAATTTCTGGCTGGCCGGTATGGATGGCTATGCCGAACAAACACTGGCCGAAGCCAAGCTCAAGGGCCGGGTCGGCATCATCATGGGCTCCGAGGGCGAAGGCCTGCGCCGTCTGACGCGTGAAAATTGCGATTTCCTCGTCAAACTACCGATGTCGGACCGCATCGAAAGCCTCAATGTGTCCAACGCGGCAGCAGTTGCCCTGTACGAGCTGTATCGTCGCTAGGAACAAGGCCCAAAGCCGGGATTCCCGGCAGCCAGGGCACCGCCAGAAGCAGGGAAAATATGCCGCAAAATTTGATGCTATTTTCCCTGCATCAAAGGCTTGCAATCGCGCGCATCCCGGACTATGTTTCGCGCCGCCCACGCCGGCATAGCTTTAACTGGTAGAGCAGCGGATTTGTAATTCGAAGGTTGGGAGTTCGAGTCTCTCTGCCGGCACCATTAAAAAGAAAACCCCGCATCGCCTTTTGGCTGCGGGGTTTTCTTTTGGCTGCTTAAATTTCGTAATCATTTAAAAGAAATCAGGATTAGGCCGTTTGAATTTGCTCAGATTCAATGTGACGGCCTTTTTAATCACTCCAAGATCATTAGCCCAAGTTAGAAAAATCCTCGCATTTCTACGTGCTCCAATTATTTCGACCATACTTGGCCTGTAGTAACGATTGTTATGAAGGAAGCTCGAGTTCGCGCCATTTGTATCGATTAAAAAATCAAATTCAGCTCCAGCCATAATTACCTTAAGGCCAGATGTGAGAGCTAATTTTTCAGAAATGAATGGACTAAACTTTAGAGATGGGAGGATCGCGTTCCCAGCCTGCCCGATATACAAGCCTAAAGGTTGAGGCAATCCACGGCCCATCAAAGAAGTGGAAATAGTAGAGTCTGAAATACTGTACTTTCCCTTCAAAATCTGACCATGAGCCTGAGAAACTTTAGCGTGGTATAAACCAGCTATGGTCTTTACTCCCCACAATTCAAAAGCATCTCCATTAAGAAGAAAGTTTTTTGCCTTTCTGGAAAGTGATTTTTCTGAGGCATGCTTCATAGCGTCATCTATGGCTTCAAAAAAACGCCCTGCTTCAGCGTCCAATTTTGATAGAGCGTTGTTGTGCCTTTGACAGAGAATTTTTGAAGTTAGTTTTTTTGCAGGTAACTCAATGGGATTTGGATCCCAAGGAATTCCGGTAACTCTTAGCCTCTCAAATTGTTTAAGCAAGCTATGAGAAATATAGTGTTCCTTTGATATTTCTTTACTGCAGTTGGCACTAACCCCCAAATAACAGCGAGGGTTTCTATATCCAGTGCATTCTCCTGTCGGTTTCAAATTTGGCCGTCGAGCCTTAAAACCAAAGTTCTTATCGAAACAACAGTTTCCAAAAGAATTATTACTACCACACGGACAGCAATCTTCTAGGTTCCAAGGAATTTTGAAGTTCCGATGCGCCACTAAATATCCCCTAAAACCCTTAAAGGTACAAATTAGCACCTTAGATAAACGTAACAATAAATGCCCCTGCTTTAGCAAATATCGCCTTTTCCAATTTGCGAAAGATCAATCAATTCGCAATCAACCGCCCACCCAGTAAAACAAATGCCGTCCCCATCACGCCCTGAATGGCGCGATAGACCCGTATCGCGGGATTTGCGCGATAGTGCCAGTTTTTCGGTAAAACCGGAACGGGAATCCTGTGTGCGCTCTCCCAGCCCCGCCATGCGCGCAATCAGAGATGATGAAGGCAATAAAGTATGATATAGTCATACTATCAAGACTTGGAGAATGATCATGGGCGAGAACAATGCGATAGAACGAATGACTGTCACTGTGACGCGGGAAATGGCCCATACCATGCGTTCCGCCCTGAACGAAGGTGCCTATGCGTCAAGCAGCGAGATCATCCGTGAAGCCCTTCGTGACTGGCAGCATAAGCGCAAGCTCCGCGCAACCGAGCTTGAAACCTTGCGGGCAGATATCGCCGTTGCCGACAGGGACATTGCAGAAGGACGGGTTGACACATTCGACGTCAACAGAATCGCAGAACGGGGGCAGAAGATATTACAAAGCCGCTCCCGCTCCTGATCACCGCCACGGCCCAGAATGATCTTGCTGAAATCTGGGCCTTTATCGCCACGGATAATCCCGATGCGGCGACACGACTGCTCCATGAAATCAGGGAACGGTTTGATCCTCTTTGTCTGAATCCCGAACTTGGCCCGAAACGCGATTACCTGTCACCGGGCCTTCGTGTTCATCACCACAGAAATTATGCGATCTACTACCGCGTGATACCGTCGGGGCTTGCTATCATGCGTGTTTTGCACACCGCCCGCGACGCGACCGTTCAGCTTGGCGACGACTGATATCAAACAACTGGCCGGGTCCGACGGCCTGCAACACGCCCGGTTCCCGTCAGAAAATCGGGAACTAAAGCCCTTTGCGTTTCTCGACCAGAAACCCCTCGGCCATCAGGCTGAAGGCATCAACCGCCTTGGGCAAGGCTGATTTCGGATCATCACTGTCCGCAACCCATAACGCCGCATTCAGGGCAGCACCGCACAGCAGCCGGGCGGCGGCATCGGTATCGACGGGCTTCATAACCCCGTCGGCAATCAGCCTTTCGACCGCTTCTTTGGTGGCCTCAAGGCAGGCATTCTGGCTGGGCCAATGTGACGGATCGCCAAGAATGGCTGGCCCGTCAAGCAGAACGATTCTCCTCACCTCGGGATCAAGCGCCATCGCGATATAGGCCGCCCCCTCCGCGAGAAGCTGTTGCCACCCGTCCCCGGCGCTGGCACTGGCCGCCCGCGCACGTGCGGCCATTTCGCCATCGACCTGCGCGACAACGGCCGCAAGCAGCCCCTTTTTATCGCCGAAATTGTGATAAAGCGCGCCCCGCGTCAGGCCAACCGATGCGGTCAATTCATCCATCGACGCCGCGGCAAAGCCTTGCGTTCCAAACGCCTTTCGCCCCGCCGAAACAAGCTTTTCGCGGTTTTCTTCCATCGTTTCCTGGCGACGCCGTGCGGCCATTGCGATCCTCCTTGGTAAATTACCCGACACATATCACTCCACATACGCTACGTATATAAAACTTGACATACGCAATGTATCTGAGTTTTATATACGTATCGTATGTGAAACTGCACACCCGGATACAAGGATAAATCCACATGGCACAGCGTAACGCCGTTTTCCCGGCCAACCGGCATGCCCTTTATGCCGAACATGGCTATTCCGCCGCGATCAAATCGGGCGATCTTCTGTTCGTTTCCGGTCAGGTCGGCAGCCACTCTGACGGTTCGCCCGAACCGGATTTCGAGGCACAGGTGCGTCTGGCATTCGCCAATCTTGAAGCAACGCTCAAGGCTGGTGGAGCCACGCTTGACGATATCGTCGATGTCACGACCTTCCACACCGATCCCGAAAACCAGTTTGAAACGATCATGAAGGTAAAGGGTGACGTTTTCCCCGAAGCCCCCTATCCGAACTGGACCGCAATCGGGGTCAACTGGCTGGCCGGGTTTGACTTCGAAATCAAGGTTATCGCCCGCATTCCGGGCTAAAACACCAAACGGCGCGCGAGAATCCCCTCGCGCGCCGTTTGACCGACAATCAGATGAACGCTTGCCCTACCCGCGTTTCGAGGTCGCGTAGCGTTCCGATTCCTCGTAATAGGCATCAAACCCGATGCGATTGCGCAACTGGCCCCAATCCATCAGCATATCGGTGCGCGGCTTGCCCGCTTTCATCAATTGCAGGGTTTCAACCATCGCCTTCATGGCGGCCGCCATAAGCGATAACGGATAAGCCGCAATCTGATAGCCGATATCACTCAGTTCATCGGGAGTCAGATCGGGGGTTTCCCCGCCCTCGACGATATTGGCCATTTTCGGCCCCGGCAGGGCCGCACAAAGTTCACGCATTTCCGCGACGGTTTTCGGGGCTTCGACAAACAGGATATCCGCACCCAGTTCGGCAAATTTCGCGGCCCGATCAATCGCCTCGCTCAAACCATGCTGATGCCGGGCATCGGTACGCGCAAGGATCAGGATATCCGCCCCGGCCTCGCGGGCATCGACGGCGGCCTTGATACGATCAAATGCCTCGTCCCGGCCAACAACTTCCTTGCCCTTGGTATGACCGCAACGCTTCGGCGCAAGCTGATCCTCGATCATCACCGCGGCACAGCCGGCCTTGGCAAAGCCCGCCACGGTGCGTTTCACATTCATCGCGTTTCCATAACCGGTATCGCCATCACCGATCACCGGGATCGAAACCGCATCAGTGATGTTGCGCGCCTGATCAAGCACTTCGCCATAAGACATCAGGCCAAGATCAGGTTCGCCAATCCGCGATGCCGCGGCCGAAAAGCCCGACATGAAAGTCAGGCCAAAGCCTTCCTGTTCGATCAGCTTGGCCGACAGCGCATCAAAGCAGCACGGCATGGTAATCAGATCACCCGTTGCCAGAAGCGCACGGAGTTTATCGGCAGGAGAGATTTGTTTGGTCATAAGCGTCACATTTTAAAGGGTATATAAAGGGCAAGATCATGCCAGACATACAGAATGGCCGCGGTCAGGAACATCAGAAGCAGGAACGGCAACACACCGCGCGCCACCTCGCCCAATCGCGTTTTCGCCACCGACTGAATGACATAAAGGTTGAGCCCCACCGGCGGCGTGATCAGCGCGCATTCAACCATGATCACCATATAGACCCCGAACCAGATCGGATCAAAGCCAAGCGCCAGGGCCGCTGGCAACAGAACCGGCGTCATGATCAGCACCATTGATAATGCTTCAAACACCAGCCCCATGATCAGCAACACGACCGTCACCACGATGATAAAGCCAAATTCGGTATCGATCCCCTGGCTGATCATCATCGAGATATCCTGCGGGATGCGATACAGCGTGATCGCCTTGCCAAACACCTTGGCCCCGGCAATGATCAGAATGATCGCAACCGTGGTCGCCATGGTATCGAAAATCGCAAGCTTCAACGCCTTCCAGGTCAGAACCCGCATCCCCGCCGTAATCAGAAGGGCAGCGGCAAAGCCAATCGCCGCGGCCTCCGTCGGGGTAAAGGCCCCGGAATAGATCCCCGATATGATCAGCACCGCCAGAAGAACCGCAGGCAGGGCCTTTAACGTGGCGCGCTTGCGCTCCTCCCAGCCGCGTTTGGGTTCACGTTCCTGCCCGCCGAAACGGGCATAGATCATCGAATAGACGATAAACAGCAACAGCAACGCAATGCCCGGCCCGACCCCGGCAAGGAAAAGCGAAATCACCGATTCTTCGGTCACGAAACCATAAATGATCATCGGGATCGATGGCGGGATCAGGATGCCAAGCGTGCCGCCCGCCGCCATCAGGCCATAGACGAAACGCTTGTTATAGCCGCGCTGGACCATTTCCGGGATGGCCACCGTGCCAATCGTGGCCGCGGTTGCCACCGATGATCCCGAAATCGCGGCAAACACACCACACGACAGGATCGTCGCCACCGCAAGCCCGCCCGGCCAATGACCGACCCACGCACTGACCGCGGCAAACAGGTCATTACCGACCCCGGCACGCAGCAGGATATTGGACATCAGCAAAAACAGCGGCACCGACAGCAGGATAAAACCATCCAGTGTCGACAGGATCGCCTGCGGTGCCATCAGCGGCGAAAACCCGCCAAGGATCAGCATGGCAAGGCCAAGCCCGCCCAGCGCAAAGGCCACCGGCACACGAATAAGCAGCAAGGCGAACATTGCCGCAAGTGTCAGGATAATCGTCATTCGTGCGCCCCTTCCGGAATATCCTTGCCGCGGATCACGCCGACAATTTCAATGACGGCCTGAACAGCCAGAAGCGCAAAACCGATCACGACCGGGATTTCGGCAACCCATGCCGGAAGGTCAAGCATCGTGCCGCTGGTGCGGCCCCGCTCGAAACTTTCAAAAAAGATTTCCCAGCCCTTGACCGTCACCATCACGGAAAACACCAGAACCACCGCCATCGCGATGATTTCAAGCAGACGGCGCATCGAAGGTTTGCAAAGGCGGGTCACCGCGTCGACGGAAATATGCCGCCGTGCCGCCAATGCCCATGGCATGCCAAGCAACGATCCCCAGATCAGGCAAAGCTGCGAAAGCTCTGCCGCCCAGATGGTGGGGCGGATAAAGAAATACCGGGCCACGACCTCATAGGTCAGCATCACACCCGCTGCGACAAACAGCAGGGCCGCGATCCAGGCCAGCAAAAGCATCAAACGATCAAACATTATGAAATCTTGGCCGTGCCGGGAATATGCGCCCCGGTCACGACCGCCTCCTGAAAAGAGAGACAGATGAATAGATGAAAAGACATCACCGCAACGGCTTGGTTGCCCAAAATGCGGTGACGTCTTCCTTATTGGCAGTTCAGTCTGCAATCACCGGGCAAGGCTTAAAGCTTGCTGGCCGCATCAAAAACCTGCTTGCCCAGATCGCCGGTATGGTTGAGGAATTCATCGTAAACCGGTTTGGCTACTTCACGCCATGCCGCCATTTCCTCGTCGGTCGGGGTATAGACGGTCATGCCGTTGGCTTTGGCTTCGGCATAGGCCTCGGCTTCGATCGATGACATGCGATCACGGACGTCTTTTTCCGCGTTCATTGCTGCGGTCGAAATGATGTCACGCTGCGCATCCGAAAGGCCGTTCCAGAAATCGGTATTGATCACCACGATGAATTCAACATCGGCATCGTTGGTGACGGTCACCGTATCCATGACTTCCCAAAGCTGGCGGGATTTGACGCCCGACATGCCGGTCATGCCGACATCAACCGTGCCACGCTGATAGGCGATATACTGCTCGGACCCGGAAACAAGGGTCGGCGCACCACCGGCTGCTGAAATGAAATCGCCCTGGGTTTTGGAAAAGACGCGGACTTTCTGGCCTTTAAGACCTTCCGGGCCTTTGATCGGGCCACCATTCGACAGCATGATCGATCCGCCATAAGCCTGCCACCACAGAACGGTCGCACCGGTATCGGCAATCGCCTCGTCCAGCGGACCACGCACCGGCGATCCCTTGGCAACGGCGGCACGGACTTTCTCTTCGGAATCAAGCAGGAACGGCTGATAGAACACGTCAACCGCCGGAACATCCCCGACATAACGGGTCAGCGACGCCACACCCATTTCAATCGCCCCGGAACCGACGGCGGCGGGAACTTCCTTGTCCTTGTAAAGCTGCGCACTGTCATAAATCTCGACCGCGATATCGCCGTTCGATTTTTCCTCGACCTCGTTCTTGAACATCAAAAGGTTCTGGCCAAGGTGGCTTTTCATCGGCAGTTGCAGCGAAATCCGCAGGGTCAGATCGGCCGCAACGGCATTATGGGTCATGCCGGTAAAACCAACGGCAGCCATCAGGGCCGCCGCAAGGGCAAATTTCTTCATGACGAACGTCCTCCGGGTTTTTTTATTTTATACAAAAGCTTTCAGGCGCAAAGATGCGCTCAACCCGGTTTGGCATTCAAGATGTTTTGGTCATACCACTGTCACACGCATTAACCCTTAGTGCACCGCACAGCAGCATGAATGTCCTTTATTTCAGGGAAAAATCGACCATTCAGGCCATGTCATGCTGCGCCGCAAAACATGAATAATCGGGCTGATTATTCACTTTTTCTACGCAATCTGGCATGCCAGCAAAACGGTTTTGAATACAGAATACGGGAATCGTCCACCAGCGTATTACACAGCAAGCCGCTTATACATCACGGTGGTTGCACTCAGTTTTTCGGAAAACGGATCGCGGGCATAGGCCGGGATCACGCCCGCCGTTTCAAAACCGAGCGAGGCATAAAGCGGCTCGGCACTGTCGCCTGTTCTCGTATCAAGTGTAAGCAGATGACGTGCTTTCGCAAACGCCCGTTTTTCCAGTGCCTCCATCAGTTTCCGCGCAATGCCCAGACGACGATAGTGCGGATGGACCATCAGTTTGCAGACCTCGCCACGATGGACCTGATTGGGCATGGTCGCGCAATCAAGCTGCACGGTTCCGACCACCTTGTTGTCCGCCAATGCGACAAACAGATCACGCTTCCCGCCCCGCATTGCAGGCAGGACCATATCGCGCCAGAATGCCACCGCATCCTCGGTGTCAAACGGGTCGATAAACCCGATGCTGGCCCCGTCATGTACGCAGGCATGCAGCATCTCGCCAAACGCCTCAAGGTGGCTTTCAAGCTGATCGGCGTCAAAGCTTGCAATGGTGATCTGATCGCTCATTTTTGGGGCCTCATACGATAAAAAGGTGGTAGCGCGCGCTGGTTTCCGCAGGTGCTTCAAAGCTGCTGGGCCCCGAAAGCCGGTATCGCAGGCAATCCCCGACATCAAGCTCATGGGTCTTGCCCTCCACCGTGACACGCAGTTGCCCGGCCAGCATCACCAGATGATGTTCAAGCCCGTCGCGTGGCGATCCCCCATACTCGATCCGTGTGCCGGGATCGAGTTCGCATTCGAGGACCTCTGCCATCAAATCCCGCGATGGCGGCGAAACCGACCGCCGGAAAAAGCCGGTTTCGGGGTCGACCCAGATCCGCTGCAAACCGCGATGCACGAGCGGAACAAACCCGTCCTCGACCATCTGCATCAGGCGTGACATCGGCAGGCCATAGGCGGCACAAAGCTTGCCCAGAACATGCGCCGTCGGGCTGACCTCGCCATTCTCAAGCCGCGACAGGCTGGCCCGACTGACATCGCACCGCGCCGCCAGCTCCTCAAGCGACCAACCCCGCTCCGCCCGCAACGCAGCAAGCCGCTCCGCAATCTTCCGATCCATCATATTACTCATTCAAAATTTCATATCAGGGAATTAATCCCATATACGGGAAATCGTCAACGAGAATCATCGTCGTTATTGAATGAGGCAGCGAATGAAGGGACGAAGAAAGAAGCAGCTCTGAGAGGATCGGTTTGCAATGCCAAGCCGCCTCTGCATTGCGCTTCGAGCACAGAAACACATACAGAAGCACATAGGGACGGGGGCACAAGGCGCGTTTGTTAGCCTTGGGCGAGATCAAACCCGTCGCGTGTCCAGCTTTGCAAACCGCCCTTCAGGTTCATCACCTTGCAATCAAGATGCGGCAGAACGGCGTTGGCAGCCCCGAAAGATCGCTGTCCGACGGCACAAATGAACACGAAATCCGTCTCTGTATCGTCGGCAAGGTCGACAAGTGCCGGAATATCGAAAGTCGAGGTCGGCATATTGATCGCCCCGCTGATATGACCGGACCTGAATTCGTCGGGTTCGCGGACGTCAATCAGGGTCACGTTACCCTGTGCGATCAGGTGATCAAGTTCACCACTTTCGACGAAATTCACGCTACCATCGGTCATTCGATACTTCCCTTCGGGGCGGGTTTGGCGCACAGTAGAAAGACAGAACTGATATAATTTTGCTGTTTGACTGTGCAATTGCAAAATGGGTACGGCGGATGAATTCGCCGTCAGAGTGCCGGTTTCCCGGCATCCGGCCCGGTCACTTCGACGTGATCGTTTCGCAAGCGTTTTTACCAACAATATTCGTAGCTTGACCATTGCGGAATGATACCGGAAGCCCCACGTCAAAGAGACAGGGTCACAGGAGCGGACCTTATCCGGGTGCATTCACCGGCTACGCCCGCCCCTAGGAAAAAGTGACTTTGGGTCGCCGCAAAGCGGGACTTTGACTATTACCATTGCCGGTTGCAAATATTGCAAGCCATTCTAAAAAGTCATCAAACCCATTTTCTTTGCCATCATCTGGCAGACCTTTAAACGAACCTTAAATAAAGTTCATTAGTTTATTTACTCACCGACCGATTGAACGATTCGTTTATTTCGGACGTAGACAGAATGAACGGCGGCTACTTTCAATGCCACCGCAGTGCAGCAAACCCGCTGCCGTCTTGCAACAGGATCGGGCAATCCGGCCATCATGCCGGTTAAGCCCCAAGATCAAAAGAACACAGGAAACGACATCTGACAGAAGTGCGATAACGTTGGAAAGGAGACCGCGCCATGGCTGAAGACAAGGACATCTTCGAGCTGTATGCGGAAGGCTATGACGGAAAACGCGAAACCGAACTAACCATCCGGGACTATCTTAATCTATGTCGCGATGATCCATCAGCCTACGCATCCGCAGCCGAGCGGATGATCAAGGCAATCGGCGAACCCGAAATGATCGACACCTCGACCGATTCCCGTCTCGGCCGAATTTTCCTGAACCGCACCATCAAACGATATCCCGCCTTTGAAGATTTCTTTGGCATGGAAGAAACCATCGAACGCATCGTTGGCTTCTTCAAATATGCCGCCCAGGGACTGGAAGAACGCAAACAGGTTCTTTATCTGCTGGGCCCGGTTGGCGGCGGTAAAAGCTCGCTTGCCGAACGGTTAAAGGAACTGATGGAGGTCGAGCCGATCTACGTGCTCAAAGCCGGCGATCAGATCAGCCCGGTTTTCGAAAGCCCGCTTGGCCTGTTTAATCCGGCCAAAATGGGCGATGCCATCGAAGACAAATACGGCATCCCCAAACGCCGCCTGACCGGGCTGATGTCGCCATGGGCGGTGAAACGGCTTGATGAATTCAACGGCGATCTTTCCAAATTCTCGGTCGTAAAACTGATCCCGTCGCGCCTGCGCCAGATTGCGATTGCCAAAACCGAACCGGGCGATGAAAACAATCAGGACATTTCGTCACTGGTCGGCAAGGTCGATATCCGCAAACTTGAATATTACAGCCAGAACGACCCGGACGCGTATAGCTATTCCGGCGGGCTTAACCGCGCCAATCAGGGACTTCTTGAATTTGTCGAGATGTTCAAGGCCCCGATCAAGATGCTGCATCCGTTGCTGACGGCAACGCAGGAAAGCAACTATATCGGCACCGAAAACCTTGGTGCGATCCCGTTCCAGGGCCTTATTCTGGCGCATTCGAACGAGGCCGAATGGCAAACCTTCAAGGCCAACAAGAATAACGAGGCCTTTATCGACCGTATCAGCGTGATCAAGGTTCCCTATTGCCTGCGGGTGACAGAAGAAACCCTGATTTACGACAAACTATTGCAGGGATCCGAACTGGAACAGGGGTCCTGCGCGCCCGGTACGCTTAAAATGCTGGCACAGTTTTCGGTTCTGTCGCGCCTTGAAGAACACGAAAATTCAAACCTGTATTCCAAGATGCGCGTCTATGACGGCGAAACATTGAAGGATGTCGACCCCAAAGCAAAATCGATGCAGGAATATCGCGATACCGCCAGTGTCGACGAAGGCATGGACGGCATTTCAACCCGTTTCGCCTTCAAGGTGCTTTCGGAAACCTTCAACCATGACACCCACGAGGTCGCGGCCGACCCGGTACATCTGATGTATGTGCTCGAACAGGCGATCCGGCGTGAACAATACCCCGAAGAACGCGAAAAGGATTACATGGATTTCATCAAATCCGAACTGGCCCCGCGTTATGCGGAGTTCATCGGGGCGGAAATCCAGAAGGCCTATCTCGAAAGCTATTCCGATTACGGCCAGAACCTGTTTGACCGTTATGTTGCCTATGCCGATGCCTGGATCGAGGATCAGGACTTCAAGGACCCCGATACCGGTCAGTTGCTGGATCGCAAGATCATCGATCAGGAACTGTCCAAGATCGAAAAACCCGCGGGCATCGCCAATCCGAAGGATTTCCGCAACGAGGTCGTCAAGTTTGCCCTACGCGCACGCGCCAATAACAAGGGCAAGAACCCGGCATGGACGTCCTATGAAAAACTGCGCGAAGTCATCGAAAAACGCATGTTCAGCCAGGTCGAAGACCTGCTGCCGGTGATTTCATTCGGATCGAAAAAAGACAGCGACACCGAGAAGAAACACAACGAGTTCGTCAAACGCATGATTGATCGAAGCTATACCGAACGTCAGACACGCCGTCTGGTCGAATGGTACATGCGTGTCAATAAGGCCGGTTAAGCCCAAGCTGCGGCTTTGCCGACCCGCACCGGGCGGTTTGTCCCCTTGTCCGCCCGGTGCACCGAGCTCCCGGTCGACGGTTTTCCAACGATCCGTCGGCCGGGGTTCTCGAAACGATACGTGCGCAAGCAAGGATGTAACTGCCCATGCTTTATATCGTCGACCGCCGCAAGAACCCGAAAGGCAAAAGTCTTGGCAACCGGCAGCGCTTTATGCGGCGCGCAAAGGCACAGATCAAAAAGGCGGTAGAAGACACCATTCGCACGCGTGGCATCACCGATATCAATAGCGGCGATTCCATCACCATTCCGGGCAAGACCCTGCATGAACCGGGTTTTCATCACGCACGCCGCGGCGGGGATCGCAATTATGTGCTGCCCGGCAATAAAAAGTTTGTCCCCGGCGACCGGATTGCCCGTCCGCAAGGTGGCGATGGCGGTGCAGGCGGATCACAGGCCAGCCCCGATGGCGACGGTGAAGACGAATTTCAGTTCACCCTGTCGCGTGACGAGTTCCTTGATATCTTTTTCGAAGATCTGGAACTGCCCGACCTTTTGAAAAAAAGCCTGAAACAGACCACCGCCTTTCGCACGGCGCGCGCGGGTTTTTCATCGGACGGAACCCCCGCCAACCTTAGCCTTGTGCGCACCATGCGCAATTCTCTGGCGCGCCGGATTGGCCTGCGCCGCCCGAAAACCGCCGAAATCCGCGACCTTGAAGAAAAAATCGCCGCCCTTCAGGCCAAGGCCGAAAAACGCCCGTCCAGCAAACTGACCAAGCCCGATGAGGATACCCTTCACGGGCTTCTGGCCGATCTTGAAGAAGCCAAGCGCCGCATGAAGGCGATCCCGTTCATTGATCCCATCGACACGCGATACAACCAGTTTCAGCAAATCCCCGATCCGAACACCCAGGCCGTCATGTTCTGTCTGATGGATGTGTCGGGATCGATGTCCGAACAGATGAAGGAACTGGCGAAACGGTTCTTCATGCTGCTGCATCTGTTTTTGCATCGCCGCTACGAACATGTCGATGTGGTGTTCATCCGCCATACATCGCGCGCCGCCGAAGTGGACGAGGAAACGTTTTTCTATTCACGCGAAACCGGCGGCACCATCGTTTCGACCGCGCTGGAAGAAATGAAACGGGTGATGAAGGATCGTTACCCGACCGATCAATGGAACATCTATGCCGCCCAGGCATCGGACGGCGATAATTATTCCAACGACGGGGCAAAATGCACGGCCTTGCTGGCCGAGGACCTTTTGCCGAAATGCCAGTACTACGCCTATATCGAAATCACCGACGAGCGCGAGGCCGAGATTTTTTCCTCCGCCGAAGGCGAAACCGCGCTTTGGAAGGCCTATGCCCCGGTTGCCCGCGCCAATGCGCGATTTGCCCTTAAACGGGTGACCAAGGCCGCCGATATCTTCCCGGTCTTCCGGGAACTGTTTGCCAAAAATCGCGCCGAAAAACTAAGCGGGGTCAAAGGATGACCAAAAAGACCGAACCAGCCACCGCCCCCGAACTTCTGTTTTCCGGTGCCGACTGGGATTTCAACACCCTTAAGGCCACCTATGACGCGATCGAGGATATCGCGATCAACGACTTGAAACTGGATGTCTATCCCAATCAGGTCGAGGTGATCACGTCCGAGCAGATGCTGGACGCCTATTCATCCATCGGCATGCCGTTGATGTATCATCACTGGTCGTTCGGCAAACGGTTCGTGCGTGACGATGTGATGTATCGCAAGGGATATCAGGGCCTGGCATACGAGATCGTGATCAATTCCAACCCCTGCATTTCCTATGTCATGGAAGAAAACACCATCGTCATGCAGGCATTGGTGATCGCCCATGCGGCCTTTGGCCATAACCATTTTTTCAAGAACAATTACCTGTTCAAGCAATGGACCGATGCGGAAGGCATTCTCGATTATCTGCAATTTGCCAAACGCTATATCGCCAAATGCGAGGACCGGTTTGGCTTTGATGCGGTCGAACGGGTTCTTGATGCAGCACATGCCCTGATGGAACAGGGGGTAAACCGGTATTCCCACCCGGAAAAGCCCAATCTGGCGGCAGAACTGGAACGTGAACGCGAACGCGCCAAATACGAGGACGAGACCTATAACGATCTGTGGCGGACCTTGCCGCAGGCCGAAAAGGACGACGAAGACCTTGATGAAATGCGTCGCAAGATGCGGGTCGAGGAACGCCGGGCCCAGTTCGGATTACCCGAAGAAAACCTGCTGTATTTCCTGGAGAAAAACGCCCCGACCCTGCAAGCCTGGGAGCGCGAGATTTTGCGGATCGTGCGCAATATCGGGCAATATTTCTATCCGCAGAAACAGACCAAAATGATGAATGAAGGCTGTGCGTGTTATGTCCATTACGCGATCATGAACAGCCTCTATGACAAGGGCCTGATTTCCGAAGGTGCGATGATGGAATTCATCGATTACCATTCGCGCGTGGTGTTTCAGGCGGAATATGACGATCCGCGTTATTCCGGGTTCAACCCCTATGCGCTTGGCTTTGCCATGATGCAGGACATTCACCGCATCTGTGTCGACCCGACCGAGGAAGACCGCAAATGGTTCCCCGATATTGCGGGCAATAACGCGCCGGTCGAAACGCTAAAAGAAGCGTGGGCGCATTACCGCGATGAAAGTTTCATCCTGCAATTCCTGTCGCCCAAACTGATGCGCGACATGCGGATGTTCCTGATCGACGATCTAAGCTCCAGCCCGCATCTGGAAGTCGCCGCCATCCACGACGATAACGGATACCGCAAGGTGCGCCGCGCCTTGGCACGCATGCATGACATTTCGGTACGCGAACCCGACATGCAGGTGGTTGATGTCGACCTGCGCGGCAACCGCCAGCTTTACATCCAGCACACCGAACATGACGGCATCCGGCTTGAAAAATCCGAAGCGGAAATGACACTGGGCTATATCGGGCAGTTATGGGGATATGGCGTGACCTTGCAGGCGGTTGACAATGAAACCGGTGAAATCCTGCATGAAATGAACTTCACGCCAGAGGACTTGATGGGGACCTGAACTCCTCCGCGAACGATGTTAACAATGCAAACAGCCCCCGGCTGAATTCAACGGGGGCTGCTTTTTTTAATCTCGGTTAGCTCAGTGTGTCATCGCCCTATGGCAGGACAGTCCGCTGGATTTTGCTATCAAGCGATTCATAGCCGAAATAGTTGATCACATCATAGAGCTCTGCACGGGTCTGCATCTGATCAATGGTACCCTCGGCAGTGCCGGTTGCAGCCAGCTCATCATAGAATTTTTCCATGGCACGTGCTGCGATACGAAGCCCCGAAACCGGCCAGATTGCCATTGCATATCCCATGGCATCAAATTCCGCTGCCGAGGTTTGCTTGGTGCGACCGAACTCGGTCATATTGGCCAACAACGGCACATCAATTGCCGCGGAAAACGCACGAAACTGTTCTTCGTCATGCAGGGCCTCGGGGAAGATCGCATCTGCACCGGCTTCGACATAGAGCTTGGCGCGGGCGATTGCCGCATCAATACCCTCGCTCGCGGCGGCATCGGTACGGGCAACAATGCGCAAATCACGGCGCGCACGGGATGCGGCGGCGATTTTCTCGGCCATGTGATCGGGTGTCACCAGTTGCTTGCCATTGAGATGACCGCATTTTTTCGGCAGAACCTGATCTTCAAGCTGAACAGCGGCAACCCCAACATCTTCAAGCTGACGCACCAGACGCATGGTATTAAGCGCCTCGCCAAAGCCGGTATCACCGTCAACCAGCAACGGCAAACGGGTAACACGAACAATCGCCTGCGCTCGGGTTACAAGTTCTTCCATGGTCACAAGACCAAGATCAGGCAAGCCCATCGATGCGGTCAAAGCCGCACCAGAAAGATACAGGGCATTGAACCCCGCTTTGCGGGCCAGAAGCCCGGCCATCGGGTCATGCGCACCTGCAATAGACAAGAACTGGTTGGTTTCCCAGTATTTTGCCATTTCCGCGCCAAGCCCCGTCGGCAAGGGCTGTTCGAGCCAGACGCTTGCGCTGCTATTTTCTTCTCGTGTCATGATAACTCCGTCTTCAATAAATTCTTTTTCAAACTTCAATAGCTGAGGGAACACAGACAACGCCTTCCATCAGGCGGCGCTGTGTGCGGTAAAGAAAAGCGCGTTCAACTTCGGGAATTGCACTTGATGCATCGGATTGCGCATCAAGTGCGGTGCCAACGGTCACCACACCGCTGGGTGTTCCGATTGGCAAACGCGCGACATCGCAATCACTTGCTGCAATAAGATCGGCAATGATGCTGCCCGGAACGGCAGCACCGCAGGCCACCGCAAGCGCCCCGGTAATTGGCACAGCCTTGTGGGGCTGCCCGGCCGAGATCATGCGAATGGTCAGGGCATGGCGCCCCGCATCAACAGGCTGTTGCGACAGGTCAAGATAGCTCTGAGCCGGGGCAACAATCGCCACCTTGGGAATCGCAATGATTTCACCGGCCTGTTCACGACTGGATGTAATTCCCATCGCTATAGATCCCGCACAGCGGATTTCTTCAAGAAGCGCCATGGTTTTGGGGTCGTTTTCAAGATCATGATCCATGATCGCGGCACCAATGCCGAGTGCCTCGGGCAGAACAAAAACTGCGGGCACGCCAGCGTCAATCAGTGATGCCGACACAACACTGCCGTCAGAAAGTTCAAGATCCGTTTGAGCTGCACCTGATGGCAAAAGCCCCCTTCCCTGCGTCCCCGCGGGCCGGAAAAAATCCAGTCGTACCGGCGCACCACCACCGGCAACGCCGGGGATCGACATATCGCCGCTGACCGCGGCTTCGCCGTCTTCGACCATAAAGGTACTGTGGATGATCTTGCTGGTATTTGTATTGAAAATCCGGACCGTGCATTCCCCGTCATCGGGCATCGCAATCAAACCGGAATCAATAGCAAACGGCCCGACGGCCGAACTCATATTGCCGCAATTGCCGCTGAAATCGACAGTCTCGCCGGTCACAGACACCTGGGCAAAGGTGTAATCGATATCGGCATCGTTACGATCAGACGGCCCGATTACGCAGATCTTGCTCAGCGACGAAATGCCACCGCCCATACCGTCAAGCTGCCGCCCGTTGGGATCGGGACTGCCCAGCATCGCACGGAAAAGTACCGGCCATTTTGCCCGATCCTTGGGAAGATCATCGGTTTTAAGCATCAGGGCACGGGAAGTACCGCCCCGCATGAAGACGGCAGGAATTCGGATTTGTTTCATTTCTCTGTATCCCCGGCTTCAAGCTGACCACTCAGGGCGTTCCAGCTGGCCTCGATATGTCGACGCATCAGAAGTGCAGCAAGCTCGTCATCCCCGTTGATGATCGCATCGGCGATGTTTTCATGTTCGCGCAATGCCACCCGTCCGCGACCATCAACGTTGCGATGCTGGAGACGCAGCAGCGCAAGCTGTGGATAAAGCTCGTCGGCCAGCAAATTACGCAACAGCGGGTTCTGCGCCATTTCGGCGATCACGATGTGGAAATCAGCATCCTTGCCGTTCTGCAAATAGGCCCCGGCCGGATGTGCCGCGATGCTCTCGGCATGCTGACCAAGCAATTGCACAAGGCCGCTTGCCCGTTCCTGCCCTGCCCGACGCGCCGCCCACCGGGCAGCATCGGATTCCAGTGCCGCACGCAATTCGTAAAGCGCCCGGGCATCTTCACGGGAAAACACCCGGACCCGCGCACCAATATTGGGCAGGAAGGAAATCAGCCCCGCTGCTGCAAGCTTCCGCAGCGCATCACGTACCGGCCCGCGACTGACAGCAAAGCGTTCCGCAAGGGCAACTTCACCTAGTCGCTCCCCCGGGCGGATTCGCCCCGTCAGGATATCCTCGCGGAGTTCCGCCTCAAGCGCGGACCAGGCTGAACCATGCTCAATCGACGACATTGTTAACAATACTTTCCGTTTTCAAATTTACAGAACACAAGCGTCTTGCCGTTCTTGCCGCCCCTTATACTCAAAAATCCCCAGATCATATAGATTTTTTTTATCTTGACTTACCACGCCAGAATTGTGCCAATTGGACGCGATTTTAAACATTGTTAACAACAAGGAATGCGCAACGAACGCGTTCCATCCCAAACAAGGAGGAAGAAATGCGCCACAAGATTTTGACAATGGCGTCAGCTGCGCTGCTTGCTGTTGGTGCGCTTGCGACCACTGCCACCCCGGCACAGGCAGAATGGCCAGATCAGCAAATCACCTTTGTTGTTGCTCTCGGACCGGGCGGCTCAGCTGACCGCACAGCCCGCGCCGTTGCCCAGCGCCTTCAGGAAGAACTTGATGTACCGATCCGCGTCATCAACCAGAAAGGCGGCGGCGGCCATGTTGGGCACACCTATTTCCTGAACATGCCTGATGATGGCACCTTTTTCCTGGCAACCTCGATCCACCCCTATATCAGCAACGCAATCCTGCAAGCTGACGCGGATTACAGCCTGGATAACTTTGCCTTCGTCAACGGCCAGTGGACCGACGTTGACCTGTTCGCGCTGAATGCCGAACTGCCCTATACATCGCTTGATGAATTCATGGCCGCGATCAAAGAAAACCCGGGCAAAATGCGCATTTCTGTCGTTCCGGGTTCAACGGGCTACATCAACACTCTTCAGCTTCTCGAAGCTTATGACCTTAGCGCTGATGATGTGAATATTGTCACCTACGAATCGGGTAGTGCGGCCCGTACCGCAGCAGCCGGCGGTCAGGTCGACATGACCGTTCTGGGTGCGGATGGCAGTGTTTCTATTGCCGAATATATTCGCCCGCTTGCGATTGCTGCCAACAAGCGTGTTGCCACCTGGGATGCACCGACCCTGAACGAAATTCTTGCCAAACATGGCAAAGAAGTCGCCCCGCTGGTCGGCTCCATGCGTGGCATCGCCGCCCACGCCACCTTCAAGGAAAAGTATCCGGAACGTTTTGAACGCTTCACGAACGCCTATGAAGCCGTTCTGAAAGACCCGGCATTCGTTGCAGACCTTGAAAAACAGGGCATCGGCGCAGAATGGCTTGGTCCAGAAGAAACCACCAAGATCATCAAGTCAAACTTTGAAGTCCTGGAACGCTTCAAGGACATCTCGAAGTAATCACGCCCCGGAGTGCGCAGCATCCTGCGCACTCCCTTTTCCCGTCCGCCCAGGAGCCCCGACATGCCCGGTCGCCTGTCAAACCTGTCCCTGTCTCATTTGGCATTCCTGTTAATGGTCGCCGTTACTGCGGTGTATCTGAACTGGAGTGCCATTTCCGCTTCGACAAAACTTTATAACCTAATTGTCGTTGTTCCAGTCGGCATCACCCTGATTGCCCTTATCGCCGGGGTCATCATCAAAGCCCTGCGCACCGATACCGAAGTGCTGCAACAAGACCCAGCCGAACAAAGTGCCAAACTGCACACCACCCTTGTTGACCTTTTGCTGCTCGGCCTTTTTGCAGCGCTTTGTTTTGGCCTGACCACCGTCGGTTTTGACATCGCGACATTCCTGTTTGTCTGGGTTGGCATTGTGATTGGTGGTGAACGCCGCTGGTGGCTGCCACCTCTTTACGCTGCCCTGTTCACGCTGTTCCTTGTCGAAGGCTTCGGGTCGCTCTTCCCGTTCCCCATGCCGCTACTGGTTTTGTAACATGATCGACAGTTTTGCATTCTCGCAGGCCTTTTCGTTGCTTTTCAGCGATTTTGGCCCCTGGCTTTATGTCATTCCTGGCCTGATCATCGGTCTGGTTTTCGGCGCTGTACCTGGCTTGCAGATTTCCATGGCCATGGCGGTATTCCTGCCGGTCACCTGGTCGATGGATTTCCTTCAGGCGATGCTGTTCCTGACGTCGATCTTTACCGGCGGGGCCTATGGCGGCGGCGTTACTGCCATCCTCATGAACATTCCCGGATCCTCATCATCAGTGGCGACCGCCTTTGACGGGCATCCCATGGCACATCAGGGCAAACATAACGAAGCACTTGGCATTGGCCTTGGAGCATCGGTTTTTGGTGCCTTTTTTGGCTATACCCTTTTGCTGTTGCTGATCCAGCCGCTTGCCTTTGTCGTGTTGAAACTTGGTCCCCTTGAAATGGTGATGGTGGTGATCTGGGGCCTGACCCTGATTGCGACCCTTCATGGTGGTGCGGTTTCCAACGGATTGATTGCCGGCCTTTTCGGCCTGATCCTGAGCCAGATCGGCATGTCGACCACCGGCACCATGCGCACAACAATTGGCAATCCGTATCTGATAGACGGGATTTCGGTTGTCCCGGCCATGATCGGTATTTTTGCTGCATCGGAATTGCTGCGCCTGCGCGGCAGTGATTATCTCGTTGAATCAAGCGAGAACCGGCATATTTCGTTCCGCAAGCTGATCACCGGCTTTGTCATGGCCTTCAAACGTCCCGGCGCTCTGATCCGTGGCAGCATCATCGGTGCACTGATCGGTGCGGTTCCCGGTGTCGGGTCATCGGTTGCCAATCTGGTTGCCTATAGCGAAGTCAGACGCAGCTCCAAACATCCGGAACGCTTTGGCAAGGGTGAGCCGGACGGACTTGTTGCCGCTGAATCCGCCAATTCAAGTTCCGAGGGCGGTTCGATGACGGCCCTGCTTGCACTGGGCATCCCCGGTGGCGCTGCAACGGCCGTGTTGCTAGCTGCGTTTTCCTTCCACAATCTTGTCGGTGGCCCTGCCTTTATCCGTGATCAGCGCGATGTCGTTTATTCGATCATTGTTGGCAATATGGGCCAGGTGCTTCTTCTTGCGATTATCGGCCTTCTATCGTTACGCGTGCTTGGCATGATTGTCCGCGTTCCACTGAGCTATCTGGTACCTTCTGTCCTTGCCCTGTGCGCATGGGGCGGATTTGGTATCACCGGCACGATTGCCGGACCAGTCACTGTCATGGCTTTTGCCGGTATTGGCTGGTTGATGCGTCGCCACAACTATCCCGTCGCTGCCACCGTTATTGGCTTGTTGCTGGGACGCATGACCGAAGGCGAGATCGTCCGTACCCTGCAAATCTCGGGCGGGAATCCGTTGTCCTATCTTGCAGAACGCCCGATTGCCATCGGCCTTGCTATCCTGATGATCGGAGCAGTCGCCCTTCCACCGATCATGCGTGCCCGGGCGAAGCGCCGGAAACAGCGCCTTGCCAGCATGTCTGGCGATCAATAACCACTACCTCGGCAGGCTACCCCAAAGATGCCGCCGAGACACGAAGCCGCCCGTTGCAATGTGCCGGGCGGCTTCGTCGCATCCGGAACCCCCATTGCACCATCCTGCCCCCTTCGCGCCGTAGAGCAAACACCCAGCCGTCGACGGCGACAGAATCGCGCAAAATGTCGGTCAATCCATTGTCCGACATCACGGAAACCCTTCCATATAAACGACCATGGCGTATTCAAGAACAAAGCAACGCACGCGTTAATATTTGCCGAATTCCAAAATATTCAAATATATGAAATTAAGAACCAAAATCAGCTGCGACAATCAAATGAGAATGGTTATTAAATTCAACATTCGACCAACTATTTGATCCCGCTTGTAACAAGCTGCAAGGACTTATCACAAAATGGCTTCGCGCCTGCTCGCACGTATGACACATGCCTTGCCCTTGACGGGATTGGCGAACCGGCGGAATGGATGTCGGTGATCTGGGATCGGTTCTTTATGACGACACGGTCACCACGCCGGGCCGGATGATCGTCACCACGCTGGACCCGATGTATCATCACGGCAGCCATTTCATGCCCGCGACCACACGATTTCTCGATGGCTTCCTGCCATGGCTAAAGGGCATGAAGCCATCCTCGACAAGACGCCCGCAACATTAACGATATATAATATTCAAAGGACGTCTCTTTAACATCGCAAAGCGCGCCCAATATACATCGTAGGCTGAGCCTCACGTGACCTTTATATGGGCGAATGTTTTGAAAATCCTGCGTTTTGCATTTTGGGTCGTTTGTGTTTGCCTTTTGCTCCAGGAAACCGCACAGGCCGATGCCAGAACCATCAAAATGGCCTTCCCAGAAGGTCTGAAGAAATTTTTTGCCTATGAATTCGGCGTCATCGAAATGGCGCTGGACTTGTCGGGCACTGATTACGTTATGGATATCGAGGAATTAAAAGGCGCGACACAGTCACGCATCAGCGAAATGCTGTTGGCCGGTGATATTGATGTGATGTTTGCCGGTTACAGTGCAGAGCGTGAAAGCAGATTTCGCCAGGTCAATATTCCCATCACGCGCGGCATTCTGGGGCACCGTGTTTTCATGGTCAAAAAGGACCGGGCCGAGGCGCTTCGGAATGTCGAAACCCTGGACGAATTGCGCCAGTTCTGCATCGGGGTGGGGTCCGACTGGCCCGATGCAGACATTATGGAAGATAACGGTTTCTGTGTTGAACGCGGCCCGCGCAACAACCTTTGGGAAATGCTGGAAAACAGTCGGTTTGATGCTTTAACCCGTGCCGTTCACGAAGCCTATCGGGAATTGCCCGCAATTCAGGCGCAATATCCGGATGTGGTTCTCAATGACACCGTCATGCTGGTTTATCCGTTCGACTTTTTCATCTATGTGAACAGGAAAAACAGCGCCCTATGGCAAACCATTACCGATGGCCTTCTTGAAGCGTATCGAACCGGTGCCTTCATGGAACATTTTCACAATGCCCCGGCGATTGCACACGCCCTTGATGCCCTGAGAACAGAACGGCGGCACGTTTTCAACATCGAAAATACCATCATGAGTGAGACGACAAAAAACATCGATGACCGTTTCTGGCTAAACGTTTCTGATTTGCATACTGATCGCGAGACCGGCAACCCGGATCTGAAATGTCCTCCCTGCCGGATGTAACATCCCGGCAAGATATTTTAACCGGCCCGAAAAGATGGAACCGCCTTCGATGCGGATTGCTTCTTGCCGGTTCAAATCGGATATGGCAGCCGCATCATTACCATTCCCCAACATTTGTTCTGCAATGAAATCGGCAAAAATGCGTCTTCAACTACGGATGCGGATTTTTCGTTACGAACACGAAACTCACTTATTTTGATCAATAGAAAACATCTATTAGGATCAAAAACACCCCCGCCGGATCAGGGATGTAATTATCGCTTGACGAAACGTTATGATATAACATAACAAACACATCCTCACCGATTACCCCATCCCTGTTACCAACCGGATTGATATCATGCCCCTCTCAAGCCTTCGCAGCACCCTGCTTGCCCTGCCGTTGCTTGCCCTGCCGTTTACGGCACAGGCGGCAGAAAATCCGTCGGTCGTTGTTTCGATCAAACCGATCCACGGTATTGCCAGTGCGATCATGGCAGGCGTTGGCAAACCGGCTCTGCTGATTGATGGCGCATCCTCGCCGCATGCCTATTCGCTACGCCCCAGCGAAGCCCGCTCGCTTCAGGAAGCCGATCTGGTGATCTATGTCTCCCACGGCCTTGAGGGCTTCCTGAAAAAGCCGCTGGCAACCCTGTCGGGCAGTGCCCATCAGCTTGAACTGGCTGATATTGATGGTCTGGCCGTCCGGGCAATGCGCGAAGGTGGCGCATGGGAATCGCATGACCATGATCACGAAGGTCACGATCACGCAGACCATGAAGACGAACATCATGATGAACATGGTCATGACGGTCATGACGAACACGGTCATGATGAACACGCCCATGCCGAAGAACACGATCACGATCATGATCATGATCACGCCCATGAGGGTGAAGAAGGTCACCATCATGACGAAGAAGGTGCCGACCCCCACATCTGGCTTGATCCGGCCAACGGGGCTGCCATCGCAACAGCAATTGCCACCGAACTTGGTGAAATCGACCCGGCCCATGCAGGCACCTATCAGGACAATCTGAAAAAGTTCCTTGCAAGCCTTGATGCACTTGGGAATGATCTGGACAGTCAACTGGAACCGGTCCGCAGCAAGCCGTTTGTCGTTTTCCATGATGCCTATCAGTATCTGGAAGCGGGATTTGGCCTGAATGCGGTTGGTTCGATTACTGTTTCACCGGAACAGAAGCCCGGAGCAAAGCGCCTGCATGAAATCGAAGACAAAATCCGGGACAGCAATGCTGTCTGTGTCTTTGCCGAACCGCAATTCCGCCCGGCGATTGTCGAAGCCGTGGTTGCCGATACCGGCGCGCATATCGGAACGCTTGATCCGCTGGGCGCGGATATTCCGGCAGGACCAGATGCCTATCAGAACATCCTGCGCCAGAATGCTGGCGCGTTGGCGGACTGCCTTTCGCAGTCCTAAGACGTTTGTTGCCGGTATGCTTGCATCCGTCCTTTGGGTCGGATCAGGCATGCCGGCATCGGCACATCCGCATGTCTGGATCGATGCCGATGCGCAGATGATTTTTGAAGACGACAAAATCACCGCGATCCGGCTGCATTGGGTGTTTGACGATCTGTTCAGTCTGACGCTGATTGACCAGTTCGACAAAAATCATGATTTGCGGTTCTTTGATGAAGAAAACACCGACGTTCACGACAATGCGTTTGCGTTGCTTTCCGAAGTTTCATGGTTGACGCATCTGCGCCGGAACGAGGAGCTTGTGACCTTTGCCGGGGCAACGGACTTCAAGGCCGATATTACCGATGACCGTCGGGTGAGTTACGATTTCACCCTGACGCTTAAAGAGCCGCTTGACCCGATAAAAGATGCCGTTGCCCTGTCGGTATATGATGCGGAATTCTATATTGATGTTGCCTTTACCCAGGTTGATCCGATCCTGTTCAAGGGCAACCGCCATCTCAAATGCCACTATGAAATGAGCGAAGATGAAAAGAACCGCATCTATTTTGATCTGGTTTCGCCAATACGCGCCGACCTTGCCTGCCAGAACGAGGTTGCGGATGCCGGTTCTGATCATGGCCTTTCTGCTGGCGATTTCGTTTCTGCCGAGCAATCAGGCCGCAGCACAAGCCAGTAACCTTCTGGGCCGCGGCACAAGCAGCGAACAGGCCCCGAATACTCCCGATCAGACGACACAAAATGACGGCGAGAGCCTGATCAGCCTGCCGGGATGGCTATCGGATATTGTCGGTCAGGTGGTGGTGATCCAGACACAGCTTAACCGGCAGATGACAGCAACATTGCGCAGTGCCAAAACCGGCGATGCGTGGTGGCCGGGCCTGACCATTATCGCACTTTCATTCGCCTATGGCGTGTTTCATGCGGCGGGCCCCGGCCATGGCAAGATGGTCACAACCACCTATTTCCTGTCGCGTGATGCCGGATGGAAACAGGGTGTTGCGATGGGCAGCCTGATTGCCGGCGTTCAGGCAGTAACGGCCATCGTTCTTGTCGGGTCGCTGACCCTGATCCTTAATCTTGGCCCGGCGGCGATTACGCAGAACGGACTGGTTCTGGAAGCCGTTTCCTATGCCCTGATTGCCGGGTTGGGCGGATTGATGTGTATCCGTATCTTGCAGGGACGTGATGATTGTTGCGATCACGGCGGGCATGGGCATGACCATGACCATGACCATGACCACCATGCACATGACCACGCACATCATCATGACCACGATCACGAACATGCAGACCATCAGCATCTCAATCATGAGCATGAGCATAACCATGATCACGCCATCACCAAGTCCCGCTGGCAGATGATTGCGGGCGGGATTGTGGTCGGCCTGCGTCCCTGCACCGGGTCGATACTGGTGTTGCTGTTTACGCTGGCAAATGGATTGTTCCTGATCGGGATTGCCTCGGCCTTTGCCATGGCGGCCGGTGTGGCGCTGACCATCAGCCTGATCGGGCTGGCGGCCATCGGCATTCGGACCGGCACGCAGCATCTTTTCAGTGTTTCGGAAAGCACATCGGGCTGGCTTCGCCGCGGGGTTGGCTTGGCGGGGGCCGCGTTGATTACCCTGTTTGGCCTGTTGCTACTGCTTTCGGCCGCCCGGCAGCTTGGCTGGCTGTAAAAGACAACGGCCCGCAAGCAACCTCGCGGGCCGTTTGATTTAAACTGCCAACCGGCTTATTGGGCGGTCACGACCTTCATCACCAGTTTGCCATCCGGCTTGATCGGGCCGTCTTCCTTGGCACCCAGCGTATATTCGAAATAGCCGGTTTTCATGCCACCCTGTTCGGAATGGATCATCAGCATCAGCATCTCACCGGATTTGACCGGTTCCTGCAAAATGGCGGTAACATCCATATTCTCGCCCTTTTTAAGCGGCGCATAACCGACAACAGGGCCCGGCTTCATTTCGGAATCGGTGCGATGTACCACCAGCCAGCCATTTTCACCGGCCATGATTTTCGACGCACTGACCGTTCCGCCCGAAACATCCTGATCCATCGCCTCGACCATCGGCCCCATGGCGTTGGCGGCCGTCGGAATGGCAGCGGTCAGGGCACCGGCCATCAGCGCCCCGCCGAGAATACCGAACATCTTTTTGGTCACCAGCATTTGAAGTCTCCTTGTCTGTTGAACCGGGACAGGCTTTTGTCTGCCGTCCGCTCGTGTCGCGCTTTGATGCGCACATCGAAGCTACGCAGGCCAGACCGGCCGGGTTTCAGACCGGGAAACTTTTTTTTTGAAATCAGTGTTCGACCGGGATCAGACGGCCATGAATGGCAGGACCGGTCGGACGCCCGGTTGGCGAACCGCCCTCGGGCTCCAGACTGATGCCAAAGGTCGCATTGCGCAGCAGCGCCGGATCAAATTCCCCCAGTGACCGGGTTGTCGGCACAGATGCGTTTTCAAGCAGCCCCAGCGATTTGGGTGCCGGGCCCAACTCATCGGATGCGATCCATAGCTGATAGGTCTTGCCTTCGGGCAGTGTTGCCGAAACCGGGCGGATGATCACCGCACGGGTATCCAGATCAATGCTCATGACAAAGGCGGGCTGGGTATCGTCACGGTGAAACACGGCGACAAATTGCCGATCAGAAACCGGGGCGGCAAAATCCGATACCAGCACCGCCACCATCAAACTTGCCGCCAGTGCACCGGTGGCAAATGTCCCGATCCGCCACCGGGCGAGCTTGCGTTTCAGCAGATCGATCTCAACAATATTGTCCGCCTGCACACGCTCCCTTTCGATCCGGGCCCCCTCTATCCGCGCCCGGATACCGGGAAACAGGTCGCGCGACGGCATTTCTGCGCGGTAATGTGCATTTAACGGCGACAGGCGTTTTTCCCAATCGGCAATCGCCGCATTCAGTTCCGCCTCATTTGTCCGGCGTTCATCGACAGTGCGGCGCATATCGGGATCAAGCGTTCCCAACACATATTCCGCCGCCAGCATGTCGATATCTTCCCGGTCGGTCATGATCCGAGGCATTCCTTCAACTGTTTCAGGCTGCGATGCAGCCATGTCTTGATCGTGCCGACCGGCTGGGCAAACCGTTCTGCCAGCTCGGCGCGCGAGAATCCGTCCAGATAGGCCAGCCTGACCATTGTGCGGCGATCATCATCGAGCCCGCCAAGGCAGATTTCAAGCTGGCGCAGGTCATCATTGCGTTCGGCATCATCGGCAACCGACAGATCATCATGATCGGCCAGTTGATCGATATCGAAATCATCCACCACCACCTCATGACGCTTGTCACGACGCAGCGCATCAATCGCCCGATTCCGCGCAATCGTTGCCATCCAGGTGATGATTGACGCACGCCCCGGTTCAAAATCCCCGGCACGTTCCCAGACCTTCACATAGATTTCCTGCAGGATATCCTCGCTTTGGGCGCGGTTCTTCAAGATACGCAGGACAATGCCGAAAAGTTTCGCCGATGTCGCATGATAAAGCTGCCCGAAGGCGTCCATGTCGCCATCGGCCGCACGCGCCAGAAGCTGTTCCAGATCCCGGGTTGATGTCCCCATGCCATCCGCCAATTGACGTCCGCCGCCACCCTGCGGCGAACCGATGTATCATTTTTTCGGGATGATTGTTCCCAAGCCATAAATTTTTACGAAAGGTTCTGGCATACTGATCACTAAAACCCGTGTTTAAATTCCGGATTGATGTTCTCGGTCGCGCGCACCAGCGCATCCATCACGATGCGCACCGCCGGTGATCGACGGATATCGGGATGGACCACCATCCAGACCGGTCTGCTGATCTCGCAGTCATCATCGCGCAGGACAAGTTCAAGGCGCTTGTCCTCGTCCCCGATATAGCGCGGCAGAATACCCAATCCATATCCGGCGACGATAAAGGATCGCACTGTTTCGGTATCGTCAGCACGGACGCGGACAGGCAATTGCCGCCCCAGTTTTTTCCACACCCATGCCTGTTGCCGTTCGCCACGGGAATTGCGTTCTTCGCTGCAAAATTCCCATTCATCAGGCGGGGTTTGTTCGCAATATCCCCGGCAGGCATAGATACCCATCCGCAGATGGGTCAATTTGCGCACCACCAAACCGTTCTGGTCGGGCTGCACCATGCGCACGGCAACGTCTGCTTCGCGCCGGGCAAGATTGGCGACAATGCTTGATGCAAGAATTTCATATTGCAGATGTTTCTGATCTTTGAGCACCTCGGCCAGACGCGGCGCAAAAAGCAGCCGCCCCGCAGCCGGCGGCACCGAGATACGCACCACGCCATAGGCGGTCTCGTCGCCATGTGCCTGCCGTTCAAACGCCAGAACGTCTTCTTCGATCTTGGTCGCCACGGGCACAAGATTTTCCCCCGCCTCGGTCAGAGTCCATCCGGTTGCCAGTCGATCAAACAGTTTGGAATTCAGATCCTGCTCAAGGGCTTCGATCCGGCGTGCTACGGTGGTGTGATCCTTTTTAAGGCGTCTTGCCGCACCGGAAAGCGTTCCCTCAGCAGCGAGAACAACAAAATATCGCAGATCATTCCAGTTCATGATGCCTCGCCCCAACTTGCGCAAATTTGCACAACTATAGCGCAGATTAATCGGATTACGTGATTTTTATGCGCATGAGAAAGTCTGTGCATCGACATCAAACATTCGTGGCACAGGAGGCCAGATGATGAGCGGACAAGTCAGCCTGGAAGCACGCACGGCATGCGAAACCATGGGCAATCGTGCAAAGAAATCGGCGAATTTCAAGACCTTGACGCTTGGCCGCCTACTTCGCGCCGCCGCCGCTTTCGTGATCAGAGCCTATAAAAGCCATCAAACCGATGCGGCTCTGATGCGACTTAATGAATACCAACTGCGCGATATGGGTCTGGAGCGCACCCAGGATGGCAGCCTGCGCGAAAAAATGTGGTGATTACATCGAATTCAAAGCGGCCGTACAATATCAGGGGATTGTGATCCCTGTTTTACCCGGCAATCGACACGCTTTGATATGCCTCCCTCAGGCAGCAAAAGAGATCCCGCGCAGATACACAGCACGGGGTCTCTTTTTGTTTTTCACACCTGAAATTCTGCCGAAATGCTGTCGGCGGCCTTGATCAGGGCATCCATGACAAGCCGCACACCGGGGGACCGGCGCATATCGGGATGCACAACCAGCCATGCGGTTTCGCGGCTTTCGCCCGCCGTATCGGCCCGGATCAGTTCAAGCCGGTCGTCGCCATCGGCAAGGTAGCGCGGCAACACCCCGACCCCGTGCCCGGCCGCGATGAATTGCCGCACCGATTCCGTATCATCGGCCCGAAACCGGCAGGGCAATTCCCGCCCCATAATATTACGCACCCATTCCTTTTTGGCTGCCCCATAGGACGTGTCCTCGTACCCGCAGAATTCCCAATCCTGTTCGGGGACGCGGTCACGATATCCGCGTGCAGCATAAAGACCGACCCCCAGTTCGACCAGCTTGCGCGTAATCAGGCCCGGTTCGCGCGGGGTAATCATGCGCACCGCAAGATCGGCTTCCCGCCGGGCCAGATTGACCACGTTGGACGCACCGATAATTTCAAATTCCAGCCCCTTATGCGCGGTCAGCAATTGCGCCAGACGCGGCGCAAACAAAACCCGCCCCGCGACCGGGGGCACGGATATCCGCACCACACCGTGGGCGGCTTCATCGCCCCTGGCCTGCCGTTCAAAGCCAAGCGCCTCTGCCTCAACCCGTTCGGCCACCGGCACAAGGTTCTGCCCCGCAGCCGTCAGTTGCCAGCCGCGCGGCAGACGATCAAACAGCTTGGTCCCCACCGCCTCTTCAAGCGCCTCGATCCGCCGCGCCACGGTGGTGTGCTCCTTGCGCAACCGCCGCGCAGCCCCCGAAAGACTGCCTTCTTCGGCAAGGATCAGGAAATAACGCAGGTCGTTCCAATTCATGTGCTTGACCAGTCCATATGATCGGGCCTCGGCTGTTCCGGTTATTTTTGCACATTAAATCTGCAAAACAACCAAATTCCCGTTTTATTTTGCATATGAGAGGATCAGCTCATCAACAGAACACAACCTTTTGGAAAATCAGGAGGACATCATGGCCTATCAGACCCCGACCAAAGCACAGGACTTCGACATCCGCACCGACCCCATCGCCAATCGCGTCCCGTTTGGCCGCCTGATCAAAAAGATCGCAAGCTATTCGCTCGACGCCCGCAAACGCAAAAACGAACGCGAGGTGATGGCGCATCTGAGTGACGATCAGCTTCGCGATGTCGGCCTGCAACGCACATTTGACGGCAACCAGTGGCGCGTCACGCGCATTGTCTGACGACCGTCCCTCGCACCACCAGCAAACAAAAGGGAGCCCACACCGGGCTCCCGAACCGCTGACACAGCCCTCCCAACCGGCAAGGCCCTCCCAACCAGATCGTCATTTCCCCGAATGACGAGACGGGAATCCAGTCTCTTTCGACCGGGCATGGATTCCGGGTCTGCGCCCCGCCGCCCCGGAACGACGATTTTGATCAACCGCCAAGCCAATCAACAAACCAGACTATCCCCGGCATCTCCGAACGCACCATCGACCAGCTGGCAAGCAATCCTGCCCGCCGCTCCGGGCAAACGATCCAATCCCGCCAAGCCAAACCCGCTGCCCCCGACACCCCCAAACGCCACCGACCAGACGAACCGCGCCCTGAACCCTGCAGCCCCGAACAAACACCCGCCGCCCTCAGTTGACCCGAAACGCACCTCACCCCAAACGGCAACCACGTTGCCGCATGGCAAGCACAAATCCCGCCAGAGATGACCGACCTTTCGGCATGTTCGAACGGTCCACCAGCCCGCAGGCAACCCATCCCGCCAGCCGCTCTTGGCAAACGACCCAATCCCACCAAGCCAAACCTGCTGCCCCCGGCATCGCCAAACGCCACCGCCCGGACGGACCACGCCCCGGCCCCCGCTGCCCCGAACAAACACCCGCCGCCCTCGGTTGACCCGAAACGCACCTCACCCCAAGGGCCACACGTTGCCGCATGGCAGGCACACAACTCCCGCCATCGATCACCGCCCTTTCGCATCGCCAAACGGTCTACCAGCCCGCTGACAACCGATCCTGCCTGCCAATCCCGGCCCCCGTACCGATCCAATCCGGGCGCAATTCGGGCCCGCTGATTCTCGGCATTGTCACACTTCACCGACCGGACCGAACCAACTTGACCCAGCCCCCGCGGCCCCGAACAAACGCCCTTGCCCTAAGGGCACATTTCTCCCGTCATGATAAACACCCGTTTTTCGTAAATTTCCCGCGACCTTACGGCACGAACACACCACCACCGTAATGGCTTTTCCATGCGCCAGAGATGCTCCTTTGGCGATGCCACCCCCGCCATTGCGGCCTTTCAGATCGCTGCCCTGTCATCGTCTCATTCCCATTTTGCCGCCCAAAACGCAAAAAACCCGCAAAGCGTGATTCGCTTTGCGGGTTTTGTCTCCGGACCCATTTGTCCTGTTGACTTTATCTTTATGCCACAACACAAAGAACAAATCAAGAACTTTACTCCAGAAAACCGGAAAAAGTTCCCAGAAAAAGCTCAGTACAGCGAGAAGACCATATTTATCAATGCCTTGAGCATGATCATCCTATTTCCCTACCAAAGCCTTCATCGCAAAAGGAGCCCGAACCGGGCTCCTTTTGTGGGTGTTTATCCCGGCCAATCAGCCGCGCAATTCGGCAACCTTGTCAGTGGCTTCCTGTGCCAGGCGGGTGATGGTGGCCCAGTCACCGGCCTTGACCGCGTCCTTGGGGGCAACCCATGAACCACCCACGGTGATGATGTTTGGCAGGGCCAGATAATCACCAAGGTTTGCCAGCGACACACCACCCGTCGGGCAGAATTTGACCTGCGGCAGCGGCCCGGAAAGGGCTTTGAGCATTGAAACACCGCCCTGCTGTTCGGCGGGGAAGAATTTCAGCATGTCGTAGCCATGTTCAAGCAGATACATGATCTCGGACGGGGTTCCGGCCCCCGGAAGCAACGGCACGCCGGTATCCTTGGCCGCCTTCAGAAGGCTTTTGGTATGGCCAGGCGACACGGCAAAGGCACAGCCGATTTTTGCCATGCGTTCCATTTGCTTGGCATTGATCACGGTGCCTGCACCGGTAATCGCATCTGGCACTTCGGCGATGATGCGTTTGATGCTTTCTTCGGCTGCGGCACTGCGCAGTGTGATTTCAAGCACCGGCAAACCACCGGCCACCAGCGCCTTTGCAAGCGGAACGGCATCATTGGCGTCTTCGATCACCAGAACCGGTACGACCGGGGCCTTGGACAGAATTTCGCGTGACGAAAGGCTCATTGGGTATCCTCCAGTTTATCGGTCAGGCCGTCAAAATTTTGGCACAACCGATCAGGGCCGGGTATTTCGCCGTCATCAGGCGCACCGGCACATCATTCATCAAATCATGGAAACGGCCCTTGGCGATCATACGATCCTTAAGGCCGCTTTGTTTCATAAAACCGGCAATCCGCGGACCAATTCCGCCGCCGATAAACACACCATCAAACGCGCCAAGCGTCAGGACCAGATCACCGGCCACCCCGCCCATGAACAGACAGAACCGATCCAGCACCTTAAGGCAAAGCGGATCGTTTTTCTGCATGGCATTTTCAACGATTTCAGCGGCACTGAGCGGTATCACGTCGATCCCGTCAATGGCGGCAAGCGCACGATAAAGGTTTTCAAGCCCCATCCCCGACAGGATACGTTCGGCCGACACACGGCCCAGTTCAGCCGTCAGGAATTTGACGATTTCATAATCAAGATCATCGACGGCGGGCAGTGACACATGGCCGCCTTCGCCCTGGATCGGAATCCAGTGATCGTCATGGCGCAGAAGCCCCGAAACGCCAAGCCCGGTGCCCGCTCCGATCACCGCCAATGGCAATCCCGGGCGCCCCGGACCATCAAACAGCGTGATCAGGTCTTCGTCGCCAAGATAGGGCACGGACATCGCAAGGCCGGTAAAGTCATTGACCACCACCAGACGATCCAGACCAAATTCAGCCTTCAGCGCATCCTTGGAAAACACCCACGGGTTATTGGTGAATTTGATGATATCTGCGGATGCCGGGCACGCCACGGCAACCGCAAATTCATTCAGATCCGCGCAATCGGTTTTCACCATGAAATCCCGCATGGCATCGCCGATGGTCGCATAATCGCGGACCGGCAATGTCATCGGTGATTGCGGATTTCCATTTTCGTCAATCCAGGCAAAGCGGGCGTTGGTACCGCCGATATCACCAACCAGCCGCATTATGCTACCTCTGCCTCGATATCCCCCGGAAGCACCGCACTGGCACCCATTTCGGCCAGTCCGACATGTTCGCGGAACACACCAAACAATTCACGACCGAAACCGGTCTGATGTTCGGCCTTGTTATCAAAGGTCGCAAAGTCGCGCTTGGCCAGCTCGGCCTCGGTCACGTTCAGGATCAGCTCGCCGGTTTCGGCATCCAGACGCACGATATCGCCGTCTTTGACCTTGGCAATCGGACCATTCATCATGGCTTCGGGGGTGACGTGGATTGCCGCCGGGACCTTGCCCGACGCGCCCGACATGCGACCATCGGTGACAAGGGCGACCTTGTAACCAAGGTCCTGCAACACGCCAAGCGGCGGGGTCAGTTTGTGCAGTTCCGGCATGCCATTCGCCTTGGCCCCCTGGAAACGCACAACACAGACAACGTCACGATGCAGTTTGCCATCCTTGAACGCCTGCATCATTTCTTCCTGCGAGGTAAAGACCGCCGCCGGGGCTTCGATCACGCGGTTTTCCGGCTTCACCGCCGAGACCTTGATCACCGAACGGCCAAGGTTCCCCGACAGCATGCGAAGACCGCCATCGGTGCTAAACGCCTTTTCGGTCGGGCGCAGGATTTCCTCGTCATGGCTGGTGGCCGGGGCATCACGCCACGACAATTTGCCATTATCCAGATACGGCTCGGTGCCATAGGCCGCCATGCCACCGGTATGGATGGTCTGAAGATCGGGATGCAGAAGACCGTTTTTCAGAAGGTCGCTGATCACAAAGCCCATGCCGCCCGCAGCATGGAAGTGGTTCACATCGGCTTGCCCATTCGGATAAACGCGGCACAGCAAGGGCACAAGTTTCGACAATTCATCGAAATCTTCCCAACGAAGCTCGATACCCGCCGCACGGGCCATCGCCGGAAGATGCAGGGTGTGGTTGGTCGACCCACCGGTCGCAAGCAAACCGATAATGCCGTTCACAAATGCCTTTTCATCGAGAATTTTGCCAACCGGACGGTAATCATTGCCAAGCTTGGTGATCTGAAGCGCACGACGGGCGGCTTCTTCGGTCAGGGCATCACGCAGATCGGTGTTCGGATTAACAAACGCCGCGCCGGGCAAATGCAGACCCATAATTTCCATCAGCATCTGGTTGGAGTTCGCCGTACCATAGAAGGTACAGGTCCCCGGGCTGTGATAGGACGCGGTTTCGGCTTCAAGAAGCTCCTTGCGGCCGACCTTGCCCTGCGCGTAAAGCTGACGGATGCGGGCCTTTTCATTGTTGGGCAAACCGGACGGCATCGGACCGGCTGGCACAAACACCGCCGGAATATGGCCATAGGCAAGCGCGCCCATGACAAGACCCGGTACGATTTTATCGCAGACACCAAGATAAAGGGCGGCATCAAACACATCATGGGACAGCGACACCGCAGTCGACATCGCGATCACGTCGCGTGAAAACAGCGACAGCTCCATCCCCGGACGGCCTTGCGTCACGCCATCG
The DNA here is from genome assembly GCF_001858545.1 of Thalassospira sp. MIT1004. Lineage (NCBI taxonomy): Bacteria > Pseudomonadati > Pseudomonadota > Alphaproteobacteria > Rhodospirillales > Thalassospiraceae > Thalassospira > Thalassospira sp. MIT1004. Next base: position 149,665 of record NZ_MCAO01000042.1, on the reverse strand, counting down.
CACATGGCGGGCACGCCACCGGCAACCTGTGCGGTTGCCCCGGCTTCGAACACGGCCTTTTTGATGCGGTCGGGATAAACGCCCAGCGGCTGATGGGCGGACAGCATATCGTTATAGGATGTCACGATGCCCAGATTGGCACCTTCGTCACCATTGATGCGTTCCTTGTCCGCCGCACTGCAGCCCGCAGACGCATGGGCAAGGTTGCCGCACGACAGGGATGAGCGATGCGGGCGGTCGGACGCGGCGGCTTCGATGCGTTCCAGATAGGCCTCGCGGGTGGGTTTGGAACGTTCGATGATGCGTTTGGTAATCTGTTCTAATTCACGTTTCATGGGGTTCAGCCTTTCGGGTTCTCGGCGCTCCACCACAGATCGACGGGGATGTCAGTCTGCTGCAAGATTGCGCGAACCGGCATTTCTTCGATCTCGGTGCCGTTTTTCGCGGTTTCAAAGGTCGACCATTTGGATTGTCCGGTAATATGGATGCCAATATACCGGGCATTATGGATGGCGGGCAAAGTCATGCTGATGCGCGGGACCGGGGATACGGTCGGGCGCGCGGCGGCAACCAGTTCGCCATGGGCGGGATAAAGTCCCTTTTGCAGGGCATCGGGCGCGGATGACGGGAACAGGGATGCCGTATGGCCATCATCGCCCATGCCCAGATACACGATATCAAGCGGCCAGTTCAGATCGGTGCGAAGGCGGCTTGAAACCGTTGAAATTGCGTCTTCGGGATTGGCATCGCCGGTTTTCAGCGACACAAAACGCGCATGCTGGGCCTCGTTGATCAGGAAATGATCGCGAACCAGCTTTTCGTTCGACTGATCGTCATCCAGCCCCACCCAGCGATCATCACCAAGCGTGACGGTGACTTTTGACCAGTCGAGTTTGACGGTCGACAGTTTTTCAAAAAGCGGTTTGGGAAAACGTCCACCGGCCACCGCCATGCTGGCATGGCCGCGGATGGCAATGGCGAATTCAAGGCGTTCCACGGTTTCCTTGACCATGGCCGCAAGCATGTCATCGCCGCTTTGGAAAATGCGTTCGTTTGTCATGTCTTCGTCCAGAAAATTGGGAACCGGTTCATCGTCACGCAAGGCCGCCCCACCAAAAGGCAAGGCGACCCGCATGTCATCAGAACCCGGCTTCTTCGTTCCAGGTCCGGCCGTCACGCTCGATCAGCGCAATGGCCGCCGAAGGCCCCCACGTGCCCGAGGTATAACCCTTGGGCGTGATGTGATTGCTTTGCCATGCTTCCTGAATGGCATCGACCCACTGCCAGGCAATGTCCTGCTCGTCACGGCGAACAAACAGCGTGTTATTGCCATCAATCGCATCCAGCAAAAGACGTTCATAAGCATCCGGGCTTCGACCACCGAACGCCTCGGCAAAGGACAGGTTAAGCGCGGTCGGGCGCAGGCGCACAAGCCCCGGCCCCGGATTCTTGGTATTCAGAACCAGATGAATGCCGTCATCAGGCTGCAAACGCAGAACAAGGCGGTTGGCCTGATAATTGGTCATGGATTTTGCCAGCGGGAAAATCTGGTGCGGCACATCGCGGAACTGGATGACAATTTCCGAATGACGTTTCGGCAAGCGTTTCCCTGTCCGCAGATAGAACGGCACCCCGGCCCAGCGCCAGTTATTCAGTTCGGCCCGGATGGCAACGAATGTCTCGGTGGTGCTGTCGATATTGGCACCTTCTTCTTCAAGGTAGCCCGGGACTTCCTTGCCACCGACGGCACCGTTGCGGTACTGGCCGCGCACGGTGGCACTGTCGATATTGGAATCGTTGATCGGTTTCAGTGCCTTGAGCACCTTGACCTTTTCATCGCGCACCGCGTCCTGATCGAGAACATGCGGGGCTTCCATCGCGACAAGGCAGAGTAGCTGCAACATATGGTTCTGAACCATGTCGCGCATCGCACCGGCATCGTCATAATAGGACCAGCGCCCTTCGACGCCGACTTCCTCGCCAACCGTGATCTGCACATGATCGATATGCGCGCTGTTCCACAGCGGTTCGAACATGGCATTGGCAAAGCGCAGGATCAAAAGGTTCTGCACCGTTTCCTTGCCAAGATAATGGTCGATACGGAAAATCTGGTGTTCTTCGAAGACTTCACCGATCTGGCCGTTGATTTCACGGCAGCTTTCAAGATCGTGGCCCAGCGGCTTTTCAAGCACAACACGCGAATTGGGCGTTACCAGACCGGCTTTCTTGAGGTTAAAGGCCATATCGGCAAACAGCGACGGGCTGGTCGAGAAATAATAGACGCGGTCGCGATCCGGCTGATCGGAAAGCTTTTCATGCAGGATTTTAAACCCGGCCTCATCCCCCGCGGATACCTGAACATAGGCGATGCGTGCGGCAAATTTTTTCCAGACCTTGGCGTCAAATTCGCCTTTGGGAATGTATTTCTTTCCGGCTTCTTCAAGCTTGGCGCGGAATTCTTCGTCGGAATGTTCGCTGCGTGATGCACCGAAAATACGGGTGGTATCGTCAAAACGCCCGGTACGTTCCATTTCGTAAAGTGCGGGGAAAAGTTTGCGTAACGCCAAATCTCCGGTCCCACCGAAAATCACGATATCAGCGATACGATGCTTCAGCCGTTGGCGCTGCGTCGTCGTTTGTGTCATCTTGCCCTAAGCCTTCCAAGCGAACTGCTCTCACTCGTTTCCTCCCCGTCGTAAAGGTGGGATCCCGAGCCCGAAGGGCTCTGGCAAACGACCGGGCCACGGTATTTACCGTGTTGGCAGGCGCCGGGTTTTCGCCCCGTCACCGCCTATCCTGTTGCCAGCTGGGCTCTGAGCGGTTCGTTATCCACATCAAGGCGCCGTCTGGCTTGTCCGTTCTGATCGAACAGATAGCAATCTTCCACCCGGGCATGAATGCCAATGGATGATCCTGTTACAATTGCCGTGTCACCCGTGACACGGGCAACGAACAGTTCATCACCACCGGCCTGCACATAGACGAGACCCGCCTCGCCCAGATGTTCAACCACTTCGACCGTTCCTGACAGCAATGCCGTGTCCTGATCGGCAAGGCTGCAATGTTCCGGTCTGATGCCCACTGTTACACGATCTCCGGCGTCAAGACCACTGCCATCAACAGGCAGCGTCACCTCTTTACCGGAATCCAGTTTAACCGTAACAGTTTGTTGCGAAACCCCCACCACAACCGCCGGAACAAAGTTCATTTTAGGCGACCCGATGAAGCCCGCAACAAATTGATTTTGCGGATGATGATAGAGTTCAAGCGGGGTCCCGACCTGCTCGACCGAACCGGCCCGCAAAACCACGATCTTGTCGGCCATTGTCATGGCTTCGACCTGATCATGCGTCACGTAAATCATCGTGGACTTCAATTTTTCATGAAGTTTTGTCAATTCAATGCGCATCTGCACGCGCAAACCGGCATCAAGGTTCGATAACGGCTCGTCAAACAGAAAGACTTTCGGCTTGCGCACAATCGCCCGGCCAATCGCAACACGCTGGCGCTGCCCGCCCGAAAGTTCCTTTGGCTTGCGGTCCAGCAATTCTTCAAGTTGCAGCACCCTGGCCGCGGCCATCACACGTTCGCGTTGTTCGTCCTTGCTTCTTTTCGCAAGATCAAGGCCGAACGCCATGTTTTCATAGACCGTCATATGCGGATAAAGCGCGTAGGACTGAAAGACCATGGCAACACCACGATCCTTTGGCGCCCTGTCATTAACGACCTCGCCACCAATGGAAAGTTCGCCGTCGCTTATATCTTCGAGCCCGGCAATCAGGCGCAGCAAGGTCGACTTGCCACACCCCGAAGGGCCGACAAACACACAAAATTCGCCATCGCGGATATTCAGATCGACACCATGAATGGTTTCGATCGGACCGAAACGTTTTTTAACCTGCTTAAGAACCACTTCAGACATGCGGGTTCCTCCCTCGACTTGTCGATTTATATCGTTCCGAAATAAAAGCCCCACCCCGGCAGCGAAAGCTGATTGCCGGTAACCGATCCGCTGTTAAGGGCGAAATTCGCATCCGAACGCCCGGGCAAGGTCACGGTTCGGGCATCGGGTGTCGTATTGAACACGCAGATGGTCCGGACCACGCCCGCCATCCGGGCATAGGCGATGACATTGTCATCGATATCGAGCATCTCGATATCGCCATCGATGATTTCCGGATGGATTTTGCGCCACGCCAGAAGATCACGATAGAAACTGCGCAGTGAATTGGGGTCATCCATCTGTTCGGCAACCGCAAGCACGCTGTGATCCTGCGGGACCGGAAGCCACGGCGCGTCACTTGTCGTGAAACCGCCATGCGGAATATTGGCATTCATCCACGGCATCGGGGTCCGGCAACCATCGCGCCCCTTGAATTCCGGCCACATTTCAATCCCGTAAGGATCCTGCAGCAATTCATAGGGGACGACGGCCTCTTCAAGGCCAAGTTCCTCCCCCTGATAGATGCAGGGCGTGCCACGCAATGTGGTGTAAAGGGCCGGGATCATGCGAAGGCGGGCATCATTATCGCCGCCCTTGTCCCTGCCCCAACGGGTCGCGACCCGGACGAAGTCATGGTTCGACACCGCCCAGCACGGCCAGCCATCACCAAGGACGTCAAACACATTGCGCAACATCCCGCGGATCAACGGCGTTTCAAGCGGGCTTTCCAGCAGATTGATCGTATAGGCCATGTGAAGTTTATCGCCCCCGGCGGTATATTCCGCCATGGTCGCCAGCGAATTGTCCGACCCGATTTCACCGACCGTCGTTGCCCCCGGATATTTATCGAGAACCGCGCGCAGCTTTTTAAGGAACACGATATTTTCCGGTCGCGTTTTGTCATAGACATGCATCTGGCGGGTATAGGGATTTTCCTTTGGGGCACCTTCGGGCCGGTGGGTACCCGGAACCCATGGCGGGTTATCGCGCAATTCCGCGTCATGGACATAGAAATTGGCGGTATCAAGCCGAAAACCATCCACCCCGCGACGCAGCCAGAATTCCACATCGTCAAGCAACTGGGCCTGCACATCCGGGTTATGGAAATTCAGGTCCGGCTGGCTAACCAGAAAGTTGTGCATGTAATATTGCTGCCGGGTGGTATCGAACTTCCATGCCGAACCCCCGAAGATCGACAGCCAGTTATTAGGTGGCGTGCCGTCGGGCTTGGGATCAGCCCAGACATACCAATCGGCCTTTGGATTATCGCGTGATGACCGGCTTTCCTTGAACCAGGCATGCTGATCGGAACTGTGCGACAGAACCTGATCTATGGTGACGCGCAGGCCAAGCGAATGGGCCTTTTCAACCAGATGGTCGAAATCGGCCAATGTCCCGAACATCGGATCGACATCGCGGTAATCCGCCACGTCATAGCCGAAATCCTTCATGGGCGAGGTAAAGAACGGCGACAGCCAGATGCCATCGACGCCCAAATCGGCAATGTAATCGAGTTTCTGGGTAATGCCGGGCAGATCACCAATGCCATCGCCATTGGAATCAAAGAAGCTGCGCGGATAGATTTGATACAGGACGCCACCGCGCCACCAGTCAGGATTTCCGGCCAAAGCCATTTAAGTCACCTTAGGTCATGTGGGACGAGAAGCCGCATCAGCCTTTGACAGCCCCGGCGGTCAGGCCGGACACGATGCGACGCTGGAAAATCAGAACCAGAACAATCAACGGAACCGTCACGATCACCGATGCCGCCATGATATTGCCCCATGGCATTTCAAACTGGCTGGCCCCGGAAATCAGGGCGATGGCAACCGGCACGGTGCGCTGTTCGTTCGTCAGGGTGAAGGTCAGGGCAAACAGGAATTCGTTCCATGCCATGATGAAGGCCAAAAGCCCGGTGGTGACCATCGCCGGCCACATAACCGGCAGGAACACGCGCGTGATCACGGTCCAGGGGCTGGCCCCATCCATCACGGCAGCTTCTTCAAGCTCGCGCGGTAATTCGCGCATGAAGGCGGTCAATATCCAGACCGTGAATGGCAGGGTCAGCATCATGTATGAAATCGCCAGCCCGAACATCGAATTATAAAGCCCGACGGCGCGGATCAGTTCGAACATGCCCGACAGCACCGCGACCTGCGGGAACATCGACACCGACAGGATCGTCACCAGCAACAGGCCACGCCCGGCGAATTTAACCCGTGCAAGCGCATAGGATGCCGTTACCCCCATCAGAAGCGACAGGGCCACGACCATCACACTGACAAAGATCGAATTGAAGATATTGCGGCCAAACGGCTGCCCTTCAAACACCGACAGATAGTTCGAAAAACTGAAACTTTCCGGCAGGTAATTGACGTCAAACAACGCCGATCCGGTTTCGAACGCGGTCAGGATCGCATAGTAAAACGGGAAGACGGCAAAGATCACGATCGCCGCCACCAGAAGATAGAACCCTGCCTTCATCATCAGGGATTTGACATTGCGGTTCATGTTAATGTCCCCCCTCGTCAAGCCGGACCCGGCCGATCATCATGTAGGCCATGATCGAAAAGGCGATCACCAGAAACAGCAGCGTTGATGCCGCCGAGCCATATCCGACTTCCTGAAAATCGACCAGAAGCTGCCGGGCATAGACCGACATGGTCATGGTGTTCGGATTGTTCGGCGTAAGAACATAAATCACGTCAAACACACGCAATGCATCAAGGGCACGGAAGATCACGGCGACCATCAATGCCGGTTTGATCAGCGGCAATGTCACCTTGAAAAACACCCGGATCGGATGAATACCATCGACACGGGCGGCCTCGTAACAGTCACTTGGCAGCATCTGGAGGGCCGCCAGTGTCAGAAGCGCCATGAACGGCGTGGTTTTCCAGACATCGACCATGATTACCGCGACCATTGCCGTATCGGGATTGGCTGTCCAGGCAACCGGCGATGCAATCAGCCCCAGTGACATCAGAAGATCATTGATGATGCCGAACTGGTCATGCAGCATCCAGTTCCACATCTTGGCCGATACAATCGTCGGGATCGCCCACGGGATCAGAACCGCCGCCCGAACCAGACCGCGCCCCTTGAATTCCTGATTAAGGACAAGGGCCACAATGATACCCAGCACCGTTTCAAGCGAAACCGAAATCACGGTGAAGTAAATCGTGTTCCAGACTGCCTGCCACCATTCCGGATCGGCCAGAAGGCCGAACGTCTCGCCGTCATAAACCGCATAGAAATTTTCAAAGCCGATAAAGCCATAATTGCCAAGGTCGGAAAGATTTGCATCGGTAAAACCGAAGATGAAAGTCCGCAGCAACGGCCAACCGGCCACTGCGGCAAGAATGACCAGCATCGGCGTTAAAAACAGCCATGCCGAACGCCGTCTTGCACGCGTCAGGGACGAAGCTTGCGCCATGGGAACCGCTCTTGATCTTGAAGGGGGATGATCGATCATGACCGCCATCCATCAAACCGGCCAAAGCAAAGCTGGTACGAAAACAGGATTGGAGCAACACCGGGAAAACAAGAGCCTCCCGGTGTTGCAAACCCTGTTTACCAGCCGGAACGTTTCACACGTTTCAGGTTGCGTTCAAGTCCGGTAATCGCCTGATCGGCGTTCTGCGATCCCGACAAGGATGCATGCACCGCCTGCCAGAACTCGCTTGATACCTGATTGTATTTCGAACCGGTCACCGTGGAGGGACGTGGTGCCGCACTGGTGAATGTTTCGTAAAGATCGCCAAAGAACGGGTTGGCTGAAAGGACTTCTTCGTCCTTGTAAAGATCGGCAATCGTCGGGTTATAGGACCCTTTGATCGCACGGCGTTTCTGTTCTTCGTAGGAGGTCAGGAACTTTACAAGATCGGCCGCCAGTTCCGGATTTTCCGAATATTTCGAAACTGACAACTGCCACCCGCCAAGGGCCGCCGCCGAACGGCCATCCGTGCTGCCCTTGGGCAGGGCGGCAACACCGACCTTGCCCTTGACCGGGCTGTCTGCCGAATTGGCCAATGCCCAGGCATAGGGCCAGTTGCGCATGAAAACCGAATTGCCTGACTGGAACACACCGCGCGCTTCTTCCTCGGCATAGCCTAGAACGCCTTCGGGGGAAATGGTGCCGACCCAGTTTGATGCGGTTTCAATCGCCTTTTTTGCCTGATCGTTATTGATCGAAATATCGCCATTCGGTTCGACCACCGAACCACCATTGAACGAAACCACCCATTCCAGCGCGTTACAGGTCAGCCCTTCATAGGCGCGGCCCTGAAACACATGGCCCCACATCTTGTCATTACCGGCCTTGCGTTCGCCTTCCTGAATTTTCTGAGCCGTCGCAGTCAGTTGTTCCCAGGTTTCAGGAACGCTTTCGCCATACTTTTCCAGCAGATCCTTGCGGTAATACAGCACGCCCGCATCCGTGTACCACGGCATTGCGACCAGCCGGTCTTCAAAGGTATTGTTGGTAACAATGGCCTCAAAGTGCTGCTTGGCTTCATCCGCCATGTATTCGTTAAGATCGATGAAGTGGTTGCCAAGAATCCCCGGCCAGATCACATCAATCTGGAACACGTCGATATCGGGTGATCCGGCAGCAAGAATCTGCTGATACAGCGCCAGTCGTTCGGTAGTCGAATTCGGGGTGGAAATTACCGCAACTTCGTTGCCGGTTTGCTTTGCCCATGCATCGACACCTTCCTGGCAAAGCGCAAGTTCCTGGCCGACGGCACCACAGGAAATAGAAATTTTTGCGGCATTGGCCGGTCCGGCCATCACGAAAGCTGCGCCAAGAACGCCCGCCGTTGCGAGCAGTTTTTTCATCAAGGTCATTGAGACCTCCCTAGGATGTTATCGGTTTTCCCATACAGCTTTTGGCAGCTGCTTTTGTTCGTTTTGATTGGTCTTTTTGTCCGGGTCGGGCGCCCGTACCGGAACCCCAGATGCAATCACCGGCTGCAATCTGTTTTGGTGATTGCTTCCCGGTGCAGAGCCGCCCGATTGAAAAAGGATACGCCTGATCGCACCTTTTCAAAGTGTCATATCCTTCAAAGGATGATACTATTCTGCAAATTCGCGGCGATCAGGACACGAATAGTAGGACGATATGCGGATCATTCAGGAACGGATCACGAATCCACAGGGATATAGCTGGGGCTATTTTCACTATGTCTGGGATGATTTTCGCTGCAACTGGCACCAGCACCCCGAATATGAAATGACCCTGACGCTCAACGCCAAAGGATCGCGGTTGATTGGCGATCATCGGCAGACGTTTGACGGGCTGGATTTCGCCATGGTCGGCCCCAACCTGCCCCATCTTTGGGAATGCAAACGCATTGATCCGTCCCGCCCGATCGAGGTTTATGTGCTTTGGCTGTCGCAGGAATGGGTGGAAAACCTCACGCGGGATTTTGTTGAATTTGCAGATTTCCACGAATTGTTTGCCCGTGCGCGCCGCGGTCTTTCCTTTCGCGATGAAACCGTGGAACAGGTTCGGGAAATCTGCCCGTACCTTGATGATGCCAAACCGCGGCGGCGCTTTATCCTGATGATCGAACTGCTTGAAGCCCTGCTTGCCGGGATCGACAAACCGCTGGCATCGGCCAATTTTGGCGGCGAAGCCGGGAAGAATAGCGAATCTATCCGGGTGGATCGCGCACTGGCCTTCATTCATGCCCATTACGCCGAACCGCTTCGGGTTTCATCGCTTGCCGATGTGGCAGGGGTCAGTGAAAGCAGTTTTTACCGGCTGTTCAAACGCTATACCGGGCGCAGTGTTGTCGAATATCTGAACGAATACCGGATTTCGCGGGCCTGCGTGCAGCTATCGCGCACCGATCTTCCGATCTATCAGATCGCCGAAAATAACGGCTTTAGCAATCTGTCTAACTTCAACCGGCGTTTTCGCCAGTATCGCGGAAAATCAGCCAGCGACTATCGCGAAAACATTCGCATTCACGGCCAGTTCCCCGATCACCCACCGATGCCCGATGCCCGCATCGGCGCCGTACCGGCCCGCCCGCTGCCAAGCGAGGTCGACGGTGTCCCGGACCGCCGCACAGCCATTCCGGCATCCGCCGCAGAATAGGTCCTGCGAAGCAATACGGAACATCTGGAATGCGACGATGTTCCGTTTTCCGTACTCCTATGGCCTACCTCCTTGAAGACTCGCGTAAAGCCGTTGTTTTCTGCGGGTTTTATTCGACCTGACACACAGTGTTCACCATCGATGTTCTCATTTTCAGCAGAAAAAAGAGAACATCGAGAACAAATAAATTTCATTTAAAAACATCAACTTAACAATTTAATCGACCTTTGTTCTAATTTTGTTCTTGTGAGAACAAAACGGGATCAGTATGGTTTCTTCAGACAGATTGAGGAGGACATAGCCATGATGAAGTTGCTTGAAAATCCGAACCGCCTAAACGAGCTTTGCAGCACGGTCGCCGTGGTCGGAAGCACCGGATTTTTCCTGTTCGTGATTGGACTGGGAATGGCGCAAACCCTTCGCGGTCTGATCTGATCAAAGCTCATACCTTTTACGAGACCCGGATGGACTTCCCATCCAGGGTGACGACCGGCAGGCAACCCCGCACCCATACCCTGTCCCGTCTGTCGGTCGTCCCTCTTCCATCGGTCCGGGTCACGTAAATTGTAACCTGCATATTACTTTCGTTATTCCGCGCTACTTGACGCTGCTGTTTCCCCGACAGCAGCGTTTTTCTTTGATTGGTTCTTTCGGACCTCGAGTCCCGCAGATACTATACCATTGCATAGATCAGGACGGATTTACCTCATCTTTCAGGGAAAAACTATTATTGCAACGCAACAACTTACGCTGCATTGCAAAATTTCACTCGACAGCACCCCGAATGTTGGTTTGAATCAAGGTGAAAAACGAAAGTTTGGAAATTCATCATACTTTTAGGCTATTGATTGAAACCTGAAGTATCGTAGGATTCTGATGAATTGCAGGATTTCTGTTTATCGTGATTTTGCGGTGTCTTAGCCCGCAATCAGCTGAACCCCGGATGGTCACCCGCAAAAAACGGCCGGACGCGGGTTCGGAACTTACGAAAATCAGAAGGCCTGCCCACCGGAAATCCTTTCGGAAAAATGCAGCCGGGGACCAACACGGTCGATGCACCCCACCACCGAACCTTTGCATCGCCGGGGAGTGAGAGATTAATGCTGTACCATCTCTATGAACTGCAGCACGCCACCATCAGTCCATTGCGGATGGCGGCAGATGCCAGCAAGAAGTGGCTGCGCAATCCGGTCAACCCGCTTGCCTATACCCATCAGGGCCGCGCGGCGGCCGCCGCGTTTGATGTGTTCACCCATATCACGCATCGTTATGGCAAGCCTGAATTTGGCCTTGATACCACGATCATCAATGGTGAAACCGTTGCCGTGACCGAGGAAATCGTTCACAGCGAACCGTTCTGCAATCTTTTGCATTTCAAACGCGAAACCGATCACCTTAAAAATCAGCCCGACGATCCGCGGCTTCTGATCGTGGCCCCGCTGTCAGGTCACTTCTCGACGCTTCTGCGCGGCACGGTCGAGGCATTACTGCCCGATCACGATGTTTACATCACCGACTGGATCGATGCGCGCACGGTGCCGGTGCATCTGGGTCATTTCGACCTTGATAGCTATATCGACTATGTCATGCAGTTCCTGCGCAAGCTGGGCCCTAATACGCATCTGATGGCAGTGTGCCAGCCATCCGTTCCGGTGGTTGCCGCCGTATCGCTAATGGCAGCAGGTAACGAGCCGTGCCAGCCGGCATCGATGACCCTGATGGGCGGCCCGGTCGATACGCGTGAAAACCCGACCGAGGTCAACAATTTCGCCAAACAGCACAGTCTGGACTGGTTTGAACGCCATGTCATTTCGCATGTACCGCTGCCCCATGCCGGTGTGATGCGCCGTGTTTATCCTGGCTTCATGCAGTTGGCCGGGTTCATGAGCATGAATTGGGACAAGCACGTTTCCGCCCACCACGAGATGTTCACCCATCTTGTCGAAGGCGACGGCGAAAGCGCCGATGCCAAGCGCAATTTCTATCATGAATATCTGGCCGTGATGGACATGAGTGCCGAGTTCTATCTTCAGACGCTGAAAGCCGTGTTCCACGAACATCAGCTGCCCGAAGGGACGATGCGCTGGCAGGGAGTTCCGGTTGAACCGTCCGCCATCACCAAGACCGCCCTTCTGACGGTCGAAGGTGAACGCGACGATATCACCGGCATGGGACAAACTCGTGCCGCGCACAAGCTTTGCAGCAATCTGCCCGATAATATGCGCATGCATCACATCCAGAAGGGCGTTGGTCATTACGGCGTGTTTAACGGCCGTCGCTGGCGCGAACAGATCAGCCCGCGGATCAAGGATTTCATCCGCCGCCACGACCAGCAGGGCAAAGGCCGCCAAAGCGCGCCCGACATGACCCGGATCGAAGCCGCCGAATAGGCAGCGCCCCGATCCTCGGATGAATAGAACACTCAAAAGCCGCCCTTATCCGGGGCGGCTTTTGGCTTTGATGCCTGAGACGGGGGATATGGGGATGTGTTCCTGCCCCGATCATCAGTCAGCTTGACGTCAAAAGCGCGGCCGAATCCGGCCATTGACGATTTCGCCACCATAGGTCCCGTCGCCATAGGCATATTGTTCAACCGGATGCAGTGTATCGACCAGATGCTGATAGACCGCAGACGCCGATGCTTCCCATGCACTGATCGATCCGATCACGACAGGATACGCCCCACCATCCAGCAATCCGATTGCCGTATCGATATCGTCATTGGTCACCGCGTTATTCCCATCGCGCACTGGCAGATGCACACCGATGACCTCATTGTTCTTGATTGCCATGATCCCGATGCACGATGAAAAGCCGGTAAACATGATCTGAGCCGCTTTGCCCCATTCCCGTTCGGCGATGGCTTCGGTATCGGCGGCCTGGCTAAAAACATATGGCATTGGATTGTCCCTGATTTGCGAAAGATAAAGGATAACTGACGCATCTGAGACGGGTGTAATCCGTTACTGTGACAATCCATAAACCAACACGGTTTTCCCTACGTAAAACAGACAGGATAGAAAACCAGATCGGGGATCAGATCATGTCGATACCACCCGCCCCCAAACTGCAAAGTTTTGATGCTGCCAGCATCGCAATTGTAATCGGGGCAACCGGCGGCATCGGCCGGGCCTTTGTGAAACATCTTCGCGATTGTGGCCGGTTCGATGGTGTGATCGAACTATCGCGCGGCACCCAGCCAGCCATTGATTTTGCCGATCCCGGCAGCATCGAAACTGCCGCCGCCTTTGTTCGTGATAAGGCATCTGCCAAGAACCAATCCGTTCGCCTGATCATCGATGCCACCGGTTATCTGCATGACGAGGTATTTCAGCCGGAAAAATCATTGCGCCAGATCGATGCCGATTACATGGCGAAATCGTTTCTGATCAACGCCATTGGCCCGGCTTTGCTGATGAAGCATTTCACGCCGTTATTGCCGCGCGACGGCAAATCGGTATTTGCCACCTTGTCGGCAAAGGTCGGTAGCATCGGCGATAATCGGATGGGCGGCTGGTACGGTTATCGTGCCGCAAAGGCCGCATTGAACCAGTTGGTCAAATGCACCGCCATCGAACTTGCACGCAGCAAACGCAATGCCATCTGCATCGCCTTGCATCCTGGCACGGTTGATACCGGCCTTTCGGGCCCGTTTGCCAAATCGGGGCTAAATATACAAAGCCCCGATTTAGCAACGGCCAATATGTTGATGGTGATTGACGGGCTGCAACCATCACAAAGCGGCGGTTTCTTTGCCTATGATGGTAGCGAATTACCTTGGTAAAGCTGCAAAAACATCAATCAAACAGCCCCTTCAACAAGGCGTGCTGTAACAGAATGACGGTTTTGGCATCCCTGATACGACCATCCGCGATCATGGCCAGTGCGTCCTTGAAGGGCACTTCAAGCACGTGGATATCCTCGCCCTCTTCATGCAAGCCGCCGCCCTCGCCCGCGCGGTGGTTGCTTGTGACTTCGGCCACGAACAGGTGCAGGCGTTCGGTGACCGAACCGGGGCTCATGAACAGATCAAATACCTTTTGCGGTTTGCCGATCTTGTAGCCGGTTTCTTCTTGGACCTCTGCAATCACGGCGGATGCCGGATCACGGTCGTCAAGCAAACCCGCCGGAACTTCGATCAGCATGCCGTTTTCATGGCCGTTCACGAAGGATGGTAGACGAAATTGCCGTGTCAGGATCACGGTGCCAGCCCCGCGATTATAAAGCAGGATGCCCGCCCCGTTGCCCCGGTCATAGGCTTCGCGTTGCTGATGCTGCCATTCGCCGTTGCTTCGGCGCAGATCAAAGCTGACGCGGTACAGATGATACCAGTTATCCGACAGGCATTCGATGTTCTGAACGCGGATATCGTCGTTTTCCGGCAAGTTCCAACCTTTGGGAAGCTCTGTCATGTCAAAATATCCGTTAGCGGTTCAGAAATGCAGACAGGGTCAGCAATACCGCATCGGGTTTTTCGGCATGAACCCAATGGCCTGCGCCCTTGATGCTGGTAAAGGCCGCCTTGGGAAACAGCGACTTGATGTGATCACGATCCTTGGGGTCGACATAATGCGAATTGGCCCCGGATATGAACAGCACATCGCGATCAAAACTGCCATTGGCCGTTTCGGGCCAGCCGGTGATATCGGAAAGGTGGTTTGCCATGGCATCGATATTGACCTGCCATGACATTTTGCCGGTTTCCTTGTCGGTCGCGACATTCTGTGCCAGGAACTGACGCACGCCCTTTTCCGAAACGCCACTGACAAGTGCGTCTTCGACTTCGGCGCGCCGCGATACTGCATCGAAATCCACCGACTTCATGGCACTGATATAGTCGGTATAGTCATGGTCATAGGTCACAGGCGCAATATCAACCACAACCAGATCGGCCACCAGATCGGCATCCTGTGACAGGGTCAGCACCATTGATGCCTTACCCCCCATCGAATGTCCGATCAGGTGAACCGGACCATTGGCAACATCCCGGATCAGCTCGGCGATGTCCGATGCCATCGCCGCGTAGGTCATGTTCGCATCCCACTCAGACCGGCCATGATTGCGCAGATCGGCGGTAATCACATGATATTTTTCCGCCAGACGCCGGGCGATGGCGGTCCAGTTACGCGCCTGCCCGAACAGCCCATGCAGGATCACAAGCGTACCATTGTCACGGTTTTCTTCGCCAAAGGCATAATGGGCAAGTTTCATCAGGCACGCTCCGCAATCGGGTTATCTGGTTATTCCCTTTAATAGCGGGACCGGACGATGGCGTGAAGCCCTGTGGTGGGGATGGGAATCAAAACACCCCCGCATGGGAGGAATGCGGGGGTGTTTTTGGGTCATTCGACCCGGTATTCATCGCCAAGCGTTAAGCTTAGGCACCAGCCGGACGGCCACCCGGAAGGCGGTTACCGCCAAACAGGGAAGCAATTTTGCGGGCCAAAGTAACAACGGCTTTGCGGATCGCCTGAGCACGGAGTTTTTCGGCTTCGCGCTGCAGCGTGGTCAGATCGTAATCACCATAACGACGCATGGCTTTATCCTTTCCATAACAGGCGGAGCTATGTGCGCTCCGGTTTCGCGTTGATTTGTTCTGAAGCCGGTGTACGCCTGTTTATTCGATCCGACGAGACGAGTTTTTTCACCTCACCCATGCATTTGACGCATATCCAGACACAAGTTCGTCATAATCATTTCATGCGAAAGACGCATGATTGTCTCATGACAAATAAACCATTCAACTTGAACGAAATTTTCCCCGACCCGTTTTACACAGTTCAAACACAATCCGAACAGGCCGGATCAATTAGACCTCTATCCTTTGCATATAAAGGGATTGAGGCAGATCAAACAGGGCGATTTCGATGCTTAAAGCGGGGTCTTAAATGGCAATTTGCCGACAAATCGGTTTTAAATTGCAGACTCGATTCCTGGAATCGCGCACCGTTCAATTTTGCATGGCTGATTAAGAAATCGGAGAACGGCAATAGCGGTGCGCATAATTGCCGTTATGCGATCTTCAAATTATCTTACGAAAGTCAGCGAATATTCGCGGGTTCAACCCAGTGCATAATTCAGATATTTGGGTTCAAGATATTCTTCCAGCCCCCAATGACCGCCTTCGCGGCCCTGTCCGCTTTCCTTCACGCCGCCAAATGGTGCACCTTCGTGGGACGTGGTGCCATCATTGATGCCAACCACCCCGGTTTCAAGCCCATCGGCAATCCGCTGGATACGGCCGATATCGCGACTGAAAAGATAGGATGACAGACCGGCACGTACCCGGTTGGAAAGTTCGATCACCTCGGCCTCGGTCCTGAAACGATAGACCGGTGCCACCGGGGCAAACAGTTCTTCGTTGAAGCAATCGGCGTCAAGGGGCACATCCGTTATGACAAGCGGCCGGATGAAATGGCCATCTTCGGGGCGGTCAGCACCGTAATGCAGGGTCGCGCCACGTTTTTTCGCATCATCGATCAATCGTTCAACTTTTGCCACCGCCTGACGATTGATCAGCGGGCCAATATCCGTACCGGGAATGAAGCCGTTGCCGATGGTCTGCGCATGACTTGCCGCGATGAATTTTTCGACAAAGCTTTCATAAACCCCGTCCTGCACGAAAATGCGGTTGGCACAAACGCAGGTCTGGCCGCTGTTGCGGAATTTGGAAATCATGGCCCCAGCCACAGCGGCATCGATGTCGGCATCATCCATCACGATGAAAGGCGCATTGCCGCCCAGTTCAAGCGACAGTTTCTTGACCGTCGGCGCACATTGCACCATCAGCCGTTTGCCGACCTCGGTAGAGCCGGTGAAGGACAGCATCCGTACGCGCGGATCCCCGGTCAGAGCCTCACCAATCGGCATGGGTTGGCCGGTCACAACGTTAAACACTCCGGCTGGGAAACCGGCCATTTCGGCAAGCTTGGCGGCGGCCAGTGCCGAAATCGGGGTATCTTCGGCTGGTTTGACAACAATTGTGCACCCCGCCGCCAGTGCCGGGGCACATTTGCGCACCACCATCGTCAACGGGAAGTTCCATGGCGTGATCGCCGCCACAACACCCACGGGATGCTTTTGCACAACCACGCGCCGGTCACGCTGGGTCGCGGGCATGGTTTGCCCATAAGCGCGTTTAGCTTCCTCGGCATACCATTCGGCATAGGCAATGGCGCCGACGACTTCGCGCAAGGCCTGATCATAGGGTTTACCCTGTTCAAGCGTGACCAGGGCGGCCAGATCATCCTGATACTGTTCCAGAAGGTCGCGCCAACGTTTAAGGTAACCGGATCGTTCCTTTGCCAGCATGCGCGACCATGCCGGAAACGCCGCATCGGCGGCATCAATCGCGCGCCTTGCCTCGGAAGTGCGCGTGAAGGGCACATCGCCGATAACCTTGCCAGTTGCCGGATCATACACATCAATGGCTTCGCGCGAATCAGCACGCGCCCATTCGCCATTGATGAATGCCTTATCAAGGTTCCAGTCGGCGATCAGCTTGCGGGCGCGCGATCTGCCCTCACGAATGGCGGTTTGGCTGGCATCGGGGGCGGCGTTGGACACAGCGGACATTTGGGGGCGTTTCCTTGTGCACGTCATTTACAATAATTTATTCGGTGATCACGCGGTTGTGATTCCGAATTTCGGGGCGCAATTGGGAGACTAAGCGCAGCGGCAAGTCATAGGCAACAACGCTTATGACCTTAATATAAGAATTAAAACAGCCGGGGCAGCACGCCAGTGCCCCGGATCCGTCAGAGAGTTTCGAAGAGACAACCAACGAGAGAGCCATGAAGCATATTGTGACCGCAGGTTTGATGACCGCATCCCTCGCCCTTGGTCTGGGGGCATTTGGAACTGCACAGGCCGACGAGGCAATGGATAATGAAGCCGTTCAAACCCGTCAGATGCTGATGGATGGCATCGGTGGTGCGATGGGGACACTTGGCTGCTACATGAAGGGCCAGTGCGAACTGCCCGATGGTGTGATCCGCAACCTTGCCAATGGCATTGCGTTTTCCGCCACTGCCGCCCCGGCCGCGTTCGAACCCAATACAGCCGACGCATCGGTAAAAACAACCGCCAAACCGGATGTCTGGACAAACTGGGACGATTTTTCGGGCCGTTTCCCGGAAATGAAAACCGCGGCGATGAACCTTGCGGCCGCAGCCGGTGACAAGGGCGCAATGGGTGCCGCCCTTGGCGAACTTGGCAAATCCTGCAAAGGCTGCCACGACGAATACCGTTCGAAGTAACAGATCGAAGATGCCGGGCACGAGCAAGCTCGGACATCCCCGAAAGGCCCTGTCACCCCCCCCTGCTGCCCTCCCCCGGCGGCACGACAGGAAAAACCTTTCGGGGATTTCTTTATCAGCGCGCCAGCGTGACCATCCCCCACACCGCCAGACCACAAACCACGAGAATCGCAATCCCGAGGACCGGGGAGGCAAAGCGGATTTGCATGAAGCCGGTGGCCATGCTTTCGGGGACTTTGCGTACACCCGTGATCATTGCACCGATCAGGTTTTCGCGCTTGATCATCAGATAGAAGATCGCTGCCAGAACATGCAGTGCCACCGCGGCGTAAATCAGATTGATATTGGTGTGGTGAATGAAATTCATCGTGCTGGCGACATCGGAACTGACATAGGCAACCAGCGGACCGTCAAAGAACAGGAAGGTATCCTCGCTGGTGAAAAGGCCGCTTATTGCCTGTATCGCCACGAGCAGGATCAGCACCACAACCATCCAGCCCCCGGCCGGATTATGCCCCGGATAGGTAAGATCATGCACCGACCCGTTGGGCAGTTTGCGCATATAGCCGATCACCCTGGCAGGACCGGCAAGGAAACCTGAAAACCGGGCATTGGAACTGCCGACAAAGCCCCAGATGATGCGAAACAGCACCAGCGCCAATACGCTGTATCCGGAAAGAGCGTGGATATCGATCATGACTTCCTGATTGGACCACCAGGATGTCACAATCGCGATCACCAGTGCCCAGTGAAACAGGCGAACGGGAAAATCCCAAAGCCGGACGGTCTTTTGTGGTTCTGAGTTTTGCGATTCGGTTTCGGCGCTCATTGGCAGGTCCCCTCTTTCTGCTTTTAGCGGTCATATCATACCTGTAAAGGATGATGCCCCGATCCGGACAAAAGTGCAGGTCAAATTCCGTTTATCACAGCAAAAAATGTGGAAAATCTGCTTGTTGAGATATTTCAAGTTTGCAAATCATTATCACAAGCAGTAACAATTACCCGGAAGCATAACGGGCTATGCCCTTGGCTCACCTTCAGGGACAGATGGGAACTCCTATGAAATTCGTTAAAATTCTCGGGATGGCTGCACTGGCAACCACCCTTGGCGCACAGGCATATGCCGCGCCAAGCGCAAAAGACGTCCTGACCACCTATGCCGATATTGCACATGCCGGTTACGAAGATTCGCTCATCACCGCAAAACAGCTCCAGACCGCTGTTGATGCGCTGGTGTCCAATCCGTCGCAGGCGACTTTTGATGCTGCGAAATCCGCATGGCTGGCCTCACGCGTGCCGTATCAGCAGACCGAAGTTTACCGTTTCGGCAATGCGATTGTTGATGACTGGGAAGGCAAGGTTAACGCATGGCCGCTTGACGAAGGTCTGATCGACTATGTCGAAACCGACCTTTACGGCGAAGAAAACGAAGAAAACCCGGCTTATACCGCCAATGTCGTTGCCAATCCGAGCCTGAGCATTTCCGGTGAAACCATCGATGCATCAACCATCGATGCCGCACTGATCGAAAGCCTGCATGAGATTGACGACGTTGAAAGCAACGTTGCAACCGGCTACCACGCCATTGAATTCCTTCTGTGGGGTCAGGATCTGAACGGAACCGAAGCCGGTGCCGGTGCACGCGCATGGACCGACTATGCCAAGGGCGATGCCTGCACCAATGGCAATTGCGACCGTCGCGGTGCGTATCTTCAGGCCGCAACCGACCTTATGGTTTCGGACCTTGAATGGATGACCGCACAGTGGACGGATGGTGGCGAAGCACGTGCAACCGTTCTTGAAGGTGACGGCGTTCCGGGCCTGACCGCGATTGTGACCGGCATGGGCTCGCTGTCTTATGGCGAACTCGCGGGTGAGCGCACCAAGCTTGGCCTGCTGCTGCATGATCCGGAAGAAGAGCATGACTGCTTCTCGGACAACACCCACAACTCGCACTACTATGACGCGTTGGGCATCCAGAACGTTTATCTTGGCCGTTATACCCGTGTTGACGGGTCGGTCGTCGAAGGCGCATCGCTTTCGGATATGGTTGCCGCCAAGGATGAAGGCCTTGATACCGAACTGCGTGCCAAACTGGCAGCATCGGTTCTGGCCGGTAAGGCCATGGTCAGCCGCGCACAGGCAGGCGAGCATTTCGACCAGCTGATCGCAATGGACAATGAAGACGGCAATGCCGTTGTTCAGACCTTTGTCGATGCGCTTGTTGATCAGACCAAATCGATCGAACAGATCGTTGCCGCGATTGGCGTTGACGGGATCGAGTTCGAAGGTTCGGACAGCCTTGACAATCCGACCTCGATCAATTGATCAGATACGATCCGCATTCGGGGTCATGCCCCAAATGAGTCCGACGGCGGGGGAATTTTTCTCCCGCCGTTTCGCTTTTACGATTAGAAAAATTCCATGCAGTTTCCCGCCATGCGCCTTTCCCGTTTCATGATCGCGACCGCCCTTGTCTTCGGGGCCATGACACCGGCATTTGCCGATGAAACCATACCCGCCGATGCCCTGCCGGGCGGGGCGACCACCTGGCAAAAGAAAACCGGACGAATGGCATTCACCCATCATTCGGCCAATATGACCTTTGAAAAGCGGCTTGATTTCAAGCTTGGCGAGGCCCTTTTTCAAAGGCTTTGGGTAACCGCCCCAACGCGCACCAAGGCAGCAGACGGTTTGGGGCCGCTGTTTAATTCACGGGCCTGCAACGGGTGCCATATCAGAAATGGCCGCGGCCATCCGGTTGATGAAGATGATCCGTCTGCCGGGGCGACGTCGATGTTGTTGCGCCTGTCGATCCCGCCACAAAATGATGCGGATCGGGAATTACTGGCGTCAGGCCATGCATCCACCCTGCCCGATCCGGTTTATGGCGGCCAGTTTCAGGATTTTTCGATCCCGACCGTTCAAGCCGAAGGCAAGGTCACCGTCAGTTATGACATGCAAACCGTCGAACTAGCCGATGGCACCAAAGTCGAATTGCGCCATCCGACCTATGGCATGCGCGATCTGGCTTATGGGCCATTGCACGACGATGTGATGATTTCACCGCGCATTGCCCCGCCAATGATCGGGCTTGGGCTTCTGGAAGCCATTCCCGATGAAGTACTGCTTGCGAGCGCTGATCCGGAAGATCATGACGACGATGGCATATCGGGCCGGGTCAACCGGGTTTGGGATATTGCAAAGGATGAGCTTGCCATCGGGCGGTTTGGCTGGAAGGCCGGAATGCCAAGCCTTGATCAGCAGAACCAGAATGCATTCCAGTTCGATATCGGCCTTTCAACCCCACAATATCCCAACGGATACGGTGACTGCACCGAAGCCCAGACACTGTGCCGTGGTGCGCCGGATGGTAATGATCCGGAATTTGACAATCTGGAAGCGCACGGGCAGATCACCGACCTTGTGCTTTATTACACCCGTAACATAGCCCCGCCGATGCGACAAAACGTATCCGATCCGGAGGTGATCGCAGGGCGTGAGATTTTCAATTCAATCGGTTGCGGAGCCTGCCACACGCCAAGCTATCAATTGCCCGAACGGACTGATCTGGCGGAACAATCCGGGCAAGTGATCTGGCCGTATAGCGACCTGTTATTGCACGATATGGGTGCCGGGCTTGCCGACAACCGGCCTGAAGCCGAGGCCAGCGGAACGGAATGGCGCACCCCGCCCCTTTGGGGATTGGGCCGCGCGAAGGAAATTGATCCACGTGCCGGATACCTGCATGACGGGCGGGCGCGCAACATTCTGGAAGCAATATTGTGGCACGGGGGAGAGGCAAAACCCGCGCGTGACGCCGTCACATTCTTGCCATCATCGGATCGCAGCAAGTTGATCGCGTTTTTGAATTCTTTATAAGCGTTATTTTATAAAAGCCTTACTGTTCGGGGGATATCATGCCTTTCCTGTTTCGCACTCGCAAAGCCGCCCTTTTGGGGGTATCTGCCTTGCTGATGGTGGGACTGGCACCGCCCGGCGCGCGCGCCGATATCCCCGATGAAAATTACCGCCCGGTGCTTGAACATCTTCTGGGTGAGGTCATGCCGCCCAAGCTTGATGCGCTGCATGACGCCACAACAAACCTGTCCGATGAAATGAATGATTTCTGTGCCGAGCCCGATCAGGATGGCTTGGACGAGGTGCGCGAAGATTTCCACGCAGCCATGGATATCTGGCAGGAAGTGCAGCCGTGGCGCATGGGACCGCTGATTGCCAATGGCCGTGATCAGCATATCGAATACTGGCCTGACAAACATGGTACGGCGACAAGGCAGTTCCGCAAACTGATGTTTGACAAGCCCGCGATCTATACCGACCGGGAAAAAATCGCTGATACCAGTGCCGCCTTGCAGGGTTTTCCTGCGCTTGAGCAGGTCCTGTTTGACGATAAGCTGTCACCCAAGCTTCTGGACGATGACGAGGATGGCGTATTCCTGTGTGGGTATGGCGGGGCCGTCGGCGCCAATCTGGCACGCATGGCCGGTGAACTGGTTGATGAATGGCCGGCATTTGCCCAAGGCATGATCGAAGCCGGTCCTGACAGCATGGATTACCCGGATGCCAAATTTGCCGCGACCGACCTTTATCGTGCGCTTCACGAAGGACTTCTGATCATTGTCAGTCAGAAACTTGGCCGACCGCTTGGCGACGGACCGAAGGATGGCAAAGCCAACCGCGCCGAAAGCCCGACTTCCGAACGATCCCTGCGCAATATCGAACATAACCTGACCGGGCTGTTTGCGATTTATGACGGCAAGTGGGGCGATACCGGCGAAGAAGGCAAAGGCCTTTCGGCCCTGATTGATAGCAGCCTTCTGGATCGATCCTTCCGGCTGAACTGGCAGACCATGTCAGACGGACTTGATCAGTTGCCTGCCTCGATTGTCGAGTTGCTTGATCAGCCCGATGGCTATCAGAAACTATCAGATTTCGCCGATCAGGTCAGTTTTGTGAATACGCTGGTTGAGGGCGACGTTGGCGGTACGACGCAATTGGGCGGCGGTTTTAACGCGCTTGATGGCGACTAGGCGAACAGGAGTTCAAAAAGTGAAACATCAACGACGCGAGTTTTTGAAACTCATGGGTGTTGGCGGGGCCTTTACCCTGTTGCCGGTTGGCATTGGGCGTGCGGCGAGCGCCCCCGCGGTGGAAGACCGGGCACATTATATTTCCGCAAGTGCCGGGGATCATGATGACTTTTACGTCAGCGCGTTCAACGCCAATGGCAAAATCCTGTTCGAACAGGCCCTGCCCGGCCGGGGTCACGACCTTGGTCTGCGTCCCGGCCATGTCGATGTGGCCGCAGTTGAACGCAGGCCGGGTCTTTATGGCCTGATCCTTGATCGCCATAGCGGCGAGGTCCGCGCCAAACTGCATTGCCCGGAAGACCGCCGGTTTTATGGCCACGCGGTTTATTCCAATGATGGCCGGTTCCTTTATATCACCGAGAATGATTTTGATCATGCCCGCGGGGTTGTTTCCGTCTGGGATGCAGAAGACGGGTATCGCCGCATTGCCGAATTTGACAGTTTTGGCACCGGCCCGCACGAATTGCACCTGATGCCGGACGGTGAAAGCCTTGTGATCGCCAATGGTGGCTTGCACACCCATCCGGACTTTGACGGACGCACGGCCCTTAATATCGACAGTATGGAACCGAACCTGTCGATCATTGATCGGCATACCGGCAAGCTGATCCATCAGGCGGCACTTAAAGCCGACTGGCATCAATTATCCATCCGCCATCTTGATGTCGCATCCAATGGGACAATTGCGGCGGGCTTCCAGTATCAGGGGGAACTGACCGATCAGGTGCCGCTGGTCGGGTTGTGGCAGCCGGGTAGCGAAATCCGCCCGATCGAGGCCCCGGACAATGTCCAGCTACGCATGCGGCAATATTGCGGATCGGTGCGCTTTGACGCATCGGGACAGGTATTTGGCATTTCCTGCCCACGCGGCGGATTGATCACATTCTGGGATGTCAAAACATCGGGCTTCCTGACTCATATCGCCGCCCCGGATGGCTGCGGGCTTGCCGCGACAGATGTTGCGGGTCAGTTCGTTGGCACCAGCGGCCTTGGTACCGGATGGCGCATGGATGCGATTCGCCGAAAACGCGTCGAATTACCCGACGATTCGCTTAAATCGCTTCATTGGGACAATCATCTGCGGCGTATTTCCATCTAGATATCGTCATTTAACCCGACCTGAAAGGCCGCACTGATCGTGCGGCCTTTTTGACATTTTCGGCCTGAAATCCGCAGAAAACCGCGGCATTAACCAACCATTTTAGTCGGGATAGAAACACCATCAAACTCTCAACCAAAAATTTTATGCAAATGCGAACGATTTTCACTTGCGCAGTATTTTTTCCTGACCTATAACGGGTCTCGACACAGCCCGCGAATGCAACCCATTCGCACTTGTCCCCAAAAGGCTTGTCTCTCACCTGCGGGTCTCTCTCCCCGCAGGCCTCTCAAGGTGGAACAGCGGTGGTTATCGATGCGGGAAACGATAACCGCCGCTTTCTCTTTTCAGCACAAAGAAACCGGCATTCTTCCACGCAAAGATATTGTGTGCGGACGGATAAGTAATCAGACGCTGTGAGATAGTTTATCGCCAGCGGATTTCAGTGCGTCGCGATACTGCGCATAGTTTTTGCGGGCATCATCCTTTGGCGCGACAATACATACCGTTGCAACACAGACGCCGTTCTGATCGCGGATCGGGGCGGCGAAGCAATGGGTGAAGGTGTCAACGATGCTATCAAAGGAAAAGAACCCGTCTTTTGCCGCCTGCCGGATTTCGGCGATATAGGCATCAAAATCGGTATGGCTGCCATCGGGCAGAACAAAATCGTTTGCCGGAATCAGATCGCGGATTTCATCATCGGAAAAATGGCCCAGCAACAGCCGCCCCGATGCCGTCCACGGGATCGGAGTGCGTTCCCCGACATTGGCGCTGATGCGGAACGGACGGCTGCCTTCGCGTTGCAGGGCGACAGTGTATTTGTTGCCGTCCAGCATGCAGAACTGCGATGTTTCCTTGGTGGTGGCGGTGATTTCATCTAACACGACACCAGCTTCGCGGGTCAGATCGAAATATTCGCGATAGGCCAGCCCAAGGAAATAGACACGACGCCCAAGGAACACCGATCCGTTGGCATCGGTGACCTCGAGCATGCCATGTTCCAGCAGAACGCTGATCAGATCATAGATCGTAGAGGTCGGCGCGCCGAGCGCCTGGGCGATCTCGGCAGGCCGTTGCGAGACTTTGACAGAGCGCAAATGATCAAGAATATCAAACGCCCGATCAATGCCGCGCGCCCGTTTCCGTATTTGCCCTTCTTTCATAAGTCCCCTCTTCGCTGGTGATCAGTTCTTTGGATAGAGGTTCTTATGCCTTGCGAAAGGCAATGCAGTCGACCTCGACCTTGCAATCCACCACCATTGAAGACTGAACGCAAGCACGCGCAGGCGGATGATCGCCGAAATATTCCTGAAAGACTCCGTTGAAGCTCCAGAAATCGCGGGCATCATCAAGCCAGACGCCAATGCGCATGATATCGCTTGCGCTATATCCGGCATCCTCGACGATTTTCAGCATGTTTTCGATAGCAATACGGGACTGTTCGACAATCCCGTTTCCAACGACTTCGCCATCACGCATCGGCGTTTGTCCGGACACGTAAAGCCATCCATCGGCTTCCGTAGCCTTTGCAAAAGGCAGTGCCTTCTGACCGTTTCCTTTTGCTTCACCGACACCGTGTCTTTTGATGGTCATTCAATATCTCCTGGTCTTCAATCACATTTCAGAATTTGCAAGAAAGCCCCGCAACCGGTCTGTTTCCGGTGCGCCGAAAATCTGTTCGGGGGGACCTTCTTCGTGGATACGGCCGTGATGCATGAACACGACCTTGCTTGAAACATCGCGGGCAAAGCGCATTTCATGGGTGACAAGCAGCATGGTCATTCCGTCATCGGCAAGATCGCGGACAACGGCTAGAACTTCCTTGACCAGTTCCGGATCAAGGGCGGATGTCACTTCGTCAAACAGCATGATGCGCGGGTTCATCGCAATCGCGCGCGCAATCGCGACACGCTGCTGCTGTCCGCCAGACAACTGACCGGGGAAATGATCACGTCGTTCAATCATGCCAACCCGTTCAAGCCATTTTTCGGCAATGGCATAGGCTTCGTCCTTTGCCATTTTCTTGGTCTTGGTCAAACCCAGCATGACATTGCGAATGGCGGTCATATGCGGAAACAGGTTGAATTGCTGAAACGCCATGCCGGTCATGGCGCGTTGACGCGCAATATGACGTTCGGAAAGACGGCGGCGTTCACCACCGTCGTGTCTGTAGCCGATGGCTTCGCCGTCGAGTTCGATGGAACCACGTTCGAAATCTTCAAGCAGGTTCACACAGCGCAACAGGGTTGTCTTGCCCGAACCCGATGATCCGATCAGCGAGACGACATCACCCTTTTGCATGGTCATATCGATGCCCTTGAGGACTTCGAGATCACCAAAACTTTTGTGAAGATCGGTAATTGTCAGAATGGGGGACATGGCTGCCTCATTATGGGATCGAGATGCGGCGTTCGACAGCACGGCCGGCCTGTTCGATCAGGAAGTTCAGAATGAAATAGACGAAACCAACGAAGAGATAGAATTCGAGGCTAAGATAGGTCCGTGAAATGACCTGCTGGGTTGCCAGCAGCAATTCAACCACACCAATGATCGACAGCAGCGTCGATGCCTTGACGATTTCGGTCGCGGTATTGACCCAGGTCGGCAGTATCTGGCGCAGGGCCTGGGGCAGCAGGACATAGGCAAAGGTTTGCCCGAAAGTCAGCCCGATTGACTTGGCGGCTTCGGTTTGACCGGCCGGGATTGCCTTTAACGCACCACGGACAATTTCCCCGACATGGGACGAACAGAACATCGTCAGCGCAAGCACACCAGCCTGAAACGCGCTAAGATCCAGCCCCACAACCGAAAGAATATAAAAACAGGCAAGGATCAGAACGAAAACCGGCGTGCCACGCAGGAAGTCGATATAAAGCCGCACCCCAAACCGGGTCGGCTTATTGCCATATGTCATCGCCAGACCAACGAAAACGCCAAGGAACGTTCCAAGCAGCACGGACGCGACGGAAATCAGAACCGTATCGCCAAGCCCGGCCAGCAGGTTCATCCGGGCATTCCACAATTCGTTCAGGAAAAGAGAAAAATTCATGTGAAAGCCTTTCAGCGCGGAACCGCAAGACGTTGTTCAAGCTGGCGCAGGAACCACGCGATGACATAGCAGGCCACCACGTAAATCAGTGACGCAACCATCCATGTTTCAATCACACGGAAGCTTTCGACATTGATCTTGCGTGCATAAAACGTCAGTTCGGGAACCGCGATGGCGGCCGCAAGCGACGTGTCCTTGAACAGCGAAATGAAATTGTTCGAAAGCGACGGCAACACATTGCGCAACATCACCGGAATGATGATGTGGATTTTGATTTTCAGTTCCGTCAGTCCGATGGCAAGCCCGGCTTCACGCAGGCCCTTGGGCAAGGCGACGAGGCCCGAACGGAAAACTTCCGCCAGATAGGCACCGGCATAGATCGACAGGGTAAAAATGAAGGACGGTATCTTGTCGAGTGCAATGCCAAGCTGGGGTAATGCGAAATAACAGAACAGGATCAGGACAAGGATCGGGGTATTGCGGATCGCAGAGACATAAGCCACTGCGATCCAGCGTAAAACCCGGTGACGGGACAGCATCCCGAAAGCCGCCAGAAGTCCGATCCCGCAACCAATCGCAATCGAAACAAGGGCAAGGAACAAGCCAAGGCCAAGGCCCTGCGCCAGCAGCTCCCAATTGCGCCAGATGACGCTGAAATTGAAATCGTAGTTCAAAACGGTTCTTCCCGGATGCTGCTAGGTTATTTGTATTCGACGGGGAAGCCGATCTGCGGCACCGACAGTTCCGTGCCGAACCAGGTTTTGAAGCTGTCGGCGTAGAACGGGAATTCAACACCGGTCATACCTTCGTGCAGAACCGTGTTTACAAAGTTCAGCCAACGCTGATCGCCCGGCTTCACGCCACAGGAATAGCTTTGCGGGTTCCAGCCATATCCGGCGTCATGGTAACGGCCCGGGTTTTTGACCATGAACCAGCGCAGTGCCGACTGATCAGTTGCGGCGGCATCGGCACGCCCGGAATTCAGCGCCTGATACATCAGATCCACACTGTCATACTGATCGACTTCTGCCTCTGGCAGGGCAGCGTGAACCATTTCTTCGGCGTAGACGTTCTGAAGAACGGCAACGGTAACGTCCGATCCAGCAGCTTTGAGCGCCTCGTAATCGGCGTAGTCGCCGCCTTCCATCTGCAACAGACCAACGCCTTCACGGTAATAGGGGATCGTGAATTCGATCTGCTGGGCGCGTTCGGCGGTCACCGTCATGAACTGGCAGGCCAGATCGACCTTGTCGGTCACAAGGTTCGGGATACGGGCATCGCCGGATTGCTGGACATATTCGATTTTATCGGGATCGCCAAACAGGGCCTTGGCGACAAGGCGGCCCATATCAACGTCAAAGCCCTTGAGCTTGTTATCCGAGTCAATGAAGTGCCATGGCGGGTTGGTCGAGCCGGTCCCCAAGATCAGGTGACCACGATCAAGGACCTGCTGAAGCTTGCTGGCTTCCTGTGCAATGGCCGATCCGGCAGTTGCGGTCATAAGCGCCGCGACTGCGATTGTTTTTAAGAAGGTCATGTTTGTCTCCGCTGATGAAAAGAGCCAACCGTTTTTGATGAGTCCCGGTTAATTCCGTTATACCGGAATTAATATCGTTGTTACGGATTTAACTTGAAACCAAAATCTAGCCATGTCAATTCGCTTTTGCGAAACCCGCAGTTTTCCTTGGCTTTCGAAATGTAGTGACCTCGGCACCCGGACGATCTGATGTGAGGACTTTTATGGAAGTGATGACCTGTGCATCCTGTCAGAGCAGGGCGTTTTCCGAGTATTTCTGCGCGAAACGGCGAACAAGAACATGGAGAAGATCGGGAGTCGCAGCGCGCGAGGTAGCAAAAAAGAATTCGGCCGCTATCACGAGATGCAATAGCGGCCGACTTTCGATAATTTTCTGGAGTAGCTTGCGCGGCTGAGGGATCAGCGGTTGCGCAGCGCGATCAGCAGACGAAGGCTGTTAAGCGTCACCAGAACGGTTGCACCGGTATCGGCCATCACCGCCAGCCAAAGTCCCGTCAGACCGGTGATGCTGGTGACCAGAAAGACAGCCTTAAGCCCCAGTGCCAACCCGATGTTTTCGCGGATCACGCGGCGCGTGGTGCGGGACAGCTTTACCAGATTAACGACATCCGACAGCCGGTCCTTGACCGCCACCGCATCGGCGGCCTCAAGGGCGATGTCGGTGCCCCCGCCAATTGCGATGCCGACATCGGCCGATTTCAGCGCCGGGGCGTCGTTGATGCCATCACCAACCATGGCAATCGATCCCTTCCGCACCGGATCATTGCGCAATTCGGCCAGCACGTTCAGCTTGTCTTCGGGCAGAAGCTGCGCCCGGTAGTCCATACCAAGTTCACCCGCCATGCGTTTGGCAACGCGTTCGGCATCACCCGTCAGCATCACCGGGCTGATGCCCAAGGCGTTCAGTTTGGCAAGCGCATCCCGGGCATCCGCACGCGCGGTATCCCGCAGCGCAAGTGCGCCAATGACATCGCCATCACGCAGGATGACAACGGCCGTGCTGCCGGCGTCTTCCTGTGCGGCAAGCCAATCGGCAACTTTGGCAGCCGGTTCGATATCAAGGCGTTTGGCCGCCCCGACGCGATAAAGCGTGCCATCAATTCGGGCTTCGACCCCGGCGCCGGCGATCGTACGCGCATCGGTGATTTCCGGCAGATCAAGTTTCTGTTCCGTCGCGGCATGAACCACCGCCTTTGCCAGCGGGTGGGAGGTCACGGTTTCAAGCGCGGCAGCAATCGCAAGCAGCCGGTCCTCGTCCATATCGCCCACCGACATCATTGCCGTCAGCTTTGGCTTGCCTTCGGTCAATGTGCCGGTTTTGTCAAACGCCATGGTACGAACCGCCCCGATGGCCTCAAGCGCGGCACCGCCTTTAACCAGCAGACCAATTCTGGCCGCACGAGCCAAGGCCGACGTGACCGCCGCCGGGGTGGAGATTACCAGCGCACAGGGGCAACCGATCAGAAGCAGGGCCAGCCCGCGATAGATCCATTCTTCCCAGCCCTGCCCGAACAGGACCGGCGGAATGACAACCGTCAGGGCGGCAAGCGCCATGATGATTGGCGTATAGATACGGGCAAATTTGGTAACGAAACGCTCGACCGGTGCCTTGTGCTTTTCGCTTTGTTCAACCAGATCGATCACACGATCCAGCATGGTTTGCCCTGCCGCACGGGTTACGCGCAGGCGTACGGGCCGATCGGTGACAATGGCACCGGCAAAAACCTCGTCCCCCGGTTCAGACGGGACGGGCACGGATTCACCGGTCAGGTGGCTGTTGTCAATTTCGGCGGCCCCGTCGGTCAGGACACCGTCGGCCGGAATACGTTCGCCTGGACGGACTTCGACAATATCATTCAGTGCAAGCGCGGACGGGGCGACCGTTTCAAACACATTACCCGATGCCGAAACCCGCCTTGCGGTTTCCGGGGCCAGTTTCATCAGCGATTTAACACCGCTGCGTGCCCGACCAGCGGCAATGCCTTCAAGGCTTTCGCCGATGGCAAACAGCAGGACGACCATACCGGCTTCAAGACTTTCGCCGATCGCAACCGCGCCAAGAACCGCGACACTCATCAACAGTTCGATGGAAAAGAATGCGCCGCTTGCCGCCAGACGGAACGCCGTTTTCATAACCGGAAATGCTGCGATGATCGAGGCAATGGACATTGCATAAGCATCGGTGACCGGAACCAGCCAGCCAACCAGCCCGCCCAGCATAAGCCAGGCCGCCGCCCATGCAATTTCGTCCCCGGCTTCCGGCCAGGGGGCCAGTTTGCGCAGCAGGGATTTGTCACTGGCATCGGTATCTTGCGACGCGGCATTATCCGTCGCAGCCGGATTGGCAGAGCCACAGGAACCACCAGCGCAGCAAGCGGCTTCGGATGATTTCGCCGCCCCCGGAATTACCTTTTCCTTTGCCGGATAACCCAGTTTGGTCAGCATCGTGCTGATATCGGAACGCGTTTCGGCACTGTCGTCGCGAAGACCCAGCGTCACCATTTCGCGCATCATCGATACATCAACACATTGCACGCCATCACGTTTGGAAAGCGCGGTTTCAATTTTCGCCACACAGGACCCGCAATCCATGCCCGATACAGCCCAATGACGATGCGAAATGCCGTCGCGATGACGAGCCAGCACATCGTCAACCGTGCCCTGTTCCCTGCCACTCAGTTCGGATTGCGCGTGCAGGCCATCGGCGGCAGCAATAAAGCTTTGCCCCGGCACGGCGTCGTTCAGAGCCGCAATCAGCGATGACTTGCAGCTTTCACAATTTCCAATGGCCGGGAACTGATCCCATTTTGCGATGACGGACATTCTGGACCTCGCCAACATTCAAATTTATATTCATGCGTTATATTCAAATAACAATTCATATGTTGTGGAGTCAAGAACATTCAAATCATGATTTGAATGTTATCACACACAATGCCCGACGCCCCGAAAAAGTTGATGAATTACGCCAGCACTGCGGCCATAGTGACCACCCGATTTAAGAACCAAGGCCAACCGCCCTATGCCCCGTATTGTCATTTGCAAAACCTGCCAGCCAGCACCCGATGCTGATCCGGCCTCAAAGGTGGATTTTGTCGATGCGGATGGTTTTGCGCGGCAGTTAGGCACGGCACTTGATCAGGCGGAATTGCCCGAAACGTTTGAAATCACGCAGGTTGACTGCATGGGATCATGCAGCGACCCGACATCGGTTGCGCTTCAGGGAGCCGGACGGGCAAGTTATCTTTTTGCCGGATTATCGGCGCGTCACGACATTGACGATATCATTGCCACCTGCCGGGAATATCTGAACGCCCCGGATGGATGGATCGAAGACGCACGCGGCTGCGGACGTCTTCGATTTTGCCTTAAGGCCCGTATTCCAGCACTTTGATTAAGGTTTAACCGAAACTCTCATGGTCTTACGCAACGGTTTATCGCCAACAGCAAGCTGGCTGTGATCATTGGCCGTCAGCGTGACCGTGACCTCGTTATCGCCCGCCGGAAGATCTGCGATATGAAGCCACGGGCCATACAGGCGGGCAATCTTGGTGCCGTTAACATAGACATGGGCATGCCCCTCGCCCGGGATATGGGGACTGCTGGCATGTTCGGGGGCAAAACGGAAATTCTGCACCAAAAGATGCAGGTTCCAGCCACTGACCGGATCGGGCGCAATGGCAACATCAAATCTTGGCACATCAACGGCATCGGGCAGGGAAATGGTGGCATCATGGCTGGCATGGGCACCGGTCAAATTCATCGCGCCATGTGTGTCATCATGCGTACTTCCGCCGTGCGCCTGCGGATCAGAATGATCATGACCGTCAAGGGTGATGCCATTTCCCGCCGCGACCAGAAAGCCAATCCCGCCGCCAAAAACAAGCCCGATCCCAAAAAGGGCAAGTGAACGTGACATTTCGTTTATCCAGACAAATCAATGAAAGAAAACAGGCGCGGAATATACCGCGCCTGATCGATTGCGTTTACGCTTCCCGGTCGGCTTCACGCCGCCAGAAATGCCCGGCAAACAAGCCGGTCAATACCCAGGCCACCGCCCCGATACCAAAGGCACGCGCAGCAAACAGCGCGCCAAGTTCGGTCGGCACAGGACCGGTGAACTGATCGGGTTCAGGTGCACCGATAACATGCGGCGCCAAAAGCAGAACAACCGCCGCCGCCCACGCGAGCCAGTTCCGACCAAAGGCGATCAGCCAAACCGCAAGTGCCGCGGTTGCCACCGTCGCAAACCACCAGATTTGCCGTTCATAGACATCGGCCGCGGCAACACCGGGCACCTCTGGCGCCAAGGTGAAACCCGGTGCAAAATGCACGATGACAAAACCGGCAATGCCCCAGATGATGCCATTGCGCGCCGCCACCACATGACCACGGTTTTCGGCAAAGGCCATGGCCGCCACCAGTATAAGTGCATACCCGGTATAGACCAGCATCGTGAACAGGACGCTTAGCCCGTCACGTAGCGGATCAATGCCACCGACATCCTGATGCGCGCTAACCGCGTCACCGCCGAAATGCACAAGGGCACCGGTTTCATACAGCTCCGCATGCAGCAAAACGGGCTGCACAAAATACAGCTGTAGCAGGGCCGCAATAAGCCCCGCTGCAGCACCAGCGAACAACGCGCTGGTTACTATGCGTGTGAACATGACTTAGTGGCAGGGGAAGCCGGTCGCGTGGCGCACATCGTGTGCCGCGTCATGAAGCAGGTCCGCCTGAACGTGGCCGGTGACAAATACAACGGCAAGGCCAAAAACGGCGCAGGCAAGGATCGGCAGAAGAACGGATTTTTTCGAAGCGGCAAATGCCGCGGTCTGCGTGGTCATAGAAATCTCCTTTGCTGTCACACCCGACAGTCGGTTCGGGTCCATGCCTGGCAGGTCTCCTGGCTTGCGGGTCATCATGCGTCGCCGACCTTCCCTGCTTTCGCAAGTGGTATGATGGCGGGCACTCGTCGCATACAGTCGCGGGGGCGGCTTTGGCTTTGGCCGTAAAACAGACGGCTTTCCAAATTCCCTCTTCGTTTCCCAACCCCGAGCAGAGCGGGAAAAACCAAGCCATTCGTTTATGACGGTAATTTGGCGCAAGTGCAATGTGAAAACCACGCAGGCCGGGTGATCATTCGTCGAACATATTCGCCCGATTGTCGATCCGCCCCCAAACCCCGGGGCAGAAGGCCTAATCGTGCGTGACGTGGGCAAAGACGTCCCGAACAACACGGGAAATATGTTCGTCATCAATCTGATAGAAGATATGACGCCCGTTTCGTTCCGATGCCAGAATGCGCTGATCGCGCAACTGACGCAGATGATGACTGGTAAGCGATTGTGACATACCTGATGCCTCGGCCAGTTCGCCGACGGTTTGCGGTTTTTCCATGCAGCGCAGAACAAGCTGCAACCGCCCGGCATCCCCCAAAAGCGCAAAGATTTTTGCCGCCGCCTCGATATCGGGCAGCGACAGGTTATGACCAGTCGCACGCGACGCGTCACGCGTTACGGCTTCCCCCTGTTCGGTGGAAAGGCCAAGACGTGCGGCTGTATCGCATTCCTGACAATCGTCGCCGTTTTCATCCCGGGCGATCACGGGACGCGTCGGGGCAATTTCGACTTTGCGGGAATTTGTTTTGCTTTGTGACATGCCCCTATTTTCCATGCCCTGAATGACTTGGCAAGGGGACTTGATCGCGGTTGCCATGGAACCCCGGCCATGAGGAGGCGTTTCATGGACAAGACACCATCAAATGTGCCCCTGAAACCGAGGAGAAACAGCGATGCAAGAGCAAACTGCACTTGATCTTTTTAATCTGCAGCAGTCGCGCGATAGCTGGGAAAAGAATGTTGCCGGTTATTGCAAGGACAACAACATGCAGGTCGGCAACCTGCCCAAGGAAGTTTCCGGCCCATATGACGAAATGAACGAGGCTTGGGAAAAGCTTAAATCCGAGGGTGAAAGCGCAAGCAACGCCACCGCGCAGCAATTCCACAAGGCAACTGCAAAGCTTGAAAAGGCATGGGACAACATGGTGGGTAAATGACCGGTTTCAGGTCCGGCAACCCAAATGCCCCAAAATCGCCTTTTCATTGCAAATCGATGACATGATTACACGCCAGATTGAACCTGTCTGGAAAAGCAAAAGGAGGCTCCCATGACAGCCCGTCCCCTTCCGGAGCACGCCAAGCTCCATCAGGAATTCAAGGATTGGGAGTTCGGCCTTGCTGCACATTGCAAGGAATCCGAAGCCGGGCTTGAACAATTGCCAAGCGAGGTTGTTCAAGCGTGGGATGACATGGATGCCGCCTGGAGCGAGATCAAGGATCATAGCGGTGATATCCCGCAAGAATCCCTGCAGCGTTTTCGTGAAGCCAAACAACGTTTGCAAGGTGCGTGGGACGCGATGATCTCTTCCAAACGGCATTAACGACGCCGCGCTGGAAGCAGCCAGACTTTTTCGTCTCCCTCTCTTCCCTGGCGGGTTTTCCTCCCCTCCCCGCCATTCCTCCTGCAGCCGGGTGTTTCAACCGCCCCGGCTGCATTTTTTTTGTCTGAATTTTGGCCGGGCATCGCCCGCCTGACGATCAAAGCGCGACTACGGACAAAAATCCGGATTGACTCATTTCGATAAAAAATTCATGTTTTACTTTAATTAATGAATTTGATTCGTCATTAAAATGTCCCCCGATTGTTTCCGAATGGAGCCCCGTCATGTCCGACACCCTGAAAAATGTCCGCACCGTCAGCCGCATTCTTGGCTGGGTGTGCCTTATCGGCGTTGTTTTCGAAATCTGTCTCGTGCCGCTGATATGGCATGTCGATGGCTGGGTTGATACCAGCGCCAGCCAGATGACCATCAGCATTGAAGAATTGCGCGCCCTTTCCGGATGGCAGAAATATGCCGTGATGGCATCGATGATGCTGCCGACACTTGTTATGGCCTATGGGCTTTGGCGATTGCGCAAGATGTTCCTGTCCTTTGCCGAAAACCATATTTTCCAGCCTGCCCCGATTGCCCATCTGAAAGCATTTTCCGTGGCCCTTATGGCGCAAACCCTGATCAAGCCGCTTTCAGGCGCACTGACATCCGTACTGGCAACCATAACCCGCCCTGAAGGCGAAAGGATGCTGTCTATCGGGCTCAGCGATGCCGAGGCCAGCACCCTGTTTCTGGGCGGGTTGCTTTTGGTGATTGCTTGGGTATTGGGAGAAGCCACCCGGATCGAGGACGAGAACAGGAGCTTCGTCTGATGGCGATCATTGTCCGGCTTGACGTGATGCTTGCCCTGCGAAAGATGAAGTCCAAGGACCTCGCCGCGCGGATCGGGGTGAGCGAACAGAACCTGTCGCTTCTGAAATCGGGCAAGGTGCGCGGGGTCAGGTTTGAAACACTTGCCGCAATTTGCCGGGAACTTGATTGCCAACCCGGTGATCTTCTGGAATTCGTTGCCGACGACCTGTAAGCTCTTGTGATCATGACGGCCCGGTTAACACGGGGCGTCCTTCATAAGAAACAAAGCAGCCTGTTTAACGGCTGTTATCAGGGAAGACGTGAATGGAAAACAAGGTTGCCCTCGTAACAGGTGCCGCACGCGGCATCGGACTCGCCACCACACATCTTTTTATCGAACAGGGCTGGCAGGTTGCGATGATTGACCGCGACAGCGCGGAACTTCGCAGCGCATGTCGCGATATCGCAAATGCCAAGGCATTTGAATATGACGTATCGATCCCCGAACAGGTCGATCTGATGATCGACGAGGTCCTGACCGAGTTCGGACAGATTGATGCGGTCGTCAATAATGCCGGGGTTGCCGATTTCCTGCCGATCCATGAAACTGATTTCAGCGCGTGGCGCCGGATCATGGAAACCAACCTTGATGGGGTCTTTCTTGTTTCGCAGGCGGCAATCCCAGCGCTCAAGCAGACCAAGGGTGCGATTGTCAATATCGGCTCGATTTCCGGGCTTCGGGCATCAACCCTCCGGGTGGCCTATGGCACATCGAAGGCCGCTGTCATTCATCTGACAAAACAACAGGCGATCGAGCTTGGTGATTTTGGTGTTCGAGCCAATTGCGTCTGCCCCGGCCCGGTCAAGACCAAGCTTGCCATGGCTGTCCATTCGCCGGAAATCATATCAGCCTATCTTGATGCCATGCCGCTTGGCCGGTATGGCAGCGAACGCGAAATCGCCGAAGTGATTGCGTTTCTATGCTCCGACAAAGCGAGCTACGTTACCGGTCAGGTGATCGCCGCCGATGGCGGGTTTGAAACGGCTGGTGTCGGGCTTCCGGCCCTTCGCAAGGCTGCCGAAGAATAAGCAATTACAGGCGATCACCTTTGGCTGAATGCGCAAGCTTCATTGCACAAAAGTGTGATCGCTTTCCCTTCTTCCTGCGTATGGCAGGGAAACGCCACCACTCAAAGGTATTTCCTTGCCAATCGAATTTGCCCTTCTCGTCCTCAATGCTCTTTTCTGCCTTGCATTTCCGTGGGTTTACAACTGGTCCTATGGCAGGCAGGTCGGTGGCAAACGCCTGATGGGCAATCGCGACAACCTGCCCGAACGGCAGGGCTTGGCCGCCCGCGGCCTTCGTGCCCATCAGAACCATCTGGAAAATCTGGTGCCGTTTGCGATCATCGTTCTGGTCGCGCACGCCATCGGTATTTCAAACACTGTCACCGTGGCTTGCGCGGTTGTCTTTACCATCGCCCGCCTTGCCCATACCGGGTTCTATTTTGCCGGAATCACGCGCGTTCCGGGGATCAATGGCGTGCGATCCATTGCCTATTTTGTCAGCCTGTTTGCGATGCTTGTCTTTGCCTTGCAATTATTCTGGTCGTAATTGTCGGCGCAAACTCTCGACAAGTCGGGTTTCGGGCGTTACGAGATAGGCGGCCAAACCGGAACGGGTAGGGTCATGACTTAACGCTTTTACCCAAGGATCTGCCGTGAGCACGTTACCCCCCTGCCCCAAATGCCAGTCGCCCTATACCTACGAAGATGGCGAATTGCTGATTTGCCCGGAATGCGCCCATGAATGGTCGCAGCAAACCGCAACGGGCGGAGACGAAACCGAATACAAGGATGCCAATGGCAATGTGCTTGTTGACGGCGATACGGTTTCGATCATCAAGGATCTGAAGGTCAAGGGCGCGTCTCAACCGCTTAAGGTCGGCACCAAGGTCAAAAATATCCGCCTTGTCGAAGGCGACCACAATATCGATTGCAAGATCGACGGATTTGGCCCGATGAAGCTTAAATCCGAATTCGTCAAAAAGATCTGATTGCGGGCTTCGCCCTGTAAACTCTGCGCCGACGACATTGCGACCGGGTTCTGGTATAATGTCGTCGTCTGATACTGGCCTGAACCATCCAAAGGAAACGGGGGGCCACCATGCGCCACCTTGCCCTTATCGCCGCACTACTTGCGACCCTGTCGCTATCTTCCTGCCTGACCTTTAACTGGCAGCGAAGCGTTCAGCAGGTGCTATCGAATGCATGCAATTCGACAGGGGATTGCGGCTCGGATGGGCCAATGGCCAACTATTGAAAATCAGTGATTCAACTAAATATTGCTTACTGGCAAGTAAGAACTTCCAGTCTCATCTGCATGACGCCAGACCAAACGCAAAATTGCACTTAGGCTCTGACCTGGCTGTAACGCGCGATACAAATGGGCCCCATCGATACTTACAAATCTTAACTCGCCTTTTGTTTGGAGACCCTCAAGAGCTTCGGTCGAGTAACCATTCACTGAAACGTACAATCCACGCGTATTTGCACTTTTACCGCTAATTTTCGAGATGAAAGCTCCAAACTCCGCTCCAGAGACAGGTGAGGATACCCATTTTGCCTCAAGAACAATGGTATGGCCTTGCCATTCAAAACTACCATCAATTTGCTCACCTTTATTGCGGAAGGACCCCCGTGGCGAAAGCCCCTCCAACTCAAATAATTTTTTTAGTAACTGTTCTAGCGCATAACCTCTTTTCTGAGAGTTTTCTTCTACCACTAGCAAGTTAAATTCATTCAAAATCTCTGCTCTGGTTGCCTCTTTCTGCTCGTATTTTTGGTCTTTCTTTCTTTGTATGCCTTCTTCTTTCCTCCGTTGCTCTGCTTTTTCATTTTCTTTTCTAATCGATTGCGCGATCTCAAACTGTTCTCGTAATCCACTCAATGCCTCTTTCGCTCGGACTGGGAATCCACTTTCATCAAGTTTCACAGCAAAAGAAACGAGATTGCTAATAGCTTTCTGCCCTGAATCCTTTTGCCCTTGCGCAAGTTCCAGAAGCTCTTGCACAACAAACCTTTTTGGTGCTCGCTCATATTCTCGCCGAGAGTTTTGTGCTCTTTGCTCAGCTCTTGACCTCGCATCGTCGAGCCATTTCCTTGGAACGCCAGACCGGATGACAAACTTGTCTAACTGGTCGTGAAATTCCCAACTTTCTGTCAAAACTGTCTCAAGAAGATCCAAAACAACAGGGCCGAAAGTCATCCCTATTTTCCTGACGTAGTTAGCACAAGCAGATAAAGTATTAGTTATAACCTCTTACTTCCTATCAAGATAGATTCAGCAAGAAGTAAAAACGGCGCGCCCAATGGACGCGCCGTTTGTTGTTTCTGGTGATCGGAAAGCTTATTCCCACTCGATCGTTCCCGGTGGTTTCGAGGTGTAGTCATAAGTGACGCGGTTGATACCGTTGACCTCGTTGATGATCCGGTTGGCGATGCGGCCAAGGAGTTCCGGCGGGAAGGCGAAGAAGTCGGCGGTCATGCCGTCGGTCGAGGTGACCGCGCGCAGCGCACAGGCATAATCATAGGTGCGACCATCGCCCATCACGCCAACGGTACGGACCGGAAGCAGCACAGCGAAGGCCTGCCAGATGGCGTCATAGAGACCGGCATTACGGATTTCTTCGAGATAGATCGCATCGGCCTTGCGCAGGATATCGAGCTTTTCGCGCGTGATCGGCTGGCCGGGGATACGGATGGCAAGGCCCGGGCCAGGAAACGGGTGACGGCCAACAAAGCTGTCGGGCAGGCCCAGTTCACGACCAAGGTCACGGACTTCGTCCTTGAACAGTTCACGCAGCGGTTCGACCAGTTGCATGTTCATGCGTTCCGGAAGGCCGCCGACATTGTGGTGTGACTTGATGGTGACCGACGGGCCGCCGGTGAAAGACACGCTTTCGATGACGTCCGGGTAAAGGGTCCCCTGAGCAAGGAAATCAGCACCGCCGATTTTCCTAGCCTCTTCTTCGAAGACTTCGATGAACAGGCGACCAATGGTTTTGCGTTTGGTTTCCGGATCGATTTCGCCTTCGATCGCACCAATGAAGGTTTCCGAGGCATCAACATGGACCAGCGGAATGTTGTAATGGTCACGGAACAGGGTGACCACCTGATCGGCCTCGCCCGAGCGCATGAAACCATGATCAACGAACACGCAGGTCAGCTGATCGCCAATCGCTTCGTGGATCAGAACCGCGGTGACGGAGCTGTCAACACCGCCTGAAAGACCGCAAATGACCTTGCCATCGCCGACCTGTTTGCGGATTTTGGCAATGGCGTCGTCTTTATAAGCGTTCATCGTCCAGTCGCCAGAGCAACCGGCAACACCATGCGTGAAGTTTTTAAGCAGCTGCGCACCATGCGGGGTGTGGACCACTTCGGGGTGGAACTGGACGGCATAGAATTTCTTGTCGTCATTGGCGATGGCAGCAAATGGTGCGCCTTCGGATTTACCAACAACGCGGAACCCGTCAGGAAGGGCATCGACGCGGTCGCCGTGGCTCATCCAGACCTGTTCGCGTGCACCTTCGGCCCAGATGCCGGTGAACAGTGCACAGTCTTCGATCACATCGACAAAGGCACGACCGAATTCGCGGTGATCGGACGTTGCGACCTTGCCGCCAAGCTGATTGACCATGGTCTGCTGACCATAGCAGATGCCAAGCACCGGCACGCCAAGTTCAAAGACCTTTGCCGGAGCCGAGGGTGCCTTGTCCCAATGGACCGATGCCGGACCACCAGACAGGATCACGGCCTTGGGCGCGTATTCGTCAAGGAAAGCATCCGAGACATTGTTGAAGGGGTGGATTTCGCTATAGACACCGCTTTCGCGCACGCGGCGTGCAATCAGCTGGGTGACCTGCGATCCAAAATCAATAATCAGCACGCGATCTGTCATCGGGCCGTATCTCCGTCGAGTATGGGGTTGCGCCGTACATACGCCAAACCATCCGTCTCGGCAACCCGGCGCAAACGGTTACCTTGGGATGCATTCATGAAATTCTGATGCCGAATTCCGGCATTTGGGGACAATTGCGGCCTTTTCTTGCCGGAACGCCCCCGAAAAGAGCACAATTGGTCCCTTTTTCCTGCGCAATGCGTCTGTAACTTGGTTTCCAACGGAGCACGGAGATAACCGCGTCCGACAGAATCAGAAATCATGAGCAAATCAAGTTTGACCATGCAAAGGGACACAGACAAATGACACAGAACAAAGGCAGTAAAATCGCGCTTGCCGTCGCTGGCCTTCTTCTGGTCGCCGGTGCGGCAACGGCCATTGCAATGACCCAGTCCGAGAGCAATAACCCTGCGTCGCTGTTTGGCACTGAAACCGGTACCGAGAAGAGCGACACCATGACCCCGGCACCTGATGCCCCGGCAGCCGAAACCGGCGAAGCGCCGAACACCGTCCTGCCGGACGAC
This sequence comes from Thalassospira sp. MIT1004, assembly GCF_001858545.1. Lineage (NCBI taxonomy): Bacteria > Pseudomonadati > Pseudomonadota > Alphaproteobacteria > Rhodospirillales > Thalassospiraceae > Thalassospira > Thalassospira sp. MIT1004. Next base: position 107,826 of record NZ_MCAO01000042.1, on the reverse strand, counting down.
AATCAGGAAGTTCCGGGCATGAAGGGTCTTGATGGCAATGCAGGCGAAGATAGCAGCCCGCTGGAACTGATGCCGCAGGATGATGGCGGCACCTCCGGTGGCGAAACTGCGCCCAAGACGGAATAAAAAACCGGTCGGGTAAACTGTGGAAGATCCAATCTTCACATCGCGTTCACGGTAAAATGCACTTGTGGAAAGAACTGGCCCTGTCCCCATTCGGGACAGGGCCATTTTTCTTGCCGCAATTTTACAGTTTGCAAGCAGACCAAGGGCGGCATCGGACATCGGGTTGTTTGCGATGACCATGGCCGCCATTGTCATTATTTCACCTTGCCTTTGGCTGTGCGTTCAAACACCGCAACAAAGAAACCGTCCGTACCGTGAACATTAGGCGACAGGCGAAGCCACGGCTTGTCCTTGCCACCGGGGACCGGAACGGATTTCGGGGCGTCGGGCCAGATTTCACTGACCGGGACCGGTCGGAAATCCTTGCGATCACGCATGAAGGTTTCGATCAGGCGTTCGTTTTCTTCGGGCATGATCGAACAGGTCGCGTAAATCAGACGCCCGCCCTTGGTGACCTTTGCCGCACCGGCCTTCAAAATCTTGCTTTGGCTTGCCATCAGCGTGCGAATATCGCGCTGCCCGATGCGCCAGCGCAGCGCCGGGTTGCGGCGCAGGGTGCCAAGCCCCGAACAGGGAACATCAAGCAGAACACGATCAAAGAAACCGGATTTATTGCGAAGCCAGCTATCACGTTCATCGGAAATGATGCGCTGCTGGATGCAGTCCCCGGCACCGGCACGTTTGGCACGTTTGCGCGAATTATCCAGACGACCGCCATGGGTATCGCAGGCAAGGATACGGCCCTTGCCGCGCATGTCGGATGCCATGCCAAGCGTCTTGCCGCCACCGCCCGCACACATATCAAGGATATGCATGCCCGGCTTGGCATCGACCAGACGCACGCAAATCTGCGATGCTTCATCCTGAATTTCGATCAGGCCATCCTTGTAAGCCGCAGTGACCAGCATATTGACGCCAAGCGGCAGACGCAGGCCGTTCGGTGCATAGGGAAGCTTTTCGATATTGTGGATGCCATCGGCCTGAAGCGATTTGATGGCGTCCTCGACCGTACCACGCAGGCGGTTGACACGCAGATCGAGCTTGGCAGGCTGATTATAGGCCACCATTTCCGCCGGAAGATTTTCGTGATGGAGCTTTAGCAGCTCGGCATACAGCCATTTCGGCAATTCGGTTTTGACTGCGCCCGGCTGCCCGTCATGGTCAAGGGTTTTACCGGTCAGCTTGTTGATCAGATGATTTTCTGCCGGATGCAGCGGGTTCGGGCAGAATTCTTCACCATTGAACATGCTTGAAATATCTTCGGCCTTGCGTTTGTCCTGCAAGACCAGTTCGGCGATCATGCGCGCACGACCATCCTGAAACTCATATCCGCATTCGGCAAGCCACCAGCCCAGACGCGCCTGATGACGGATCAGGTTATAGAAACGTTCGCTGATCTCGCGACGATCGCCACCACCGATATAACGGCGATTGCCAAAATAGCCGGAAATGACGCGGTCTGCGTCGTCTCTGGTCTGGGTCCAGCCATCATAAAGTTCAATGACAGCCGCGATACGTGCACCGGGTTTCAAAACGAATGTCCAACCTGTCTGAGTGTGATGTTCCTGTCCCGATATGGGAACTCAAGCAAACACCATACGATAAAAAAGGCGATGACGGCAGGATTGCCTGCCGTCACCTGAAATTTGTGCCCGCTGATATCACGGGTTGGGCCATTCGCCAACAGCGACAAGCGCAAGGCAGCCCAGCCAATTGATCAGCGTGCCCCGATTAGTTACCAGGACGGTAATTCGGGGCCTCGCGGGTGATGGTCACGTCATGGGCATGGCTTTCGCGCAGGCCCGCATTGGTGATGCGAACGAACTGGGCCCGTTCACGGAAATCGGCAAGCGTTGCCGAACCGGTATAGCCCATCGATGCCTTAAGACCGCCAACCATCTGATGGATGATCTGACCAGCCGGGCCCTTGTAAGGGACGCGGCCTTCGATGCCCTCGGGGACGAGTTTCAGGTTATCCTGAACGTCCTGCTGGAAGTAACGGTCCGCAGACCCGCGTGCCATCGCACCGACCGAACCCATCCCGCGATAGGATTTGTACGAACGGCCTTGATACAGGATGACTTCGCCTGGCGCTTCGTCGGTACCGGCCAGAAGCGAGCCAACCATGCAGGTGCTGGCACCGGCGGCCATTGCCTTGGCAATGTCGCCCGAAAACTTGATACCGCCATCGGCGATGATCGGAACGTCAAGCTTGTGACCGATTTCCGCACATTCAAGGATGGCCGTCAATTGCGGCACACCCACACCGGCAACAATGCGGGTGGTGCAGATCGACCCCGGACCGATGCCGACCTTGACCGCGTCCGCACCGGCTTCGGCCAGTGCCTTGACGGCTTCGGGGGTGGCAACGTTACCGGCGATGATCTGGGTATTGCCGATCTTTGATTTTATATATTCGACTGCCTTGATCACACCGGCGGAATGGCCATGTGCGGTATCAATGACCAGTACGTCAACACCGGCTTCAACCAGCGCCATCGCACGTTCAAAGCCGCTTTCGCCAACGCCGGTTGCCGCGGCAACACGCAGACGACCGCTTTCATCCTTGCACGCATTCGGGTGCAATTTGGCTTTTTCGATGTCCTTGACGGTAATCAGGCCGGTGCAGCGATAGGCTTCGTCAACCACCAGAAGCTTTTCAATGCGATGCTGGTGCAGAAGTTTTTTGGCTTCTTCGGTTTCGACATTTTCCGTTACCGTAACCAGATTTTCGTGGGTCATCAGTTCGGAAACCGGTTGCGAACGGTTGGACGCAAAACGCACATCGCGGTTGGTCAGAATGCCGACCAGCTTGTTGCTGGCGCGTTCAACAACCGGAATACCGGAAATGTGGTTGATGTCCATCAGGTCCAGCGCATCGGCGAGCGTCTGATCCGGGTGAATGGTGATCGGGTTGACGACCATACCGGATTCAAATTTCTTTACGCGGCGAACTTGTTCGGCCTGCTGTGCGATATCGAGGTTCTTGTGAATGACCCCCATACCACCATGCTGCGCCATAACAATCGCCATCGGGCTTTCGGTCACTGTGTCCATTGCGGACGACAGAAGCGGAATGCGCAGGTCGATATTTTTGGTAATGCGGGTATTGGTCTGCACCTGTGCCGGCAGCACTTCGCTGGCGGCGGGTTTGATCAAAACGTCATCAAACGTCAGGGCTTCTGCAATGCGGGTCATATGGGGCCACCTCGTTAATCTGAGTTGGCGCGGAACTTATACACGTTATGGCCTTTATGCCAAGTTTTCTGCGCCCATAGCAGCCCTGTTATTTTATTGCTGCATTATCCGGGCAGTTCCGTTAGAAACTGGTAGATGGGGCTGCTATCTGGCGCAGCCCCATTTTTATGCCCGGATCACCCCCGAATTTTGCAAGGCAGACCAAGCGTTTGCCGCAATCGCGAAAGCCGCCCGCCCCTGTTTTACGCGGTCGCAGCATCCGGAACGTTGAGCACCTTGTCGATAAACCGGCGTACATCACCATCAAGTGAATCGGCCTGCCCCAGAAGATTTGTCGCCTCGCTATGGAGTTGCAGGACGACAGAGCCGGACTCGGTCGTGCCGCTGGCAACGTCAGCAAGGATGGCCGCAATGGTTTGCATGCGTCGCACCGCCTGATCGATCCGGTCACTGATCGCACCGACAACTTCGGTCTGTTCGCGGGCGGCTTCGGCAACCAGACGCGCACCGCTATCGATTTCGCTGATCTTTTCATTGATCTCGCGCACCGATGAAACGGCTTCGCGGGTCATTGACTGCATTTCGCCGATTTCACCAATCACCTGTTCGGCGGCACGCGATGTCTGGGACGCCAGGTTTTTGACCTCGGTCGCGACAACGGCAAAACCCTTGCCTGCTTCGCCGGCACGGGCGGCCTCTATGGTGGCGTTCAGGGCCAGAAGATTGGTCTGATCGGCGACATCGGTGATCAGTTCGACCACCTTGGTCACGCGAAGCGCCATGTCATCAAGACGCGTGATGTGATTATCGGCAACACGGGCCCGGCTAACCGCGGCTTCGGCCAGTTCGGCGGAACCATTGATCTGCGCGCCGATCTGACGAATGGAGGCACTGAATTGTTCGGTGGCAACCGCGATGCCGTTCAGGGCCTCGGTACTGTCATCGGCAGCAAGGCGCATATCGTTGGCCTGTTCGGCGATGCGACTGACCTGCCGGGACAGAAAATCGGAACTGTCACTTAGCTGTTTTGCACTGTTCGAGACCGAACCAACCACCGACTGGATATCATCACCGATACGCCCGGCGCTATCGCTGAAGTTTCTGGTTTTTTCATGCATGGCATCAAGGGCGGCATTGACCGTCCCGGCATAGCCGATCAGATCACCGCGCAGTCCCCTTGGCAGGATTTTGCGATAATAGGATCCCCGCGATGCATGGCCCATGGCACCTGCGGCTTCCTTGGCGAACGCCTCGGTCAGGTCAAGCAACTGGTTCACCGCATTTTGCAGGGGCGCAAGATAACCCTGTGTTTGACGATTATTGACCCTGACACCCATTTTTCCATCGGCAGCGTCATGGACGATATCGTACAGTTCATCAATGATCCGCTTGTGACGCGTGATGGCAACCGCACCAATCAACGCCATGACCAGAAGCGCAATCGTCGCAATCAAAGAAACAAACGGTGCATGCGTTGGCGCCATCAGAAGTGCACCAATCAGACCAAAGGCCAGCATCAGGCCAGAAATCAAAATCCGTCGCAGATTAGAGAGTGAAAACAAACTGATCATAGTCGATGCCTGCCTGCCCCAGAAGATTACCAAGTTTTTGTGTACTGCGCGCCATGCCGTCCTTGCGATTACGTTCGCGTTCTTCTTCTGCACGAAGATCGGCATAAAGCGGGATAACCTGTTCAACCGCTTCGCGGCGAGGTACCCGACGATTGGAATGATAACCAACGATATTGCCATTCGGCCCGAAGGTCGGTGTGACATTGGCCAGCACCCAGTAATGATCCCCGTTCGCCGAGCGATTGATCACATAGGCGAAAATCTCGCGCCCCTTGGAAATCGTGTCCCACAGTAAGGCGAACACGCAGCGCGGCATGTCGGGATGGCGGATAATGCTGTGCGGCTGGCCCAGAATATCCTTTTCACGATATCCTGCGACCCGCAGAAAGACATCATTTGCGTAAGTAATACGTCCCTTGGTGTCGGTCTTGCTGACGATAATTTCATTATCGCCAAAATGACGTTCAACACCGGTCAGAAAAAGCTGATCCTGTTTCATCAATTGCACCCCGTTCACGGATCAATGGTCCCACAACCGATCCTGACATAGCGAAACCCCGCCCGGGTCGCGCAATTCTGCGTCAATTTCATCCGGTGCGGAGACTATTTGCTAGACCAATGTATAGAAGATGCCGGATTGCCACTTCTTGACTTAGCGCAATCGGATTGCGGAATATTTCACCCGCGACACAACCCAAGCGGGATGAAAGCGAATTTTTGCAAATAAAAAAGCGCGCCGATCTTGTGGCGCGCTTTGCATTTTACCTTTTCATGAACTTAGCCGACCGGCGACCAGCCGTCGTCTTCGCGCAACTCTGCATTGGCAATGTCATCGGCGGCATTGTTCTGCCCGCGGAAGCCGGTTGCAATCAGATAAGCTTCCGGGCTTTCGGGGCGTGATGCCGGTGGTTTGGCATGTTTGGATACGCGGAAGTTCTTTTTGACCCGATTCAAAAGATCATTTTCCGTACCGCCCTTGAACACCTTGGCGATGAAAATACCGCCCGGTGCCAGAACTTCTTCGGCAAACAGCAATGCATGTTCGACCAGATCGATAATACGGATATGGTCGGTCTGGCGATGGCCGGTGGTTTCGGGCGACATATCGGAAATCACAGCATCAACCGGCCCATCAAGGGCCTGCTTGATCATGTCGGGTGCTGCCGGGTCAAGGAAGTCGGCCTGCAAACAGGTTGCACCGGAAAGACCTTCCCATTCCAGAATATCAAGCCCGACGACCTGACCGCGTCCCTGTTTTGAACCGACCATGTCAACCGCAACCTGCGTCCAGCCGCCCGGTGCCGCGCCAAGGTCGACAATGCGCATGCCCGGACGCAGCAGATCGAACTGATTGTTGATTTCAATCAGCTTGAAGGCCGCACGCGACCGATAGCCAAGGCGCTTGGCTTCCTGCACATAGGGATCGTTCAGTTGCCGGTCGAGCCAGCGGGTCGAGGAAATCTTGCGTCCCTTGGCACTTTTGACGCGCGTCCGCAGCCCGCGCCGTGCGCCGGTATCGATCGCAGCAATGGCTGAACCCTTGCGGCGGCGCGTCCCGCCTTTTCCGCTGCTATTGTCGGTCATGTTCTTTACCTGAACTGAAACGTGTTAAAGGCCAGTACGATCCGATGGCGCGATGCCGATCATGGATTGGCCGAGATATGGGACACTGTATGACGTCGCGCATCGCACGGGTCAATAGCATGACCGTCTGCGCGCATCAAATCGACCAAGATTCCCTCGCGAAGGCCACGATCGGCAACTTTTAGCGTCGCCAAGGGCCAGATATCGCGAATCGCGGCAAAGATCGCCGCCCCCGCATCCATCAGCTCGGCCCGCTGATTCCCGATGCAGGGATGGCCTTTGCGTTTGTCAGCTTCCATGCGCAGCAGCAATTCGGTGACGCGTTCCGCATCATCGAACCGCAAATCCGATCCATCAACCTTGTGACGTTCGTACCGTTCAAGGCCAAGCGCAATACCGCAGAATGTGGTCACGGTGCCCGATGTACCAACCATCTGCACCTTGCCATCGTCAAGAATATCCGAGCAGCAATTGCGGCTGGCGAAATCGCGCAGGCGGTCGCGAATTTCAGTGCGCATTGCTTCGAACCGTTCGCGGCGCTGCTCGATCCCGGCATAACGTTCGGTCAGGCACAGAACCCCGCAGGGCATCGAAAGCGTTTCAATGCACTGGGTCTGGCCCATATTGTCGACCTTGATCCAGCAGATTTCCGTGCTGCCACCGCCAATGTCAAACACCACCGCATATGGGCGCTCGTCAAGCAAGGCAGAGCAGGCCTGAAGTGCCAAACGGCTTTCTTCGTCCGGATTGATGATTTTAAGTTCAATACCAGTTTCGTCAAAGACCTTCCGGACAAATTCATCGCGATTTTTGGCCGTCCGACAGGCTTCTGTCGCCACCGCATGCAGTTTTGCACCGGGATGCTTGCGCAGTTTTTTCGAACAGACCTTTAACGCGTCAATCGCGCGATCCATTGCCGCCTGACAAAGATAACCTTTTTCCCGCACACCTTCGCCAAGACGCACAACGCGCGAAAACGCGTCAATCACCTTGAACCCGTCTTTGCAAGGGCGCGCGACCAGCAGACGGCAATTCGAACTGCCCAGATCAATCGCGGCATAAAGCGGGGGATGACTGGTCGTGGGGTGCAGCGGGCGATCCACAACAAGGCTGTCGGCAGGCAAACTCGATGATGGCACAACGCACGGCGCATCCATCACGGCATTTCCGGCCATGGCAGCACCGCCTTCAGGGCGGATAGCCCTGTGCGTGTCGCTATGGGGAGATACCTGTTTCACCTGCTCTGATCTGCCTTGCTTGTCGGTTACAAATTCTTTGATCGCATCAACACGACAATTATATGACGTTCCCGCGAATCACACATATGAGTTTACCGACAATGTTGCACAAGGCAAATCCCGTATGCATTTAACTCATGGAGCAGCGGCTTCACCCCCGTGCCCAAAGACGTAACGGGCAAAAAAGGTCTTGCCAAAGTGCCATCGGTTTAATAAATAGCGGCCCACGCCACACAGCGTTCAAGGCTCTGTTGGGGAATAGGTTAACGGTAGACCTACGGACTCTGACTCCGTCAGTCCTGGTTCGAATCCAGGTTCCCCAGCCAGCCTTTGCTTGCTTTGCAAGCTATGGTGAGGTTCGTCTCGTACAAATATGTACCGAACAGTAAATCGCACCAAAACCCCTGCTGGGGAATAGGTTAATGGTAGACCCGCGGACTCTGACTCCGCTAGTCCTGGTTCGAGTCCAGGTTCCCCAGCCATCTTTCTGATCTGCATATCCCGAACCTTTACGATTTTTTTTTGCAGCACAAAGCCGTGATTGTCTTATGTGGTGCAACAGTCCTTTTCCTGTCAGGCAGGAAAGCCGGGAACGCAGAGAAAAGATATTTCACGCTTTTTGGAACCTGCCGCCTATGCGGCACGTTGGGCTATCACGATCTGTGACAAATCACAGGCAACGAATGCACATTTGGCAACAAAGGAGCATGAGATGCTTACCGATATGTACCGATCCCGAAACGCTTCCCATCCGACCATCATCGATCGTGTTGATCCGGTAATCTGGTCCGATCATGGCCATTGCCCGATGATCACGGCCGAGGATGAGAAGTTTTATGAAAAGAACGGATTTCTGTTTCTGAAAAATGTTTTCAGCGATGGGGAAATCGCCAAGCTCCGCCGCGAGGCAGGGCTGGTCGAAAATTCCGACCCGACCGACGAAGAGGTCATCTCGGAACCGGGCAGCGACGAAGTCCGTAGCGTTTTCCGTGTTCATGACAAAAGCGATGTGTTTTCGAAGCTGATATCAGATGACCGCTTGGTCGCGATTGCCGAACATTTCCTTGATGACGATGTTTATATTCATCAATCACGGGTCAATTTCAAACCTGCCTTCAAAGGCAAGGAATTCTTCTGGCATTCGGATTTTGAAACCTGGCACACCGAAGACGGCATGCCCCGCATGCGTGCCCTTTCGATGTCGATCACTTTGACGGATAACTCGGCCCATAATGGCCCGTTAATGCTGATCCCGGGATCGCATAAAAAGTTCATTTCCTGCGTCGGAGAAACTCCCGATCAGAACTACAAAAACTCGCTCAAGATACAGGAAATCGGCACTCCTGATCAGAAAAACCTCTCGGAAATGGTCGATGAGAACGGGATTGTCGCACCAGTCGGCCCCGCCGGGTCGGTTCTGATTTTCGAATGCAACACACTGCACGGGTCGGGCAACAACATCACCCCCTACCCGCGGTCGAACCTGTTTTTCGTTTATAATGCGATGTCAAACAGGCTGGTTGCGCCATTTGGTGGTACGAAGCCAAGACCGAACTTTCTTGCCGCGCGCAAAGATATTGTTCCGGTACGTAGCGGCCGTCAAAAAATACAGGCCGCCGAATAACCCGCTCAGGATGACAGGAAGCAGGGCGGCGACGCTCCCTCCGCCCTGTTGAAATCGCCGGTTGCCTTTTCGCTTACCGGGCGTATGCCAGCCTCGGTCAGGATGATATCGACCGGAATGTCATATTCATGGGGAAAGATATCGGCGATGCGCGTGGCTTCAAAGCCGACACCGATAACAAGTGGACGAACCGCCATCGCGGCAAGTGTCCGGTCAAAAAATCCGCCACCATATCCCAACCGATAGCCACGACCGTCAAATCCGACCAGTGGCGCGATCATGACATGGATAGGCACGGCTTCTTTGGTCCCGACCGGTTCGGGAATGCTTGCAAAGCCCGGGGCTATTTCGGTTTGCGGTGTCCAATCATGAAAAATCATCGGCTGTGCCTTAGCCGGTACGACTGGCAAGGCAGCCTTTCCGCCGCGCGCGATATGATCGACAATCACCGGGCGCAGATCGATTTCATTCTGGATCGGCCAGTAAAAGCCGACCGTCGCCTTTGGCCGTTCGGCAAGAATGGCCGTCATTCCATTGCAAACGGATACGGACCATTGCCTGTGGATGGCCGGATCGATACTGCCGCGCCATGCCAGCAACTTCTTGCGCACACTCTTGCGCCACTCAGATATTACGGCATCGTCTGAAACATTAGGCGGGGCGGGCAAAATGATCCGGGTCATGGGGCGTAACCTGATGGCGATGTCGGAAACGGGCGTGATAGACAAATTTAACGCAAAAAGGCCCTGAAACGAATAACGCGCCGGAGACCGGCGCGTTAACGGTTGTCAGCAAAAGCTGCAATCCAAAATCAAATTACATGATGGAGAGTTCTTCTGCCGACATGCGGCCGTTACGACCTTCAATCAGCTCGAATTGAACCTTCTGACCCTCATCAAGTCCCTGCAAACCAGCGCGCTGAACAGCGGTGATGTGCACGAATGCATCCTTGCCGCCTTCGTCCGGGGTGATGAAGCCATAACCCTTGGTCGCATTGAACCACTTAACCGTTCCGGTAGCCATATCCGTAGTCGTCCTTAGTTTTGGTAATCGCATTTCCCAAGCGCGGAAAATGCTTAAGTTACGTCCCTGCAATACGCTTTTGAACCAGCGTTAGAAACCTCAACCAGAAGGCAACAACACAGACCAAAGATGCACTGCATCGTTTCAACATTTACGCGAATTTGGACCTTCACGCAACGAATTCGTGTTTGAAGTTCTTTATTCAACCCTGATGGTTAGCCGGTATTTTGCGAATATTGCTTGCTGATCGACGTTCAACTTTCAGCACAACCTGATCGCGCCGGGGGGGCACATTGATTTCGAACGAATTTCAATTTTGACCTGCCTTGTCGTGACAAGCTACCGCCTGGCAACCTGATCAAGATCAGTGAACCCGGCCCAAACGCTTGTATTTCCCTTGGCTTCAGACGGAAGCGGCATTATTCGAACCACATTTTTCCGACCTCAGATCCTTCACCATTCCCATTCAGCCCCCCCACACGCAAGAAGGCAGGCCGGATCAATCTGGCCATACCGGATTTAACAAGCAACAGAGCGGGCCATCCGTCGCATCAGGCGCAACGGCCAAATGTGAACATTTTCACAAAATTGAACATAGAAAGATTGTTTTTCAATGCCCCACCATATGTCAGAAATCACTTTATTGCACCGAGTCCCTCGATAGTTTTCCAAAACCAAACGAGAGGCCAAAAGCGAATCACATGGCGCTTGCCCCGGCTCCACACGAAGTACCACCCGCAAATACACGATGCTTTCCCCGAACAATAAAACGGGAATATAAAACATCAATATTCAATCAAAAGAACCAACCACCTGTAGCCGTTAGGATTTCTGGCGTCCCTGTCCGTTCGTATTTCGAATGTTCGATTTTGTCATAATTGTTGACGCGGTTTCTCGTGACAAGCAGAGGCAATTCGGTTGAAGATAGAAATAAATGTGTGAAAAGCAGCACGCAGTCACAACATATTAAAAAAACGAGCAAACCGGATAATTCCGGACGGATTGGGACATAAGCAGTTGGTAAAAAGGTTAAGCCGAAGACCGGATCGGAAAACATAAATTGACTGCCACGACAAAGATCGCCAATCCACGCGACATTGCGCACAATGTCATGACGCTGATCTCCGAGTTGAATCTGCAGCCCACGCCGCAGGTTTATCACGTATTTTACAGCTATCTGACCGATGAGATTCCCGAACTGAGCCAACTGATCAAGGTCTTGATCCGCAACACTCAGGAATTGGATGAAGAAACCGTTTTCCGGATTTACCACAAATTCCTTGGCACACATGCCCTGCAACAACGACTGAATATGGGGGTCGAAGGATTACAGGCTGCGGTAGAACGGGTCGAAGAAGCTGTTCACAGCGTCCTTCGTGAAACCGAAGGCTTCTGCGAGCATCTCGACAATGCGTCAGATCGGTTAAGCTCGGACGATATCACGCTTGAAATCGCGCGCGATGTCACACGCGGACTTTCAAGTGCCACCCGCGATGCGCATGGCCGTTATAGTGAATTCAACGGTTGCCTTGACGAGTACCACAATGAAGTTCGCCGGGTTCGCAGCGAACTGGAACTGGTCCGCCGTGATGCATTGACCGATACCCTGACCGGGATAGCCAACCGTAAGAATTTTGATGCATCGCTTCGTGATGCGGTCACGACAACGATGGAAACCGGCGCCCCGTTAAGCCTTTTGATGATCGATATTGATCATTTCAAAAACTTCAATGACAATCACGGCCATCGTGCCGGGGACGGGGTTTTGAAGGCTGTTGCACGGGTTCTGGTCAATTCGACCAAAGGGGCGGATACCGTTGCGCGTTACGGTGGCGAAGAATTTGCCGTCATCCTGCCCGATACGACATTGGAAAACGCCACGAAGCTTGCCAACAAATTGCGCGACAATGTTTCAGGTCAAAGAATTATCAACAAGAAAACAGGCAAGGATTTCGGTAAGTTAACCGTTTCAATCGGCTTGACGTCTTATAAGCTTGGCGAGAATATACTGGAGTTTGTTGACCGTGCTGACGGCGCCCTTTATCAAGCCAAACAGGAAGGCAGAAATACCTGCATTATGATAATGTGACATATCTGTCAGGTTGAGACTGGAAACATCGATACGTTCTCCCAACCTTATCGGTATGAGAATATGGACACTACCAGTCCCGGGGGCTGCTGCAATAAACTGACCGTCAGCCCTATCGCAGGAGCTGACGATAAATCAGACCAGCAGTACCAATCCGGGCGGAGCAAATAAATGAACAAACCGATGCGCGAACGGAAACTTGATCTTGAACACAAGGTCTTCAAATCGTTCGAGGAATGCCATTTCCAAAAGTCCGACCTTTCGGAAGAGGCTCTTTTTGTGCTGAAAATGGCCGAAGGATCGGTTGTATCCCTGCCCCTTAAGGCGGTTTGCAAGGAATTCGGGATCGACCCGGATTCAAATGATGGTGAACTGATCGGCCTTGTCGACAAGTCACTGGATTTCGTCAATGTGCTGCGCCCCGGCGATGATTTGCCGCTCGAAGTTCTGACGGGCGAGGCGTCGTGGGATGTCGATGAAGATCACCGTGCAATCGCCTATAACCGCCTGACCATGCAGCTTGTCACCTGGATGTCCGGGAATGAAGAACTGATCACTGATCCCGAACAGCTGATGCAGATCGCCGAAGACCCCGGCACCAAGAAAAAGATCAATCAGGCATTCGACGAAGTCGCCGATAAACTCAATATCGGCCGCGAAAACCGCGAGGAAGTCGTCAATCTGGTTCATCAGGTCGCCGAGGAACTTTCTTATGTCGAAACGCTGCGCGACAAGTACCGCAATGTGAAAAAGATCGACACGAAGCTGCAGGAACTGCGCCGTATCTATGCACATGAAAAGGGCGTTCTGGAAACGGTCACACAGGTCATTCGCCTTATTGATGATGCGATGAAAAAGTTTGAAACCAGCTTTGACGAGATTGACGCCAATACCGGCGAAATCATGTCAGTCCTGCGTAACTTCACGACCCAGCGCCAGTATATCCGCAACAAGCGCGATGATCTGTATCGCCGTCTGCGGGCATGGGAACCGCTTTTTGAACGCTGGGATACGATGGCACTGGAACGGGGCGCACCGGCGGTGCGTCTGGTCCGCGATACATATCAGTTCCTTGCCCCACGTTTCATGAAGGTCAAGGAATGGCTGATGATGACAAAGGTGCAGGACGGGATTGCCGCAGGCCAAAGCTTCAAGAATGAAGACGAACGCATGGGCGCTCTCAAAGGCAAGATGATGCAGTGGTAACACTGATCCGACCTTGATCGCCCTGCCCTCAATTGCAAAAGCGCAGCCAATGCCGCGCTTTTTCTTTTGGGCGTTAAAGTCGTCCCTATTGCTTCATGATCTTTAGCGCGACATGCCCATCAATCATGGTAATCGACTTTTTCGAAGATGCCGGTACCGGCACGCGCACATCAATGCAATAGGCAATCAGGGCTGCCGCCAGTTCTGCACCTGCCGCCGGGACAATTATCGGGTCACCATGATCGGCAATGATATTGAGCCGCGCGGCAATTTCAGGAGATTTTTCAATTTCGAGCCTCCCGATCTGACCGGGCGGCAACGGCTTTCCGGTGCGGCGGCGATATCCGACCAGCGCCTTGATCAGCTCGCTTTCCTCGAAAATGATGCAGCGCAATTCGCGCATAATGGCTCTTCCTGCAAATAAACTTATACAACGATATAAGGCAGGATAATCCGATTTAAAGAGGTTTTACAAACAAATAGGCCCCTAGCTTGACGCCAGCCAAATCCCGACCGCAATCATCAGCGTCCCGGCGATCCGATTAAGGATACGGACATTGCCGCTTTTTTCCAGAAAGTGTCGCAACGACCGGCCGCCGGTCGCATAAAGCGTCATGCAAATCAGTTCTGTCACCAGAATGATTGCCACCAGCACGGAAAGCTGCGGCGCGATAGCATGATCCAGACTGATAAAGGGTGGCAATAGAGCCACCATAAACGCCCAGCCCTTCGGATTGGCAATCGCAGTCACAAACCCCTGAGAAGCAAGCGCAAACGGTGTTGCCGGGCGGGAGGCATCAATTTCAGCGTTAAATGCCATGCGTCCTCGCGAACGCCACATCTGGATACCCAGCCACGCCAGATAGGCGCCACCCACATATTTGAAAACAGCAAAGACCGCCGGATATTCCAGCATCACCGTTGCAACGCCAAGGGCCGAGGCCACCACGACAATCCCCACGCCGACAAGTTCGCCCATCATCATCCAGACGGTACGGCGCACGCCAATCGTCATTCCCATTGTCAGCGCAAGGGTCATGCACATGCCCGGCGTGATCGAGACAAAGAAGGCCGTCGGGATAAAGGCCCCGATCAAAGACAGGCTTACCATCGTGTATATCCGTAAGTTGGTGGCGGCACTTGATACGAAACGTTATCGGAAAATTTTCTGGGGCATTTCGCATCGATACTGCAACAGATAACCAAGAATTTGAACACTTCAAGCGCAATCTTTGGCTTGGGTGGTTTGCCATTCTCGTATTTGATCAATGTAGCTCTATCCTATGCTGCACGCCGCCATATGGGCCCGCGACAATACCGCCGCGCTAATTTCCACCCTTAAAAGCGCATCAAAGATACAAAAATTACTTGACCTTGGCGGGCCGTCCGATGAAATTGGGTGAGTCGCCAGCACAGCCTGGCACTTCGATACCATTTGATGAAGACCGATGACCGCAGACATTTGCAACATTCCTGCAATTGCCGATCGCACCGAAGCCGATGCTTCGGGTGCCTTTGTGCTGTCTGCTCTAAACCTAATTCTCGGTCTCCTTGGTCTCGCAGCGCTCGGGTCGCTACGACTTACCCGCCCCTGAGCGTACGAAGACGGTTCGGATTACCAAATAGGTCAATCCATTTACCGCAGCTCAGGGGAACAAGTCGCGCCACAAGGCCCGCACTCTTTCCAAATTGACGTTTCAAATTTCGGGCAAAGTCCCGCTTGATCAGGAATTACGGTAATGGCTAGTGCTAACGACAATCGCGTCATCATTTTTGACACCACCCTGCGTGACGGCGAACAGTCCCCGGGTGCATCAATGACGCTCGATGAAAAACTGCGTGTGGCACACGCATTGGCAGAAATGAAAGTCGACATCATCGAGGCAGGCTTTGCCATCGCATCGAATGGCGACTTCCGGTCAGTCAATGAAATCGCCAAACAAATCAAGGGCCCGACCATCTGTTCGCTGGCCCGCGCGGCCAAAGGCGACATCGAACGGGCCGCCGAAGCATTGGAACCGGCAGAAAACAAACGCATCCACACCTTCATTTCCACAAGCCCCCTGCATATGAAATTCAAATTGCAGATGGAACCGGAACGCGTTCTGGAAAAGGTGATTGAAAGTGTTACACTGGCACGCAAATTTACCGACGACGTTGAATGGTCGGCCGAGGACGGATCGCGCACCGAGCATGACTTCCTGTGCCGTTGCGTTGAAGCCGCGATTGATGCCGGCGCGACCACCATCAACATCCCCGATACGGTTGGCTACACCACCCCTACCGAGTACGCCGACCTGATGACCATGCTGTTTAACCGTGTGCCAAATATCGACGAGGCGATCCTGTCGGTTCACTGCCACAACGATTTGGGCATGGCGGTTGCAAACTCGCTGGCGGCTGTCCATGCTGGTGCTCGCCAGATCGAATGCACGATCAACGGTCTGGGCGAACGCGCAGGCAACGCGGCACTGGAAGAAATCGTCATGGCGCTGAAAACGCGCAACGATGCCTTCCCGTATGAAACCGGGATCGATTCAACCAAAATCATGAACGCATCACGCCTGGTGTCGGCTGTGTCGGGCTTCGTCGTCCAACCGAACAAGGCGATTGTCGGCGCAAACGCCTTCGCCCATGAAAGCGGCATTCATCAGGACGGCTTCCTGAAGAATTCCGAAACCTATGAAATCATGAAACCGGAAAGCATCGGCCTGAACAAATCAAGTCTGGTGATGGGCAAGCATTCCGGCCGTCATGCCTTCAAGGAAAAGCTCAAGGAACTGGGCTTTGCCGAACTGGGCGACAATGCCATCGAAGACGCGTTCGCCCGCTTCAAGGAACTGGCCGACAAGAAGAAAGAAGTCTATGACGACGACATCGTCGCACTGGTCGATGATGGCATGCGTGATAACGAACATATCAAGTTCGTATCGCTGGCTGTCACCTGTGGCTCCAAAGGTCCGCAGACCGCCGAACTGGAACTGAATGTGAATGGGGAAACCCGCACTGCCAAAACCACCGGCGATGGCCCGATTGATGCAACCTTCAACGCCATCAAGGCAATCTATCCCCATGACTGGAAGCTGAAACTCTATCAGGTTCATGCTGTCACCGAAGGCACGGACGCACAGGGTACGGTTACCGTCAAGCTGGATGGTGAAGACCGCACCGTGGTTGGCAATGCATCGGATACCGACACCGTTGTCGCATCCTGCGTGGCCTATGTCACCGCGGTCAACAAGCTGATCGAGAAAAGCCAGAAAACGGCACCGGACGCCATGGCTTCCTGATCAGGCATTCTGCATTTTGAGAATAAAGGGGTGGTATTTGCCGCCCCTTTTTCCGTTTCAGGCCCGGTTTCCGTCAGGTGCCCCCGCTGTTTAGCAGGTAAGATCGCTGTGAACCCGCGCATTCTGTGATACATTATGCCTCTTGAACGAAGGGGCCAAAGCCATGACCATGCAGCCTGTCCTTCAGTTTCATCACCGATCTGTAGCCATTACGGTATTGGCGTTTTGTGCAGTCGTAATTGTCGCTATGACGCCACACGCAAAAGCCGCTGCGATTAATGATGTGCAGAAAATCGACATACCATCTCAACCTTATCCGGTAAGCGGACTGCGGCAGCGTTTGATTGACGCGGGAAAAGCCATTCCTGATGTCGATAGCAGCCTGCAATTCGATATTCCCGGCCTCTATTACCCGCCTGTGGATGAAAACGCTAAAACCGCAGCGGTAATTGCTGTTCCTGATTGTGACGACCGTTTTCCGGAAGACTGGATTACCGCGCTGCATGATGCAGGCCTTGCGGTTCTTCGCATATCGCCCGGAAAAGCCCACCCTTCGCAAAGCTATTGCACGGCCGGAACACTTGATAATCCGAAACACGGCGTGACCTATTGGGCCTTTGATGCACTAAGCGCGCTTGAGTATCTGGCAGGACAGGATGGTATCGATCCTGATCGGATTGCGATTTTCGGTTACGGATACGGTGCGGCTGCCGCCCAATTCGCGATCTATCGCCACGGTCACGCCAAACGATTTGATCAGCGGTTCGTCTCGATGGTGGGACTGCGTGCCCAATGCATGTCGGAAATGGATAATTTCGTTCCCGCATTGCTGGTGACGGTAACGGGGGATCGGCTAAACCCGCCGGCATGGTGCCAGTGGCGCATGGATCGGGACCTGCATGCGGATCGCGAACCGGTAATGTTTAAGATGCTTCAAAGCAATGAAACACCGGAAAAACAAGCGACTCGCAAATTTCTGAAAGTGGAAACCGGCCCCGAGACAACTGCCCTGATCATGGATTTCCTACTTAAAACTGGAATAATTCTCAAGGAAGATAAACCTTGAATGAAAACGCCAACACCATATGGCGGATCATCTTTTTGCATCTTATTTCAAGTCTTGTGACCCGTCTTAATTATTCCTCAATTCCCTGAGCAGATTATTCGTGCATCGACTGGCGCGTTACGCTATCAAAGCCGGTACATTCGTATTCAAGATTTTACTATTAACCGGGGCATAGGGCAGGAATGTTTTCCAAGCTTCTTGGGGTTTTATCCTCCGACATGGCGGTGGATTTGGGCACCGCCAACACACTGGTTTACGTCAAAGGGCGTGGCATCGTCCTTAACGAACCATCCGTGGTAGCCATCACCGACGAAAAAGGCAAGAAACAGGTACTTGCCGTCGGGGAAGAAGCTAAGCAGATGCTCGGGCGTACGCCCGGTTACATTCAGGCCATTCGCCCGCTGCGCGATGGCGTGATTGCCGAATTCCACATCGCCGAAGAGATGATCAAACACTTTATCCGTAAAGTGCATGGCCGTCGCAACTTCGCAAGCCCGGAAGTCATCATTTGCGTTCCGTCTGGCTCGACCGCCGTTGAACGCCGCGCCATTCAGGAAAGTGCTGAAAGTGCCGGCGCCCGCAAGGTCTGGCTGATTGACGAACCGATGGCAGCCGCCATTGGCGCGGGTCTTCCGGTCACCGAGCCGACCGGCTCCATGGTTGTCGACATCGGCGGTGGCACCACCGAGGTCGCAGTCCTGTCGCTTGGCGGTATCGTTTATGCCCGTTCGGTGCGTGTTGGTGGCGACAAGATGGACGAGGCGATCATCGCCTATATCCGTCGCACCCATAACCTGCTGGTAGGTGAAAGCACCGCAGAACGCATCAAGAAAGAAATCGGTTCGGCCTGCGCACCAGACGATGGTGATGGTGCAACGGTTGAAATCCGTGGCCGTGATCTGATGAATGGCGTTCCGAAGGAACTGATCATTTCCGAACGCCAGATCGCAGAAAGCCTTGCAGAACCTGTTTCGGCAATCATCGAGGCGGTGAAAGTCGCCCTTGAACAGACCCCGCCGGAACTGGCAGCCGACATCGTCGACAAGGGTATCGTTCTTACCGGTGGTGGCGCAATGCTTGGCAATCTGGACTATGTCCTGCGCCATGCAACCGGTCTTCCGGTTTCGATTGCCGATGATCCCCTGTCCTGCGTTGCGCTTGGTACGGGTCGTGCACTCGAAGAAAAGAAGATGCTTCGCAACGTGTTGCACACCGCCTACTAAGGCGAAATGGCAAAAAACATCTCACCGGGTCATGTCCTGACTGGACGCGACTCGGTGATTTCGTTAAGGTTGAATATCCCACGGGGATTTCGGGACAACTTTTCTGATCTAATGCGGGGAATATAGTGGCTCAGCATGGCGGTCCGCAGCAGCGTATCTTTTCGCCGTTACGTACGGCGCTTCACCGCTTCGCCTTCATCCTTCTGATCGTTTCGGCGTTTGGCCTTATGCTTCTGGGCAAGGCTGATACCGTTCTGATCGAAAGGATACGAGCCGCTTCGGCCGATCTTGTATCCCCGATCATGAATGTTGTTTCCCGTCCCGCCGCCAGCATCAACGAGCTGACGGAACAGGCGACCAATATCTTCAATCTCTATGAACAGAACGAACGCCTGCGTCGCGAAAACCGCGAATTGCTGGCGTGGCAGCAGGTTGCCCGTAATCTAGCGCATGAAAATGCCCGCCTGCGCGACCTTGCCGATTATACAAGCCCGCCGCCATTGCGCCTTGTCACCACCCGCGTGATTGCCGATATGGGCGGTGCCTATGCGCACAGCCTGATGGTATCGGCCGGTTCGCGCGATGGCGTGATCAAAGGACAGGCAGTTATGTCCGACGAAGGGCTTGTCGGACGTGTTGCCGAAGCAGGCTATCAGGCTTCGCGCGTTCTGTTGATTACAGACATCAATTCACGCGTCCCGGTGATTGTTGAAAATTCGCGTGACCGTGCGTTTCTGTCGGGCGACAACACAGACCGCCCGCTTTTGACCTTCCTGACTGCGGATGCGGCGGTTGCGCCGGGTGATCGCATTCTGACATCCGGTCATGGTGGTGCCTTCCCGCCTGGCATTCCGGTTGGTGTCGTTTCATCCGTTTCGGAAAATGCCGTGCGTGTCGCGCCACTGTTCCGCCGCCACCAACTTGAATATCTGCGCGTCGCGGATTATGGCCTGCAAGGCATCCTGAGCGATCAGGCCATGCGCCGTGATCAGCAGAATGATGGCGTTATCCCCAACGGTGTTGGCATCGTACCCAATGACGGGAACGATGCGGCAGCAAATATGCCAACGCTTGGCCCCGCACAGCCAACGGATCGACTTCCGTGAAGCCCGGTGTCTGGCACAGGCTGGATATCATTGCGCGAGGCTTGTTTCCGGCATTCAGCGTTTTCATTCTGTTGCTGTTTAATCTGCTGCCGATCAGCGTGCCATTGCTCAGCACCGCATCACCTGCATTGCCTTTGATGGCTGTATTTTACTGGTCGGTGAACCGCCCGGATTTGCTAACCGCGCTGACGGCATTCTTTCTTGGACTGTTGCAGGATTTGCTGACAGGCCTGCCCCTTGGCGTCAGTTCGCTGGTCTTGCTGCTCGTGCAGACCGGATCTGCAAGCCAGGGCCGTTTTTTCCATAACAAGCCGTTCAGCGTAATGTGGTGGGGTTTTGCGTTGGTCGCGATCCCGGCACTGCTGGTTCAGTGGCTTTTGAGTTCGGCATTAATCGGGGCCTTCTTGCCGATCAAGTCGACATTGATTAGCTATGTACTGACTGCGGCACTTTTCCCGCTTGTTGCATGGGTTCTGGCACGGGCGCAAAATACGCTTCTGCGCCATATCTAGAACAGCACCAGCTGGATCAATATTGATGTTTTGGCAATAGCTACCGGCTATGTTTGAAAGACAGTTTTCAACATGCACCGCACAGGATAAAACGGGCACGCAAGTTTCCGGAATTCCGTCGGGGCACTCCGACCAGCAGGTTTGACGACGCCGATGTGGCACCGTGACTCAGACAGATATCGCATGTTTACCCGCCGCGCCCTGATGCTCGGCGCGGGGCAGGGTATATTGCTGACCGGTCTTGCCGCACGCATGTACTATCTGCAGGTAATGGAAAGCGACCGTTACAGGGTCCTTGCCGATGAAAACCGGATATCCCATCGCCTTTTGCCGCCACCGCGCGGCCTGATTACCGACCGTTTTGGTGCTCCGGTCGCGGTAAACCGGCAGAACTATCACATCATGATCGTTCGCGAACAGGCGCAGGATGTTCGGAGGACCCTGGAAATTCTGGGTCAGATCATCGAACTTGGCCCCGACACCATCGAACGGGTTGAACGTGACGTCGCGCGCAGACGGTCCTTTGTCCCGGTTACGGTGCGCGACAATTTAACTTGGGAAGAAGTTGCACGCGTCGGCGTTAACGCCCCGGACCTGCCCGGTCTGATCATTGATGCCGGTCGTTCGCGCGATTATCCCGAAGGTCCGCATCTGGCGCATACTTTGGGCTATGTGGCGGCCGTGTCGGAAAAAGAACTGACCGGCGATCCATTGCTTGAACTGCCCGGGTTCCGGATTGGCAAAAGCGGGATCGAGAAAGTTTACGATCTGGCACTTCGCGGCAGTGCTGGCACCAGCCAGGTCGAAGTCAATGCACTTGGCCGTGTCATCCGCGAACTTGACCGCGAAGAAGGCGACAGTGGCAACACGGTTGTCATGACCCTTGATCTTGAATTGCAGCGTTACGCCAACCAGCGCCTGTCAAACAAGGAAAGCGCATCTGCCGTTGTGCTTGATATTCATAACGGCGAAGTGCTTGCGATGGCATCGCATCCGACATACGACCCGAACGCCTTTACCAACGGCATTTCGCACAAGCTATGGAACAGTCTGGTCAATAACGAATACGCACCACTGTCTAACAAGGCCGTCACCGGGACCTATGCACCGGGTTCGACATTCAAGATGTGTGTCGCCCTTGCCGGACTTGAAGCCGGTGTGGTTACAGCCAATCAGCGTTTCTTCTGCCCGGGTCATCTTGATCTTGGCAATGCACGGTTCCATTGCTGGAAACGTGGCGGGCATGGCTGGGTCGATATGCATGACTCGATGAAACATTCCTGCGATGTTTATTACTATGAAATATCGCAAAAGATCGGCATCGACCGTATCGCCGCCATGGCCAATAAACTGGGCCTTGGCGAATTGACCGGTATCGACCTTCCCAATGAACGTTCCGGCCTGATCCCGACCAAGGACTGGAAGGAAATCCAGCTCGGCAAACGCTGGCAGGGTGGTGAAACCCTGATTTCGTCAATCGGTCAGGGATACGTTCTGGCAACGCCATTGCAACTCGCGACCATGGTTGCACGCATCGCATCGGGCAAGGCTGTTAAGCCGCATCTGACACGCGATCATGTCACCGCAGAAGGCATCACCAGCCGGGCGAATGAGGAATTCCCCGAACTTCAGGTCAACCGTGCCCATCTGGCGCGTATTCGCGACGGCATGAATGGTGTCACCAACGAATTGCGCGGCACGGCACATCGGTCGCGGATTGATATCAAGGGCATGGAGATGGCCGGTAAGACAGGCACCAGTCAGGTCCGCCGCATTACCATGCGCGAACGCCAAACCACCGGGGTTCTTGATAACAATGATCTGCCGTGGAAATACCGTGATCATGCGCTGTTTGTTGCCTTTGCACCGGTCGACAATCCCCGCTATGCCTGCGCGGTTGTTGTGGATCACGGTGGATCCGGTTCAGGCATCGCTGCACCGATTGCACGTGACATTCTGATCAAGGCGCAGGAACTGAAATCTGCACGCCCAGGCATATCGGCGGCCAACATTCAATCCACCGCGCAATTATCGCACCCGTCACAGACAGACCGCGAAGAAGAAGGCTAGAACGATGGCAAGCCGCAGATATCGTATCGGCGAAGATCCGGATTACGTGCCAATCGGTCGCCGTCTTTTAATGCTTAACTGGACGTTGGTATTGCTGATTTCCACACTGGCGGGGATCGGTTTTGCCATGCTGTATTCGGCGGCCAACGGTTCGGTTGAACCATGGGCGGAACGTCAGATGATGCGTTTTGCTGTTGGCGCCATCGTGATGATTGGCATCGCGGTTACCGATGTCCGTGTCTGGTTGAAACTTGCCTATTTTTCCTATTTCGTCGCGCTGATCCTTCTGATTGGGGTTGAAATCAAGGGGGATATTGGCATGGGGGCGCAACGCTGGATCAATCTTGGTTTCTTCCAGTTGCAACCATCCGAACTGATGAAAATCTCGCTTGTGCTGGCACTTGCGCGTTATTTCCACGGCCTGACTGTCGAAGAAGTGGGGCGCATTCCGCTTTTGATACCGCCACTTTTAATGGTTCTGGCTCCTGCGGCACTGGTGTTGCGCCAGCCTGATCTGGGTACTGCCCTATTGCTGATTGCCGGTGGCGGCGTCATCTTCTGGCTTGCCGGGGTTCGGATGTGGAAATTCGCCCTGATACTTGGCGCGGTTCTGGCAATCATTCCCATCGGCTGGCAGTTTCTGCGCGATTATCAGAAAAACCGCGTTCTGACGTTCCTGAACCCTGAAAATGATCCGCTTGGCGCGGGCTATCACATTACCCAGTCAAAGATTGCCCTTGGGTCCGGCGGCCTGTTTGGCAAGGGTTATATGCTGGGATCACAAAGCCATCTGAACTTCCTGCCGGAAAAACAGACAGACTTTATCTTTACCATGCTGGGTGAAGAGTTCGGGCTGGTTGGCGGATTGGCGTTGCTGCTGCTTTATACCATGGTAATCATGTATGGTTATGTGATTGCGCTTCGGTGCCGCAACCAGTTCGGTCGCCTTGTCGCAATCGGGATCACCTCGACCTTTTTCCTGTATGTCTTCATCAACATCGCCATGGTGATGGGACTTATCCCTGTGGTCGGTGTTCCGTTGCCGCTGGTATCGTACGGCGGCACGGTGATGATGACCATTCTTGTCAGCTTTGGCCTTCTGATGAGTGTATCAATCCACCGCGATATACGGATTTCAAGACAGGGAAATGACGACGGCCGTCAATAGACCTCAACTCAGGCGCTGATCTGATCGGCCAGATTGGCAAGGTCGACAGGCACACAGCGATTTCGCCCTGTTTCCTTGGCTTGATAAAGTGCGGCATCGACCAGCGAATAAAGAATGTCGGCAACATCTGTGTTTTCGCGGGATTTCAGCAATGCAACGTTTTTGGCAACTTGCGCATCCAATTTGCCAGCCGTTCCCTGTGCAGGCAGGGATATCACCCCGAAACTTGACGTGTAGTTCAAATGCTTGCCGCCGAAGGCAACAGCATCCTGTTCAACCGCGCTCCGAAGACGCTCTGCAAGGATAATGGCACCTTCCGCCCCCTCCCCCGGAAGAAGAACCGCAAATTCTTCCCCGCCCAGTCGGGCTGGTAAATCGATATCACGCAGGCTGTATTTCAAAAGCTTTGCCAGTGATACCAAAACCGCATCTCCGGCCTGATGACCATAGGTGTCATTCAAAAGCTTGAACCTATCAATATCGAGCAAAATGATACTCATCGGCGTATCGCGACGCTTCCAGATCGAAAGGTTTTCTTCAAGACGCATCATAAAAATGCGACGGTTGGCAAGACCGGTCAACGGATCTGTCGAAGCCAGCACTTCAAGCTTGCCCATGGCTTCATTCAATGCGCGCGTCCGACTTTCAACCCGCGTTTCCAGATTGACATTTGCGTCCTGCAAATCATCACGCGCGCGCTGCAACTGCCCGATTTGCCCCCGTATCATGCCAAAAAGCCCTACCGTAACCGAACTCAGCAATTGCACTTCATCGTCATGACGGTACGTTGGCGGCATATCCAGCGACCGTTTAACATCCGACGGATCGGAATTGACGATGTAATGCGCCAGCTTCACCAAAGGGCGCGAAAACACAAAATAACTGAGCGAGGCAAATACCACCGCCATGGTGACCGCAAAAACCATGTTGGCCAAAAACGACCAGGCAGACCGCGACATGAACGCAGTTACATAAACCTGGGGATTCAGGCCAACGACCAGTGTTCCCAGGGCATCGGCAGACGGGTTGTTTTCATTTTGAAGCGGGATTTCAAGCTGCTGCAAACCGCCAAACAACTTTTCCGCCCATCGCGAGGTTGGAATTTCCCCTAACGGACGTTTTCTTTGATAAAGAACGGAGCCATCGCCAAGCTGTATTTTGACACTGGAAATGGATCTTTGCAGCATCATGCCGCGCGCCATGACCTCGGCCAATGCTGCATCCTTTTTTGTCACCGCTTCGGCCGCCACAGGCAAGCTGCTATCAACAACACGCTCGTTGGCCTGCTGATAGACACCCTCAAGCCATTGATAGTCGGTGAAAATCTGAAAAGCCGTGATAACAAAACCAAGTAGCATTGCGGCCAACAGGGAATATTTAAGCTGCCTTGTCGCAACAGAACTGCCAAGCTTCAGTCCAGACAGGTCCTGAACGGTATCCTTTCCTGTCTTAGACACACGGCACCCTTTCCATTAAAGCCAGTCCAATCAGCGCGACGGTATTGGCCAATCACGTTCCTGCGCCGAATTCAGTTCCTCGATCCTGAACCGATAGTCCCTTTGTTCCGGATTGCTGACAAGGCTGAACTGTGAAAAATCAATCTTATTCCAGTCACGGTCGCCAAGAACCTGCTTGTAGGTCTCGAAATTATCCCGTGTTATTGCCTGCATTCCGAAAGATACTTCGGGATTTGTTGTCAGTTTTTCAATGCCTTCAAGGTAATCTTTTAGCAATACCATAATCCACGCACCCGCCAGAAAATGTCCGCCATGCGTCATCGTCATTTTGCCACTGGCAACATTTTCCAATCCTTCGGTGGACCAGTTCAAGCCGCCAACAAAGACATCCTTCCCGGGAACTTTTCCGAATTCTTCGATCGCCTTGATTGCACCAAGGGCGATACTGTCATTGGCAGCCCACACCGCATCCAGACAGCCACCTGTGGCAAGCCATTCCGCAGTCCTGCGATAGGCCTCCTCAAATGACCAATTGACCACAAGGCGACGCTGTTCACGAAGCAAGGGATACTGTTCCAATGCCATATCAAGCCCCCGGAGCCGCTGCAGCGACGCCGGTGTCATGCTGTCCCCGGCCAAAGACAAAAGGCAAAGGTCTTTGCGCAAACCGCCATTATGTGCGTCCTTTGCGGCAATAGCCAACGACTGGGCAATTTCAAATCCGGCACGCTCGTTATCAGGAACCAGCGTCGCAATCCAGAAGCCGAGTTCCCTGCCCGGTCGGCCAAATCGCTGCTTTTGTTCATCGGTCAGATCATTGAGCAGCATCAGAACCGGGATGCTGCGTTCCTGCGCCTCAAGAACGATCCGGGTACCTTGCTGATGTTCATTAACCGCGATGATGTAATCGGGCCGGGGATTCATGGCAAAAACACGATTGGCGCTTTCGGCCATCTGTTTCCAGTCACGGTCACTGTCAAACACAACAAGATCAAAACCGAACTGATCGGCTGCGGCCTGCATGGTGTCGCGCACGTCTTTCCAGAAACCGCGATCACCATAACCCGGATTGATAAAAGCGATGCGCGGTTCGGAAACATTGTTCAGGTCACGCGCATCAACATGCATCGCGCCCCCCAAAATCGCACACAGCGCAGCGATCCAGCTTACAAGTTTCAAAGACTATTCCCTCGACACCGGTCACAGGCCTTTCCCACCGTGCAAAGGACGATGATCGCCTGTTTATTTTCAGTGTCGCCGCATTAACCAATTATATCCGAAAGGTCAAATCAAGTTGGCCTACGGAAGGATCAGATCGACTGGGCTGCACCATCCAAACGCAACATGACTTCCTGCTGAACCGCGCGGAAAAGCGCCGCATAATCCAGATTGACATAGTCAATCTGCCATTCGACAAGTTTGGCAAAAAGTTCCGCATTGGGTGTA
Source organism: Thalassospira sp. MIT1004 (assembly GCF_001858545.1). Classification (NCBI taxonomy): domain Bacteria; kingdom Pseudomonadati; phylum Pseudomonadota; class Alphaproteobacteria; order Rhodospirillales; family Thalassospiraceae; genus Thalassospira; species Thalassospira sp. MIT1004. Next base: position 80,829 of record NZ_MCAO01000042.1, on the reverse strand, counting down.
TCAATGAAAATCATCGTCTCAAGACCACGCGCCTTTGCTTCATGTATTGCGTCGCGTGTCACATTTTCCTCAAGAAATTCGAAAATATGTGCCTGTTCATGATGGATCGCCTGTTCTAGCGAACCGGCAATATGAAGCTGCACATTGCGCCGGATATCCGGTGCAATCCGGCGCAGGTCGTCACGAATGTCGGCAGAAAAAGAACTGACAAAAACGTCGTTTCCGAAGGCAAAACCATCAAGCATGTCGACAACCCTGCCCGCATCTGCCTGCTTGATCTCGCAATATATTTTCACCCGCCCCTTTAGACGGCGCAGAAAGTCTTCAAGCCGCGGCACCGGCTCGCCTGCGAATGCCGGATTGAACCAAGACCCGGCATCCAGCCGGTCAATTTCCGCGCTGGTCATTTCCGCAATGGCACCGGTGCCATCGGTTGTCCGATCCACGGTTGCGTCATGCATGACATACAGAACTTCGTCGGCGGACTGACGCACATCGAATTCGATATAGTCCGCCCCCGCCACAATCGCACTTTCGGCGCTGGCAAAGGTATTTTCCGGCGCATTAAGGCTGTCGCCACGGTGATAAACAAGTTGTACTGGCTTCACGGGATCCTCCATATGGCTCGACTGGCCACAGGGAAGGTAGGGCGACAGTCCCGCGCGCAGCAAGCATGTCAGGTCAATTTAACCTTACTGTTACCTTGCCTGTTACCTCCCAAAACCGCATCCGGAAGATATCAGGCACGAAAATTATGCGGCGTCCCGCAAACAGCAGGACACCCAAAAGTCACCGAAAGGAAGCCCTGTCTAACCAATATCGCGCAACGCACGGGCCAGTTCGTCAGTCGACATACTCGCGCGGTTCTCGATCCCGTGCTGCTTGGCAAGGTGATAAAGATCGTCGCGCCGCCATTTTTCATAGGCCGGTTCGAACTGTCTTTCTCGCGATGACGTTGCCGGCGCATTTCCAGAAAATTTCTGATAGCTAGCCACTTTTGCCTCCTGAGGGGGATGGTCTTAAGCGGAACTGGCATCGGGCAATTTCGATGCCCTTTGTGACACTGCCATTACATTTCATGTGGGATGGAATAAAAAAATGTCTACGGTTTCGAACAAAATTTACTGACTTCTTTCAGTAATATCATGATCTGAAACGACAATCCCGGAAAGGTCGCCGCCCAACAATTGCAATTTATCAACAAAACATCATTGGATCGTATTTTTTACTATTTCGTGTTCACGGAGTTTGTTAGCGTCATTGGCAAATCAACAATCACAATCAGGGAAGCCCCCATGGCATTGCATTTTGAACGCGCCGAACTGTCGGCCCGCCGCGCAAAAACGGTTGCACGTCTTGAAGCCGCCGGTCTTGATGGCCTGCTGATGTTCCGCCAGGAAAGCATGTTCTATCTGACGGGGTATGACACGTTCGGTTATGTCTTTTTCCAGTGCCTGTATCTGGGTGCTGACGGTCGCATTGCCCTTATTACCCGCGCACCAGATTTGCGTCAGGCACAACATACATCCGACATCGAAGATATCCGTATCTGGGTCGATGGCCCGGATGTGAACCCTGCATTGCAACTGCGCGACATGCTGGCGGAGTTTGGCTGTGGCGGCAAAAAACTTGGCGTTGAATACGATGCCTATGGGTTGACCGCCGCCAATGGTAAAAAGCTTGATGCAGCACTTGACGGTTTCTGCACGCTTACCGATGCATCCCGTCTGGTATCGGAACTGCGCGTTGTCAAAAGCCCGGCGGAACTCGATTATATCCGCACCGCCGCCAGTCTTGCCGATGACGCATGGGATGCCGCCCTTGAAACCGTCCATGCAGGTGCGTTTGAAGGCGACATACTGGCCGCCATGCAGGGCGCTATTTTCAAAGGGGGCGGGGATTATCCCGGCAATGAATTCATTATCGGTGCCGGACGCGATGCACTGCTTTGCCGTTACTTCACCGGGCGCAAACATCTGGCTGACACGGATCAGATCACGCTGGAATGGGCGGGAGCCTATCGGCATTATCATGCTGCGATGATGCGCACCATCCCAATCGGCAAGGCAACATCGCGCCACGTTGAAATGCACAAGGTCGCAACGGATGCCATGGTCGCCTGCCGCGATGCGCTTAAACCCGGCGAACCAATCGGCAAGGTATTCGATGCCTATGCCAGGGTTTGCGATGCAGGCGGCATGAAAGCCCACCGTCTAAACGCGTGCGGTTATTCAATGGGGACGACCTTTGCCCCGAACTGGATGGACTGGCCGATGTTTTATCATGGCAATCCGGTGATCGCCGAACCGGGCATGGTTTACTTCCTGCATATGATCCTGATGGACAGCGAAAGCGGCATCGCCATGTGCCCCGGCCATTCGGTAATTGTTACCGAAACCAGCAACGAAGCCATATCACGTCATCAACTCGACCTGGTCACGCGCTGATATACAAAGCAGTTTTCCACAAAAAGGCCTGCTCGAATATGAAGCGGGCCTTTTCGTGTATTGCAGCTATCAGTCCTGCAATGCCTTGCGCATGGCATCTGCCGTGTCTTCGGCAAGACGATCCAGTTTGGCAATCCGGTCATGGATCGCCCCATCAAAGTCGCCTTCATAAAGTTCCAACTGGCGGGCATCGACCGCCAGCTTTTCTGCCGCAAGGTTTGCCGCCATTCCCTTGATCGTGTGTGCCGCACGGCGAAGGCTTTCGCGGTCACCATCGGCAATTGCTGCGATGATCTTTTCGCGTTCTTCCTGATAGGACGCCGGCAGCAGGTCAATCAGGCTGGCCATCTGATCGGCGCCCAAGGCACGACTCATTTCCTCGAAACGTGTTTTGTCGATCAGATTCATTTTTGTCTCTTTGGCAGATATGTTTGCTTTAGCCGGCTCGGGCACGGGTTTTGTGTCTCCCGTTGCGTTATCCCTGTTAACCGTTCGCGCCGGACTATCTACGGGCAAGGCGTCGGGCAGGTTCACTTCCATATCGGCATCTTTATCCTGCAAACCGGATGTTACAGAATACCCGCCGCCACGGTTTCTCAGGAAGCGTAACAGAACACCGTAAAGCCTGCGTTCTTCGACAGGCTTGGTCATAACCTCGTCCATGCCCGCCGCCAGAAAATCACGATGGCGATCACTGAATGCTTCGGCCGTTACACAAATGATCGGAACACGTCCACCTCTGGTGACACGTTCCAGTTCACGGATATGGCGGGTCGCCCCCTCACCATCCAGAACCGGCATATGGGCATCCATCAGGATCGCATCATAGTCATTCTGCTGAAAGGCATGCACGGCCTGGCGACCATTGGGGACGATATCGACAACCAATCCATAACGCAGCAACAGCCCGCGGATCACGTTGGCATTAATCTCGTTATCCTCGGCAACAAGAATGCGACTACCCGAAACAACACTGTCGCCCCTGCTCTCGACAATCTGGCTGCCAATATGCTCATGCCGTTCCGATCGGCGGGCTTCAAACGGCAGCCACACATCAAATCGCGTCCCCTTGCCCTCGGTACTATCGACCTTCATGAAGCCGCCCATCAATTCCGTCAGACTGCGTGCAATCGAAAGACCAAGCCCCGTTCCACCATATTGCCGCATGGTGGAATTGTCGGCCTGGCTAAAGGGGGAAAATATCTGTTCCTGACGATCCCGCGGAATTCCGATGCCGGTATCGATAACGGCAAAATGGTAAACTTCCTCATCCGCAATCAGGTCGCGCACCCGTTCCGGTACATTTTCCTCCCGGGTGACTTCCAACCTTACCGATCCCTTCCGGGTGAATTTCACTGCATTTGACAACAGGTTCCACAGTATCTGGCGAAACCGGACTTCATCACCGGTAAACACCCTTGTTGCCAACGGTGCATCGTCACAATGCAGGGAAAGGTTCTTTTCGCGTGCCATGTCGGCAATCGCACGAAACAGATCATAGGTAATATCGGATGGGTGAAAGGGGCGTTTTTCCAACTCGACCCGACCGGCCTCGATCTTGCTCATATCAAGGATATCGTTCAAAAGCGCCATCAGCGCCCGCCCGGATGACAAGATCGCACTGACCCGTTCCTTTTGCGCATCGTCAAGCTGACTTTGCCGCAACAATTGCGCCATGCCCAGAATGCCATTTAACGGCGTTCTGATTTCGTGGCTCATGGTCGCCAGAAATTCGCTTTTGGCCGAACTTGCCTGAAATGACTGTCGATAATGGCTGCGCAATTCCAGCAACATGAAAGCCAGGGCAAAACTGTAACTGATCAGGCGAGATGGAATAATGAATCGCGCGACAATATCGGCGTGTTCCGGACCGAATACGAAAAATGCCAGATGATTGAAGCAGCCAATCAGCAGCGTGAAACAGATCAGGCTTTCGGAAAGGGAAAACCGGTAATGGCACCGTACCAGATACCCCGCCGCCCCGGCAAAAATCATGATTGTCGTCGGAAACAGGATAAGCGTGCTGATATTTTGCAATGCCCCGCTGACATCGCTTGAAACACCGGGCATGAACCAGACCAGAAATGCCTGAACCGCGACACCGGCGATGATCAGCCCGGGCACCATTGCCCACACCTGATCAGTACCCTGACGGCTTTCATGACGGTTTGCGACATGCCAGCTCATGACAACCAGCCAGAAAGAGCCCAGTCGTAACACAAGAACCAGAAGGCCGGTAAAGGAACCAAGTGCCTGTTCCTGCCCCAACAGGCTGCTGGCCGCAAGAAGGTTGGGAATACCCAAAAGGTCGCTGATCAGCAGCACCCCCATCGCGGCCGCCAAATAGAAAATCTGCTTGCGCTTGGTGATGTCGAACAGGATCCAGCCAATGCACATTGACAGCAGCGCGATGAATTCCACGACCACCAGAACCGAGACGGTAATGCCCGACACCAGATCGTCATCAAGCGACGAGAAAAGCAGAAACACAGGAGCGATGGCACAGAAGGCAAGAAATGCGACACCGGGAAGGCTCAGCATTTTTGGCATATTGGCATCGACCCCGGTTCTGGTCTTTTTGACCGTTGTTAGTGTGCCATTCCGGCATCTGGAACGCGATGCAGGGCTTTTGTCATGCCCAACCTGACAGTTCGGCATGAATGCTGTTTGCCCATCGCAGGGTATCGTCGTCCATCGATTGCATATGCCGGTATTTCGCAAATTGCTGCACGATCAGTTCAAGCCGTTCATGAAACGCCGGTGGCTGGTCCAGATCAAGCAGACGATCCGCCAGGGGATCAAATGCTGCATTCTGAAATTCAAGCGACAGACTGATCCTTGGTTCGGTGGCAAAGGTACTGGCGCGCCCACCCCAATGATACAAGTCCTGCCGCCATCCCATCACGGTCCCCGGTCTCGCGGGTAGTGCCCGAACATCTTGCAAAACAACATCTTCCGGTTTAGCAACAGGGAAAGGATAACACTTTTCAAATGAACGCGGCAATACGTACATACAGCCGTTGTCGGGGCTCGCAACGCCCAGTGGCACCCAAAGTGACAGGCTGATCAGCATGTCATCGCCAATAACACTTTCCCCCTGATAATCGCGATGCGGCGGCCACCCGCGCCCGCCCTGCCCCGGATCGACATGCCATGCCCAGAAATGCGGAAGCAGCTTTACCCGATCCCCCAGAAAATGGGTCAGCAATGGGCGAAGCCGAATGAAAACCTGCCATGCCTCGTCATACAGATAGATCATCGCTGGCGGCAAACCGTTGACCACCAATGTTTCAATCCCGGTGCGCAATTGCGCCAGACTTTCAACAGGCAACAGATCATCAATCAGGAAATATCCATCCTGCCAGAACCGGTCGGAATGCGCCGAACCGTCAAATCCGCCCTTGTCATAACCGACCGACGGCACATCACAGATCCCCGCACCGGCGGCGGAAATTGTCAGTTGCGGGTTGATCGAAAGCCAACTTTCACGTTGGCAGGCCTGAAACGCAGTCATCATGTCGGAAAATCCAATGCAGGGTCTGGCGGACGATACGAAGTCACCTGCTGCCGCGCAAGTCCGACTTGCGCCCGATCCTGTCACGCGTTACGCAGATAGCATTAAGTTTTACCGCTCTGTATCCCCATTTCGGGCCAAAGGCACATTCATGATCCTGCAATCCCCATCCCATGGTGGCGCTATCGATGCGGCGGCCGAAAAATACGGCATTGCCGCACCGGACTGGCTTGATCTGTCGACGGGGATCAATGCAACCGCCTGGCCGATCACAGCGATTGATGCCATCCATTGGCAACGATTGCCGCTGGCAAGTGAACTGGACGCCCTGAAACAGGCCGCAGCGGACTATTACGGCATTTCACATCCCAACCAGATTGCCTGTGCGCCGGGAACGCAGGCATTGATCCAGACCATTCCCTTCTGGTTTGCCGATCAGGGCAGAACCGCAACCGTCCACATTATCGGCCCGACATATGCCGAACATGCACTGGGCTGGAAACGTGCGGGGTTCAGAACGGAAACCGTCACAACAACACCGGAAAACCGGGTATCGAACATGGCCGATATCCTGCAATCCCCTGGCGGCCACGATGACATTGTCATTCTGGTTAATCCAAACAATCCCGATGGCGGCCTGATAGACCAGACCACACTGACAGAACTTGCCCAACTGGCAACAGAACATGGCAAATGGCTTCTGATTGACGAGGCCTTTATGGATTGCAGCCCGGAATACAGCATTTGCAGACAAAGCCATAAATTCGAACACATGATTGTCCTGCGTTCATTTGGCAAGTTTTTCGGCCTTGCAGGATTACGTCTTGGATGTGCCGTCATGCCCCCGGAACTGGCCGCTGATCTAACCGACCGGATCGGTCCATGGGCTATCGCGGGTCCGGCACTAACCATCGCGCGGGCGGCATTTGAAGATCGGGTATGGCAAACCGATATGCGCCAACAGTTGTCGATTGATGCAAACCGCCTTGATAATCTGATTGCCAGCCTGACCGATCTGGAACGGATCGGCGGCACCATACTGTTTCGGCTATATCACGGCAAGAATGCCGCAAAGCTTGCGCACCATCTGGGCACGCAGGGCATTCTGGTCCGGTTGTTTGATGATCATGCTGACCGTGTCCGGTTTGGTCTGCCGGGCACGGAAAAGGACTGGATCAGACTGGAAAAGGCGTTGGCAGGCCTTTAAAGGCAATCACTTAAAAGCTGCCTTGTCTATTTCGCCCCGTTTTCTTCCCACGCCTGTTTCTTGCGATAAATCGTCGATGGACTGACGCCCAGGGCATCCGCTGCACGCGGGATCGATCCACCGCATCGCACAATTGCTTCTTCAATCGCCTGCTTTTCCACCAGCCAAAGCGGCTTGATCCCGGCATAGCTGCTGTCTATCGGCAAACCGGTTGGCATCGGTGCCATGCCAAACCGGCCATTCGCGCCAATCATGGCAGGGGCCATATCCATATGCTTTGGTTCCACCCCGTCGCGCAGGTTGCGCGCACCGGCCAAAAAGGCCAACGCATCCGGGTCCCCTTCCCAAAATCGACCGGCATCCTCCAACCCGTTTGAGACGACCGGATGAGGCGGAGGTGCTTCGATGGATTCCGACCCAAAACGTTCGTCGTCCGTGCCGCTGTTAACCGGTCGGGGCACCATCGACATGGTGACTTCGGTGCCATTATTCAGAACGACAATGTTGCGGATGATGTTCTGAAGCTGACGAATGTTGCCCGGCCAGGCATAGCGCGCAAACAGGGCGGCGACATCGGGGCTGAAGCGTTGAAAATCGCGCCCTTCTTCTCGGGTAAAGCGTTGCAGATAGAAATTGGCGATCTGCAGGATATCGTCATCGCGATCACGTAAGGGCGGCATGTGAAGCGGAATCACATGAAGACGGTAATACAGATCTTCTCGGAAACGCCCGGCACGCACTTCTTCAAGCGGATCACGGTTTGTTGCACAAACAAACCTTACATCCACGCTTTCAATCGAACTGCCACCGACTTTCTGGAATGTACCAGTCTGAATGAACCTCAAAAGCTTGGTCTGCAGATCCAGATCCATCTCGCATATTTCATCCAGAAAAAGGGTCCCGCCATCGGCCCGGTGTGCGGCCCCTTCGCGGTCGATTACGGCACCGGTGAACGCGCCTTTGACGTGACCGAAAATCTCGCTTTCCATCAGGTCTTTGGGGATCGCACCACAGTTTAGCGGAATAAACGGCTCGTTAACCCGCTCGGACCGACGGTGAATGGCTTCTGCCGCAAGTTCCTTACCGGTCCCTGACTCACCAGTGATGAAAACTGTTGCCCGACTGGGGGCCGCATTTTCAATGATACGATAGATATCATGCATCGTGTCCGACGCGCCGATGATGTCAAAATACATCTCGTCGACGGTATCGACGCCATCAGATTTTTGGACCGCATGACTGATAGCAGACCGGCCTTCCAAGGCATCACTGACCGTGATCCGAAGCTTGTCGGCGGTAAAAGGCTTCAGAAGAAAATCCCACGCCCCGTCACGCATCGCCTCGACCGCGACATTGACCGAACCGTGGGCGGTAATCACAACCACCTTGCATTCCGGTGCGGCCTGATGGGCGGCGCGCAGAACATCACGCCCATCCATGTCCGGCAGGATAAGATCAAGAACCAGAACGTCAGGCGGATTATTTCGCAGTCTTTGAATAGCATCACGACCAGTGACGACATGCTCGACCTTGTGGCCATCCGCGCGCAAGTAGTCCTGATACACCCGCGCAAGCGACAGCGTGTCTTCGACAACGATAATGCGTGCCTGTTCTGGCATTTTGCCGTTCACGTCCCGATCTATTCATCTACCGGAACCATACCGATAGTGACATTACATGCACAACTGCTAACCTCTAGTCAGCTGATTCGTTATCTCATAGAAATCAGCTTTTGGTTAAAAAAGGCATAGTTTCAGTAACATTGCTCGCATCCGGGAGTATCACGGCTTGAATTACACCACCGAAAAATCCGGCGACACGATCAAGGTCGAACTGAATGGCCGATTTACATTTGGGGACCATTCCAGTTTTCGCAAACTGATCGAAGAAATCCGCAGTCAGGAAGCCGAAACACAAATCCTTGACCTTTCCGGGGTCGAGTTCATCGACTCAGCCGGGCTCGGCATGCTGCTGCTCGCCCGTGACGAAGGTGAGAAGTCGCGTGCAACGGTCATTCTCAAAGGCGCGCAGGGACAGGTAAAACGCATGCTCGAAGTTGCCCGCTTCGATACCCTGTTCAAGCTGGAAGACTGACACATGCCGACAACCGGCGAGGCCAACCCGCGCCCCCTTGTTGCGGTTGCCGAACCGCTTGACCAAGCCCGCGCGGCAAAGGTTCTGGGGGGGCAGCATATTTTCGGTGATGGCGCAGGCGCGAATGCGGAACTTTTCTTTGGCCGAAGCCCCGAAGATTTTGAACACCGCAACCGATATCAATTATGCCTGATACCGTCCGAAACCGGTCGGGAATGGCTTGGCGCGCTGGTGCGCCTCAACTGCAATTATTTTGTCGAATGCTATGACGGGCTTGATCTGGGTGATCTTGGACCGTTGCGAACCGCCAAACGGGGCGCGAATTGGGACCTTCTGGTCTGCATGTCGACGCAAAGTGCCTATCAACTGCCAATGGCACGAAAATTCGTCACCGCCCTTCGCCACCGCGACATCATTCACGATACCATCGCGCCGACGGTCGAAATGGCCGTTCAGGAAGCGTTTGCAAATTCGATGCTTCACGGCAACCTGGAAATGAATACGACAGGCCATCTGTCGATGGACCGCTTCAACGAATTGGGCGAGGAAACGGCGCGCCGCCTGGCATCCCCGATCCATGGTGGCCGCGCGATCATGCTGACGGCGAAAAAACGGCGCAACGGCAATGTCGAAATTTCGATCCATGATCAGGGCAGAGGCTTTGTCCCGCCCGATGAGACACCGCTTCCAAAATTACCCGGCGCTGAATCCACCTTTGGCCGTGGCCTGCCATTGATCCGAAGCCTTTGCCACGATGTCACCTTTGATCGTGGCGGGCGGACAATCCGGCTGACTTTTGCCCCCGATGCATCGGCAGCCCTGCCGCTTAATACCAATTTCGTCGCGGGTCTCGAGGCCGCCGAACGGGCCGCCGGGGAAGGAGACCTTCGCAACCCGCGTGATGCGATGATCCTGATTGCCGATGACACCATGATATCGCGTGAAATCATCGCGTCGTATTTGCGTTCGGACGGGTTTACCAATCTGGTTTTCGCCAAGGACGGCGAAGATGCACTGGCACAGGCGCAAAAGCATAATCCCGACCTGATCATCCTTGATATCATCATGCCCAAAATGGATGGTTACGAGGTATGCAAGGCCCTGCGTGCCGACCCGCTATTTGCCGAAACCCCGATCATTGCCCAGACCGCGCTTGAAGAAAACGAAGGGCGCACGCGGATTTTCGAGGACGGAGCGACCGACCTTATTTTAAAGCCGCTAAACAAGGCGGAAATGATCGCGCGTACGCGTATCCATCTTGAAAATCGCCTGCTGGTCAAACAGTTGCAGGCCTATCAGGAACGTACGCAGTCCGAACTGGAAATGGCGCGTGACATGCAGGAAATGCTGATCCCCAAGGCGGAACAATATCGGGGGACCGGCCTTGAATATGGCATGACCATCAGTGCCAGCTTCCAGATGTCATCTGAACTTGGCGGTGACATGTGGGGACTGGCCCCGATTGATGACGACCGGCTGGGTGTTTACATCGTTGACTTTGCCGGTCACGGACTTGGTGCCGCACTCAATACATTCCGCCTTCATTCCCTGATATGGTCGGATGACCAGCATGATGATGATCCGGGTGTCTATCTGGAATCTCTTAACCGCCACCTCAAGGGTCTGCTCCCGGTCGGCCAATACGCCACGATGCTGTATGGTGTTATCAATCGAACCGCCGAAACATTCCGCTACGCCAGTGCGGCCTGCACCTCGCCAGTTCTGGGTAACATCAAAACCGGTGAAACCACGTTTCTTGATGGCTCTGGTGTGCCGCTTGGCGTTATCCGCGATGCCAGATATGAAACCCGCGAAATACCCTTCGGGATCGATAATTTCCTGCTGCTTTACAGCGATGCGTTGATCGAAACCGTGCTTGATGATGGGGCTTTTCTTGAAGGTGAACGGCTTTTGAAAATGGTTCAGGACATAATTTCCGAAACCGGTGGCATGACCGACCTGGCATCCCACCTTGCCGATCAATTCATGGATCGCGCACCGGTCAAGCTGCATGACGACTTCACCGTCGTGTCATTACAGCCCAATGCCCTTACCCGGTCAGGAAAATAACATCAGGCACAATCAGCTAATTCAAAAACCACGGCTGGGGCGGTGAGAGTTCCCGTTCCGGCATATGATCCTGTAAATCCCAGATATGGGTGGTATCGGTCGTAACCTTTAACGCAGAAGATCTGCTTTCCTGAATGCGGCTTGTGATCACGGATCGTATCAATGCCGCAAGCCCCTTGCGTGCGCCCGCGTGATCCGGATCTCTCGACAGGACCGCACCCAATTGATCGAATGCCTTCATGCGATCACAGCAAGAGACAAGATCGGCGGCCACCACGCGCAACTCGCGGGCATCAGGCCGCAGGCTGATTGCGATTTCCAGATGTTCAAGCGCGATGTCGCGTGATCCGTTCTGCAAATAGGTCCGGGTCAATCCCAGATGCGTTGTCGGATCAAGATCATCCAGCAACAGGGCCCGTCCAAACGCATCAAGTGCAAGACTGCCAAGCCCCATATCCAGCAGAACATGCCCCATTACCCGTAATCGGGCGGGTTGGTCAGGCAGTGTGTCGATCAGATTGCGAAGACGGGTGCGAATTTCAGGCGCCAGATCAATGCCATCAATCTTGACAGCGGCTATCTGGGATGAAATGTGCGTCTGGCCTGACATCTGTCCGAAGCCCTGTTCCCGTCTAAGATGGAGAATCGTAACGACTCGCCTGAATCCTTGCAATAGCCAATAAAAACAACGAGTCGTTTCAATTGCTTAGATCGGCCGCAAAATCGGTATCCGGTGCAGTCCGGCGCGCGACGCGGGCATATGCCACTATCTGCCATGCCGGATGACCAGAAGAATACCCTGATTGGGTTGCGGGAAGATTAACCGGGAAACCGACATCAATAGGGCAAAGATGCAGCCGGTTTTGCCCTATTTGCGATCACCCGCTTCATGAAGGAAACGTTATGATTTTGCGTCGACCTGTCGGACATCCGATGGGGTTTCTGTCCAATCCCGATCTGCCACATTGGGCAAGGCATCCCAATCAATGCTGGCCGATGGCCGGGCAAAGAAATATCCCTGTGCGAGACGCCCGCCAAGACGCAGGACCTGGTCGCGCTGTTCGGGTGTCTCGATCCCTTCGATCACGCAATCGGTGCCCAGATTGTCACACATGTCGATCACGGTTTTGACAATCCGCTGGCTGCGTTCGCTGGTAACAATCGGTTCGATAAAACTGCGATCAATCTTCAGACAGTCAAATTCCAGTTCATGAACATAGCGCAGGCTGGAATATCCGATCCCGAAATCATCCAGCGCAACCTTTGCACCATGGCGACGCAGATAACGAATGCTGGCACGGGCCGACACAAAATCCCGCAGCAAAGCCGTTTCCGTCACTTCAAATGTCAAACGTCCCGAATCAATTCCAAAGAATTTGATCTGGTCAATCAGCCAGTGAGCCATGTCGGGCAGAACAATATCGCGGGCCGACAGGTTAAACGACAGCGGCACATCCTGCGGCCAGGTGATCATGGATTTCAGGGCCTTCTGAAACAGGACTGCCGACAAAGTTCCGACCTGTCCGGTTTTTTCGGCCACCGGGAAAAACATTTCCGGCGAAACCCGCCCCATTTTGTCATTGTCCCACCGCGCCAAAACCTCGACCGAATGCAGTTTGCCGCTGCGCAAATCAAAAACCGGCTGATAGTGGATCGACAATTCTCTTTCCAGATCGGCCTTGCGCAACGCCTGTTCAATCTGACTGTCATGACGGATCAGGGTTTCATGATGGGCGGCAAACAGAACCGGATGACCGGGCATGTTTTTCTTGGCGTAATAAAGCGCGAAATCGGCGCGCTCGAACAGGGCATTGGGTTCGCGTGCCACCGCCGGATAAGTCGCAAAACCAAGCGATGCGGAAAGCTGTACCGTACCCCCGCCAACTTCGAATGGATCGTTTAACGTTCCGCACAACTCCCGTCCGATGCGAATCAGTTCAGTCGCATCCGTGACACCGTCAAGGATCACACCGAATTCATCACCGCCCAACCGCGCCAACAGGACATCCGGCCCCAGAATCTCGCGCAGGCGGGCGCTGGCTTTGACCAGCACATCATCACCAGCCGGATGGCCATGCACGTCATTGACCGGCTTGAACCCGTCCAGATCAATCATCGCAATCGCAAAACGCCCGATGTCCTTTGCGCGTGCTACCGCTTCGTCAAGATGGGAAAAGAATGCACGTCGGTTGGAAAGCCCGGTCAACGCATCAAGAAAGGCCAGTTCACGGTTCTGGTTGGAAAGCTCGATGGTTTTAGCGTGCTGCCTTTCCAAATCGATTTGGGATTCCACCAGTCCGGAAAACGCCGCGTAATAGCTTCGGATGATCTGGACGATCATCAACGACACCATCGCCATATTGGCCGCAATCGCGACATAGACCTCGTTCCCGGTGGTCCCGAAATGCAGGATGAAAGATCCCAGAACGATGATGACGACCAAAAGGGCTGCCGGGGGAAAATGCAGAAGGCAAAAGATACAACCGACCACGGTGATCGATATGAAATAGGCGACATGCCCCTGCTGATAGGCGTCCCCATAGCCAAACATCTTGATTGCCCATGCGGTGAAGACAACGCTGATCACGACGGCCAGAATGCGGATACGGCGCAAATGCAGCACCGCACTGGCAAAATCATTTGCCGTATCACGCAATCGCATCCACGCAAGTCCGCGGATCAGACACACAATCCCCAGAACGGCTGGAATATAAACCGTCATCCAGTCAGGTGCGGTTCCGTAATGCGTGAAAGCCAGCGCGACCGCATTGGCAAAAAGAAGGATGTATAGCAGCGGGATTTGACGGGAAAGGGCCTTGACCTGTGCGCGAACCAGTTCGGGTTGATCTTCCCGAACGCGGAACGTCCCGACAATGTTCCGGCACAAATCCTTTAACGCCACACCGATGCGCTTTCCCCGTGGTTTTCTTACTACAGGAAAACCTTATACGAAAACCCGCGGCAAATGCAGCCCTTTCAGTGCGACCTTAAACAATCGGATGATTTTGCCGCGATTTCCCTGAAAACTTTTATCCTTTGCTGCCGGGTTTCGATTTTTTGCGCCTGGCTTTGGCAACCTTTGCCGATGCCACACGATGCGCCGCGCCAAGTGCCATATGGACAAATTCGTTATCGTCCGATGCCATTCAGATTTTCCCCCTCTACCCCTTCGGAAATCAGGTAATCGCGCAATGTCCGCCCTGGTGTCGGTCGGAAATGATCTGCGGTGATCTGCATGTTCTTGATCCGGTCTGCACGGAAAACGCGGAAGGCCTGGCGCAGCTCGCACCAGCTTGCCAACAGCCAGATGGTGCCAAAAAACAGCATCCCCAACGGCCAGACCCGCCGGTTGGTGTCATCCCCCTTGGCATCGGTGTAATCGATATTGATCAGATGCCGTTCGCGAATGGCACGCCGCAAATCGGGCATCGAAATTGCAATCGGGGCCTGGGCGATTTCGGCAATCGCAATCGGCACCCCGCCAATAAGGCCCCGCATTTTTTCCGGCAAGACCGCCTCGATCTTGGTCAGGGCATCGCCTGCGGCACGTGCCATTTGCGGATCGGTCCAGCTTTGCACCATGCGGGCGGCGACCACCAATGCCTCGATCTCGTCGGCATCAAACATCAATGGCGGCAAGTCATATCCATCGCGCAGGATATACCCCACACCCGCCTCCCCTTCGACCGGAACACCGGACGCGGCAAGATCGCGAATATCGCGGTAAATCGTGCGTTCGGAAACTTCCAGTTCCTCGGCAAGTTCGCGCGCCCG
The DNA here is from genome assembly GCF_001858545.1 of Thalassospira sp. MIT1004. Lineage (NCBI taxonomy): Bacteria > Pseudomonadati > Pseudomonadota > Alphaproteobacteria > Rhodospirillales > Thalassospiraceae > Thalassospira > Thalassospira sp. MIT1004. The sequence goes on along the minus strand of NZ_MCAO01000042.1, from coordinate 65,723 downwards.
GCACAGTTTGCGACGGCGTAAAATCTGCACAAGACGGAAAAGTCGGTCGGCCCTTCTCATGTTCGCTCCTTTCTCAGCATGACCGAGAATTTATCATAACGCTCCTGACAGGCTCCTGTCAGGAGGCATGTGCAAACATGACAATTATCGGGAACAGGGTTTCAACATTCGTCAGGAACAAACCAATGAAAATCACCAGCGCCTTTCCGATTATTGTCACCGAGAAACTGACAGAAAGCCGGACTTTTTACGAAAAACTGGGCTTTGTCGCTGTCTTTGCCGGCGACTGGTACATTCACCTTGTCTGGCCCGACTGCATGGAAGTGCAGATCGGATTGATGCAGCCAGACCACCCGACCCAGCCGCCCCTGTTTCAGGGTCGCACAATGGGCGAAGGCAGTATCTTTGGAATCAGCGTCGACAACGCCAAATCCGCCGCCGAAGAACTTCGCGCCAAGGGTTTTGAATTCGCCCTTGAACTCCGCGATGAACCATGGGGCCAACGTCATTTCACCCTGCTTGACCCCAATGGAGTAAGGATCGATATCGCCAGTCAGGAAGCGGAAATGAGTGATGAATATGCCAAGGATTTCCTGATGCCGGTCGAAAGCATCCCAGCCTAATCCCCTTCGCGTCACCACCAATCGATGTTTTTGCCACAAACATCAAAAGCGGGATGATGCAGTCATTGCATCATCCCGTTGTCTTGACAAAGTTATCAATCGCGGCGACCACACCGGCAATATTGCCTTCCTGTGTGTGGCCCGACTTCTTGCGTGGTTCAAAATCATGATTGCCGTCAGAAACCCAGTGCACCGCCACCGCATCCGAAAGACCATAACCCGCCACTTCGTTCGGGCTACCAAACGGATCGCGCGTTCCGTGGCAGATCAGGGTTGGTGTTTTCGTTTTCTGTAAATGCGCAGTCCGCAGGTTTTCGGACTTTCCCGGCGGATGGAAGGGATAACCAAGGCAGACAACACCGCGCACGCCAAGATCATCTGCGGCCATACTGGCAATCCGTCCGCCCATTGATTTGCCACCGATCACAAGATTTTCAGGTGTGCCAAGCTGTTCCACAACCTGTTGATAAGTTTCGATCAGAACCGGGGCCCTATCCGGCCCACGCTTTTTCCCGTCCAATCGGCATTTCGCCATATAGGGAAATTCAAACCGCACCACGCGATAACCACACCCGGCAAGTCCCAAGGCCATTTCATTCATGAACGGGCTGTCCATCGCGGCCCCCGCCCCATGCGCCAGAACAATGGTCTGCCTGGCATCATCAGGCCCGTCAAAGACAAAATCGATGGTCATGGCAATCGGGTTTTCCTGTTCTTACGGTGTTCAAAAACATAAGCCATCGCGATTAACCGGGCCAAGTTCCAATCCCCTGCTTGCCCGCTGTTTCCCCGCTATTCATCCGAAAAACTCGCCATATCAGTATGTTTCGGTTTATCATCACACTCCCCAAAGCTGTGCGCCAACCCAAATGGCGTCACTATCTGCCCCGATCCGATACCTTACCCCAATCAGGTGTTCCCATGTCCAAAGATCAAATCCTGCTGGACCCGGCGCGTACCGCCCTTGTCATGATTGATCTGCAAAACGGCATTCTGGCCCAGCCTCTGCATCCGCGAAGCGGTGATGCGGTGCTCGAAAATGCCCGCAATCTGATCGCCAAATTCCGTTCGGCCAACGCCCCCATCGTTCTGGTCCGCGTGTACTGGTCTTCTTATATGGCCGATGCCCCGCAACAAATGGTCGATCTGCCATCCGTCCCACAGAAATGCCCGCCCGAAGATTGGGGCACCCTTGCTGATGGCCTGCAACAGCCCGACGATATCCTGATTACCAAACATCAATGGGGCGCGTTTTACGGCACCGATCTTGATCTTCAGCTTCGCCGTCGCGGCATCGACACCATCATTCTTGGCGGTGTTGTCACCAATTTCGGCGTTGAGTCGACCGCACGTTGCGCCTGGGAACACGGCTATAACGTCGTGATTGCCGAAGATACCACAGCCACCAAATCAGCCGAAATGCACCAGTTTTCAATCACTGAAATCCTGCCACGTATTGCGCTCATCCGCCAATCAACCGAACTGACCTTTGCCACCCAATAATCATCGCTGCCCCCAACAAAGGCTTCCCCGTGCCAGATACCTCTCCCCACGCGCCCCAGCCCCCAAAATCCGAACCACCATCAGATCGGGAAAAGCTCGGTAAAATGCCCCATCTGCTGCAATGGGGATTGCTGATCGGTGTTTCTCTTGTCCTGTCCGTCATTCTGCATGATGCCGATATCCCCGCCGCCCTTTTGCTCGGCCCGATGATTGTCGGTATTGCCATGGGTACCAATGGCGCCACCATTGCCATGCCAAAGCCGATCTATCTTGGCGCACAATCGGTGCTTGGCTGCATGGTTGGCGGGTCGATGACCGCCGGGATCATCACATCCTTCATGCATGACTGGCCGCTTGTTCTGGGCGTTACGGCACTGACATTGATCGCCAGCAGCTTTCTGGGTTGGGTTCTTTGCATCAAGCAGGTTCTGCCGGGGACGGCGGGTATCTGGGGATCATCACCGGGTGCCGCCTCCGCCATGGTCATTATGGCCGAGGCCTTTGGCGCCGACGCCAGGCTTGTGGCCTTCATGCAATATGTCCGGGTGGTGATTGTGGTTGCCGTGGCGTCAAGTGTTGCCAATTTCTGGGTCGATCCGGCACTTGCCGCGGCCAATCCGCATCAATGGTTTAGCCCGTTTGATATCGGCGATTTTGGCATCACATTGGCAATTGCCGTCATCCTCTGCATTGTCGGGGCAAAGTCACGTTTGCCATCGGGGCCACTTCTGGTGCCGATGATCGTCGTGATGGTACTAAGCATCACCGGTATGGTCGATATCGTCCTGCCCGAATGGTTTCTTGGTCTGACCTATGCCGTGATCGGCTGGATGATCGGATTGAAATTCACCCCTGCGGTATTGCGTCACGCGGCCTATGCACTGCCGAAAATCCTGATTTCGATTTTCGTTCTGATTGCGTTCTGTGCCGGGATTTCGGTTTTGCTGGTGATCTTCATGGATGTCGATCCACTGACCGCCTATCTCGCCACCAGCCCCGGCGGACTTGACTCGGTCGCCATCATCGCGGCCAGCACCAATGTCGACCTGTCCTTCATCCTGGTGTTACAGGCAACGCGCTTTTTCATGGTTCTGCTGTTTGGTCCACCATTGGCCCGCATGGTGGCAAAGCGCACATCGAAATTCCCCGACAGGATAGTCTAACCCTCACATCGCAAGGATCTGACCAACAAAGCCCTCCACCCGATGGCTAAGGTCCGATCCTTGCTTTTCAAGGTTCCGCGCCGCATCGGAAAGTTCGCCCGCGACCTGCCCGTTATGGGAAATCGCGCCTGCGATATCGGCAACACTGGCACCGACTACACGCGCCTGTTTAAACGCATCAAGCGCATTCCCCGCCACCGTGCGGCAAATTTCAACCTGCCCGCCTGTTTGATCCGCGGTAATTTCGGCACGTGCCTGCAAATCGCCCATCGCATCGGAAATCCGATCAATATCCCCACCGGCCTTTGAAATGGCGCCGGTGACACCATCCATCCATTGGGCGATTTCGGCGGTTGCGGCTTCGGATTGCCCTGCCAGCGCCTTGACCTCCTTGGCGACAATGGCAAATCCTTTACCTGCTTCGCCAACACGTGCCGCCTCGATCGAGGCATTCAGCCCCAGCAATTTGATCTGGCTGGCGATGGCCGAAATCGTCGCCAGCATCTTGCCCGCATCGGCCGCACGCGCCTGCAGTTTGGCAAATTCATCGCTCATGTCACGTGCCTGCGTCCCAAGGGTACGGGTGGTTTCAACATTCATCCCGGCATCGTCGCCAATCGTGGTCAACGCAGCCTGAAGGGCATCCATCTGCCCGGCGACATTTTCAATCCGGGAAAGGGCAGCATGGGCCGCCTGATCAATGCCCTTGCTGCATTCGTCCGTCCGCCGATTGCTATCACCCAGCACATCAAGCGCACTTCGCATCTGGCTGACCGCAGCACCAAGCATGCCGACCGTACCCTGAACCTGATTTTCAAAATCCGATGCCAGCTTTTCGCGTGCAACCAGTGCAGCATCGCGTTCAAGCACGCGGGCGACCTGCCCGCCGACAAAGCCAAGCAGTTCAAGCATCTCGTCATCAAGACGGGCGATATCGCGACTGAGAAATTCGATGACGGCAACCACTTTACCAGCCATTTTGACCGGTAGCGCGAAACAGCCCTGCAACCCGTTCCGGGCAGCCCCGCTGGCGCGCAGGAAGCCGTCCTTTGTTGTAACGTTTTCGATGCAGACAGGTTCCCCCGTCTTTGCCACCGACCCGATCAGGCCCTGCCCGATGGTGAAAACCGTTGCCTCCGACTGCGACCGAAAATCTGCCATATCACCCGGTGATACGCCCCGCCCGATGGACCAGATACCCGCCGACGACAATGTATCATTGTCACGCCGCAGATAGGCATGCCCGACCGGCCAATGGCAATAATCGCAAACCGCATCAAGGATACCGGCAATCGCGATGTCACTTTGCCTTGCATCATCGGCAATCGTTCCGACCGTGCGCAACAGGCGCAGAATATCGCCAAGACCTGCCTCGCGGCCTTGTTTTGAACGGACATCATCATCGGGGGAAACGGAACGCATAAAACCGGCAAACATTGATCTTCTCCGAGGCATGGGACATCTGAAATCGACCCGGCATAACGCCATCTGGTCGCGCGATTGTCTTGCAAGCCTCGTTGCCTGCCGATTGTTCGTGACTGCGCCTTTGCAATCAAGAATATGATGCTAACGTCATTTTGCACCTGCGAAAAGAATTTTCTGTATGCATAGGCAGAACTGCGCATCCCAAAGAAAAAAGCACCGGCAGCGGGCTGAATGATCCCGCCACCGGTGCCTTAAAACATGTGTTTGGTAGCAGGTGACTAACGCAAGACCCTGCGGAAAACACCCGATGCGACCATCACCCCGAAAATTACCAATCCCACCGCAATCGCCAGCGCAAGGTTGCCTTCCTCGCCAAGCAGGAACACACCGCCCAACGCGGTCAATGCCGGGGTCATCGCGCCAAAGGCTGATGCACCGGTCGATCCGATGTGACGCACCGCAAGCCCATAGGTGACCACCGCAACGCATCCCGCCAGCAATCCCTGTGTCACAAGCAACAGCAACACATCATCCATCGGCGCATCGGGGATATGGCTTCCGGTGAACAGGGCCACTATTGCCATGATCACAAACGACCAGAAGCCGACAAATGCTGCCGCTTCCAGCGCGCCAAGGCCGCTTTGGCGCATCGCATGGGTATAACACGCCCACATAAACGCCCCCGCCGATACAAGCCCATACCCACAAAGGATCGTGTCGCCGGTCGAATGACCGGGTTTAAGCACCGCCAGAAGGACGATACCGGTAATCACCGTGGCATAACCCGCCAGTCGGACCCAGCCCGGACGTTCGCCAAACATCACAACCGCAATCAGAACCGCCCAGACCGCCATCACACCGGGCAGCAAAATGCCCACATGGCTCGCCGGAACATATTGCAGGGCACTGGCGACCAGTAACGTATAAAACGCCCCCGATCCCACCAGCATGATCAGACCATTGGCAATCGAAAGCCCCTTGGGCCAGATACCGCGTTTAAGCCAGATCGGGGCCAGCAGCACAAACGGCACGACAAAGCGCAAAAGCCCGATATCGACCGCGGTAAAATCCGATGTCATGGCATAGCGCGTGACAATCAGCCACGCCGCCCAGATCGTCACCGTCGCCAGGGCCGATGCCACACCGACCAGACGGCTTTCCGTTGCCGGTGAAACAGCAACAGCAGAAGTTCGAGACATATCAGCATTCCCGCTAAAGGGTTGATTTTGCAAAAATCAGACCATGCACCACGGATCATGGCAAGAATTTTGACTGTGGGTCAGCTATGCATAGCCGGCCGGAAACGAAAACAGGGCAGCACGGATTGCCCGCACTGCCCTGTTTCAAATCATCAATATCGATATCAGATGCCGAATTCGGCAAAGAAGTCATTGCCCTTGTCATCGATCACGATAAAGGCCGGGAAATCTTCGACCTCGATCTTCCAGACGGCTTCCATGCCCAGTTCCGGATATTCAAGGACTTCGACCTTCTTGATGCAATCCTGTGCAAGGCGCGCGGCCGGGCCACCGATGGAACCAAGATAGAACCCGCCGTGGTTTTTGCAGGCATCCTTGACCTGTTTCGAACGGTTGCCTTTGGCAAGCATGACAAACGACCCGCCTGCGGCTTGGAACTGTTCGACATAGGCATCCATGCGGCCCGCCGTGGTCGGGCCGAACGAACCCGACGGCATGCCTTCGGGCGTTTTGGCCGGGCCCGCATAATAAACCGGGTGTTTTTTCATGTAATCGGGCATGCCTTCACCGGCATCAAGACGTTCCTTGATCTTGGCATGTGCAATATCGCGCGCCACGATCACGGTCCCGGTCAGAGCCAGACGCGCCTTGACTGCATATTGCGAAAGCTGTTTGCGGATTTCATCCATCGGACGGTTCAGGTCAACCTTGACCACATTGTCATCAAGATGCTCGTCCGACACTTCCGGTAGGTATTTTGCCGGATTGTGTTCAAGGTCTTCGATGAAAATACCGTCCTTTGTGATCTTGCCCAGAACCTGACGGTCGGCAGAGCACGAAACACCAATCGCCACCGGGCAGCTTGCCCCGTGACGCGGCAGGCGGACAACCCGCACGTCGTGGCAGAAATACTTGCCGCCGAACTGTGCGCCAATGCCCATTTCGCGCGTCATCTCAAGGACCTTCTGTTCCCATTCAAGATCACGATAGGCCTGACCATACACCCCGCCCTCGGTCGGCAGGTTATCGTAATACCGCGCCGATGCCATTTTAACGGTCTTAAGGGCCGCCTCCGCCGACGTCCCGCCAATCACGATGGCAAGATGATAGGGCGGGCAGGCAGAGGTACCAAGCGTTCTGATTTTCTCGTCCAGAAACTTTCGCAGGCTTTCCGGGTTCAGAAGCGCCTTGGTCTGCTGATACAAAAACGTCTTGTTGGCCGAACCGCCGCCCTTTGCCATGAACATGAATTTGTATTCATCGCCCGGCGTCGCATACAGATCAATCTGCGCCGGAAGGTTCGAACCGGTGTTCTTTTCTTCGAACATATTGACCGGAGAAACCTGGGAATAACGGAGGTTATGTTCCTGATAGGCGCGCCAGATCCCCCTCGACAGGGCTTCTTCATCGGCACCATTGGTGATGACCTTGCCACCGCGCTTGCCCATGACAATCGCCGTACCGGTATCCTGACACATCGGCAAAACGCCGCCAGATGCGATATTGGCGTTTTTCAGAAGGTCCATCGCAACGAACTTGTCGTTCGGCGTTGCTTCCGGGTCATCAAGGATCTTGCGCAACTGTTCGAGATGGCCCGGGCGCAGCAAATGCGAACAATCGAAAAACGCCTGAAGGGTCAGTTTCTCAATCGCTTCGGGTTCGACTTTCAAAAACGTCTCGCCATTGACCTCAACGGTTGAAACGCCTTCGTCACCGATCTTGCGGTAAGGGGTCGTGTCCTTACCCTGCTCGAACATGGGTTTATAGACAAAATCACTCATGGGATAAGTTCTCGTCTCTCTCAAAAACAAGGTGGGTTTGTTTTAATTTGTGCCGTTCATAACGCCAAACGCGGTAAATTTCCACGATACGTTAGATGAACAGACTTCCGGCAATCGGCGGGAAACCGGACCGGGCATGCGGGAAAGAAAAAAGGGCGAGCCAAATGCCCGCCCCTTTGAAACTCATTTTTTACGAAACGCATCAAGGGCGATGACTTCGCCGGTTTCACCCTGCTCGGCAGGTTTTTTCTTTTTGCGTTTGGCGGGTTCGGTGACCAGCTGCGGGGTTGCATCCTCGTCACCATCGACCAGATCGGAGTCAAGATCGTCATCTTCGTCGTAATCGAAATCATCGTCACCCATCTCTTCTTCGACGCTAAAGGTCAGCATGAAGTTGGCGGACGGATCGACAAAAGCCAGCATGGCATCATACGGGACAACCACCGTGGTTGGCATGCCATCAAAGCTCATGCCGACTGAAAAATGATCGTCTTCCGCTTTCAGGTCCCAGAACCGGTGCTGCAATACCACGGTGATATTGTCCGGGTGTGCCTTGCGCTGTCCTTCAGGCAAAGCAACGCCGGGATGATTGGTCTGGAACGTGATGTAATAGTGATGCTCGCCGAAAAGGCCTTCTTCGGCCACGCGCGAAAGGATCTGCTTCACCACGCCGCGCAGCGCCTGATCGACCATAAGGTCGTAACGGAATTCTTCCGGTTCCTGCATCGATAATCCTGTGTCTGGCGGGTTCCCTGATGATTTCAGGATATGCCCGTCATTTATATATGGCACCTGATCGCGTCATTTGCAGATGACGCAATTGAATTGCTTCTATTCATAACGGAGAGGGGAAAAAATACAAGAGCGGGGCGTTCTGTTGCTAGGTGCCCCATCCCCCACCAGACTACCGCTCCCGGCAATCGGAATTTCGCTTTGGTGCTAGTACCGCTTAGGCGGCAACAGCAACCGGAGCATTGTTGTCGTTTGCGTTTACAAACATTAGCCCGATAACGGTGGTACCATGCCGAGCGCCAACAGAGGCTTTTACTACACACGTCGATCCTATTTCGGCCCCAACATCTTCGCCTGAGTCGGACGAAGTCAGATAGATGAAAGTTGGTGGAGCCGCCGGGTACCGCCCCCGGGTCCGTAATGTCTATTCTGCCAAGTCGTGTAACGCCATAGTCGGGTTGCCCCGACAGCCCCTATATAGGGCAAATGGGTCTGCTTTCGCAAGGGAATTGGCAAAAACTTTCACCAGATCGACCTTTAAGCCGACAAAGCAAACGAACGACGCCCTGCCATACAGCACCCAAGCCCTGATACCGTCACCGGGTGACTTGCCGCCCCATCCATTGCCAACTATGCTGCCCCAAACACGATTCCGAACAACAGGATGCGGCATGCAGCAATATCTCGATCTGATGCGACTGGTGCGCGATACTGGCGCACATAAGGAAGATCGCACCGGCACCGGCACGGTATCGGTCTTTGGTCACCAGATGCGGTTTGACCTGTCAAAGGGCTTTCCGATGGTCACCACCAAAAAGCTGCATCTGAAATCGATCATCCATGAATTGCTCTGGTTCCTGGCCGGTGACACCAATGTCAAATATCTTCAGGACAATGGAGTACGCATCTGGAACGAATGGGCCGATGAAAACGGTGAACTTGGCCCGGTTTATGGCGGCCAGTGGCGGTCATGGCGCGGGGCAAACGGCGAAACCATCGACCAGATCACCCAGTTGATCGACCAGATCAAAAACAATCCCGACAGCCGTCGCCTGATCGTTTCGGCATGGAATGTGGCCGATGTGCCCAACATGGCGCTGCCGCCCTGCCACTGCCTGTTCCAGTTCTATGTCGCGAATGGCAAACTTTCCTGCCAGCTTTATCAACGCAGTGCCGATATCTTTCTGGGCGTGCCGTTCAATATCGCATCCTATGCATTGCTGACCATGATGATCGCGCAGGTCTGCGATCTTGGTGTTGGTGATTTCGTCCACACACTGGGCGATGCCCATCTTTACACCAACCATATTGAACAGGTCGAATTGCAGCTGTCGCGTGAACCGCGCCCGTTGCCGACCATGAAAATCAATCCGGCAGTCAAATCGATCTTTGATTTCAAGTATGACGATTTCGAACTGACCAACTATGACCCGCATCCGCATATCGCGGGCAAGGTGGCCGTCTGATGCCCGCCAACAATAACGACCGGATCGAACGGGTTGCTGTGGTTGCCGCCGCCCAAAACGGTGCGATTGGCAAGGATGGCTGGATGCCCTGGCACCTGCCCGAGGACCTTAAACGGTTCAAGGCGCTCACCCTTGGCAAACCAATGATCATGGGCCGCGTGACGTTCGAGGCGATTGGCAAACCGCTTCCCAAACGCACCACCATCGTGGTGACACGCGATAAGGACTGGACATTTGATCACGAAAATGTCCGCGTCTGCCATGACATCGAAAGTGCGATAAAACTGGCCGATCAGATCGCTGCACAGGATGATGTCAACGAGGTCATCATTGCCGGTGGGGCGCAGATTTACAAACTCGCCCTGCCTTACACCACGCGGTATGAATTGACCGAAGTCCATGATGATATTGATGGCGATGCGTTTCTTGATCCCCTGCCCGCCGAAAAATGGCAGGAAACCTCGCGTGCCACCATTAAAAATCCCGATGGACCGGATTACAGCTTTGTCACGTTAAATCGCCTTTTGGTGGCGAGCTGATTGGATAGCCCTCCTCAACCAAACAAAACAATTCCTGTTTTCGCATTTCAATTCTAAAGTTTTTTTTATCGGCAGGGCATCAAACCGCCTGTCCGATAAAACCAAGAATGAAAGAGGACAGGTAAACATGTTTGAAGAATTCAAGAAATTTGCCCTGCGCGGCAATGTTGTCGATCTGGCAATCGGTGTGATCATCGGGGCGGCATTCGGGCGGATTGTCACATCTCTTGTCGGGGACGTCATCATGCCGGTGATCGGTTATGTTTCTGGCGGGCTCGATTTTTCCAACTATTTCATTGCTCTGTCGGACGCCGTAACCGCAACGAATTACGCCGATGCCAAGGCACAGGGTGCCGTGATCGGCTATGGAGCATTCATCACCATTGCGCTTAATTTCGCAATCATTGCCTGGGTCTTGTTCCTTGTCGTCAAGGCAATCAACAAGGCCAAGAAAAAAGAAGACGAAAAAGCCGGTGAAACGCCCCCACCCGCAACACCCGAGGATGTCGCCCTTCTGCGCGAAATCCGCGACCTGCTGGCAGAGCGCAAGGAACAATAGATATCGGGAATGTGCGCACTACCGGTTGTTTCTGACTTTGTCAGTTGATATTGCGCGCTCCCGCGCCTATTTTTGAATATGTTTCAGAACATCCATTCCAGTTACTGGAACAAGGAAGGATTGCCGATGGCCCGCCCCCGCACATTTGACGAAGAAAGCGTTCTTGATAACGCCATGAACATTTTCTGGAGCAAAGGCTTCGAGGCGACCTCGGTGCAGGATCTCGTCGAGGAAACCGGTATTAACCGTGCCAGTATGTATTCAAGCTTCGGCGATAAAAAGGCCCTGTTCCTCCGTGTTCTAGACCATTACAGCCAGAAGGTCAGCACGGTTCGCTTTGCCAAACTGCGCGAAACCGTCGATGGCCGCGAGGCCATCGTCGCGACCTTCCGCGATGCCGGACGACAGGGCTGCGGCGAAGGCCGCCACAAGGGTTGCCTGATCGTCAATTCCGGCATGGAACTGGCCCCACACGATCCCGAAACCGCAGCAATTGCACAGGCGTCATTCCGCCGGGTCGAAGATATGTTTGCCCGCGCACTTCATCGCGGCGTTGAACAGGGCACCATCAGCAAGGATAAAAATATCCGCTCCTTCTCGCGCTTTCTGGCCGGCTCCATTCAGGGCGTACATCTGATGGCGCGCCGTGGTGCGGACAAGGATACACTTGACGATTACGTCGATATCATCCTGTCCACGCTCGACTGAACCCAGATCTCTGCAAAATGTCGCCCTTCCCCGGATGGGTGAATTCACATTCACCCGTTTTGCGTGTATACCCATCGCGGGTCACGGAACCATATACGGGGGATGGCATGGACCAAGATACAAAATTCTGGGACAAGGCCGCGACGAAATATGCCCGAAAACCGGTCAGGAATCAGTCGGCTTATGCCGAAACTCTGGATCGCACCCGTCATTATCTGAGACCGGACCAAAATGTTCTTGAAATCGGATGCGGCACTGGTTCAACCGCCTTGCTGCTAGCCCCGTCGGTCGGACAGATCACAGCAACCGACCTGTCCCCTGCCATGATCGCCATTGCACAGAATAAGCTTGCCGACGGGAAACACCCGAATGTCCATTTCCGCACCGCCCGCCTGTCCGATGGCGATCTTGCCGATCAGGTATTTGATGCCGTTCTGGCGTTTAATGTCCTGCATCTTGTCCGCGATATTCCTGCTGAAATCCGTGCAATTCATCAGCGACTGGAACCCGGCGGGCTGTTCATTTCAAAAACCGGCTGCCTTGGTGAAGCCGGTCGGTTCCTGGCCCTTGTCATTGTCGTAATGCGCAAGCTTGGTTTTGCGCCGTTTGTCCATTCCCTGCGCTATGGCGAACTGGACGCAATGATCACAAGCGAGGGTTTCGAAATCATCGAAACCGGCCTTTACCCTGCCTCGGACCATGCCCGTTTCGTGGTTGCCCGCAAACTCTGATTCCAGACCATCCGCCATCACAGTTCAGTGATAGAATCATTTGTTTGTTGTTATTTCGGAATGATCATTCCATATTATTCGTCATTCAGCCAGATAACATTCATGAGGAACGAAATGTCCACAATTACGCCCCTGATGCCGCGCCAAAAGGTCCCTGCCCTGTCCGTTCCGCTTGTCGGTGGCGGCACATGGTCGCTTGCCGATCAGACGCCGGAAAGCTTTACCATGGTCGTGTTCTATCGCGGCCTGCATTGCCCGATCTGCGGCAAATACCTTAAAGACCTTGATGACAAGCTGGCCGACTTCGCCAAACGAGGTGTCAATGTGATTGTCCTGTCATCGGATACACAGGACCGCGCAGAAACGGCCAGAGAAAAATGGGCCCTTGAAAACCTTGATCTCGGTTATGGCCTCAGCCTCGAACAAGCCCGCGAATGGGGCCTGTATATTTCGTCAAGCAACGGCGTGACCTCGTCCGGGTTAGAAGAACCGGCCCTGTTTTCCGAACCGGGCCTGTTCCTTGTCCGGCCTGATGGCACACTTTATTTTGGCACCGTTCAAACCATGCCATTCGCCCGCCCGGCCTTTGCCGAGATTCTGGGGGCGCTTGATTTTGTCATTGCCAAAAACTATCCGGCACGCGGCGAAGTCATTGATCATACAAATATCTGATCACTGCGCGGTGACACTTTGAAAAACGAAACGGCCGGTTTCATTTCGCAGAAACCGGCCCTTTTGTTTCGATAGCTCTTCGGGTTATCGCCGAAGACCGCGGGAATTTTGATAGCCGCATGTGATCCACGGCAAGACAGTAGCGACAGCGATCACTCTATTCAGGATCACTGTCATCATCTCTGCTACGCCTTGGACGCAGAACGATCCATGCCGCCACCAGCGTCAGCGCCGCCATGCCAAACCACGTTATCGCATACATCAGATGATTGTTGGGGAAACTGATCCGTGTCAGCCCGCCCACCGGCAGTTTTCCGGGATTGTTACTTCCATTGGCATCAATGAAATATGGTGCGACATCATCCGGGTTAAGGCCGCGTTTCGCGGCCATGGCGCGCACATCGCGCGAATACCAGCGGTCTTCGTCAGGCACGTTGTCCCGGATAAAGGTACCGCCCGGCTCATCCATCCGCAAAAGACCAGTGACGCGCGTATCGCCCGAAACCAAGCCATCCGTCCGGCTATCAGGTTCGCGGCGGTCGGTTGGGACAAAGCCGCGATTGATCATGATAATGGTGCCATCGACCCGTTCGAACGGGGTCATGACCCAGTATCCCGCACCATAATCCGTGGCAGCATAAACGTGGCTTTCCAGATCGTTGCGATAACGGCCTAGCAACGTAACCTTGCGGTATTCGTCACGTTCGCGGGTAACATTTTCCCAATCCGCCCGGTCCGGTGCGGTTAACGGGTCACCATGAACGCGGGCATCAACCCGTTCAATCAGATCAAGCTTCCACGCCCGGCGTTCAACCTGCCAGACACCAAGGGCCGCAAAACCCGAAAACAGGATCGCGGCCAGAATGCAAACCACGATGCGGGTCCTGATCGACGGTCCCTTGGCGGTAGACATATCCGTATCAGCCATAATCTTCATGACCTTCAAAACATCATCGGAACAAAAAAGGGCGCGATACCGGTGAAAGTATCGCGCCCCAATTACATCAGCAAAACCTAGCCGAAGCTTCGGATCATTTCATGATCCATCTGCGGCATCATGTTGGTGTTCAGGTGATACATCACCCACAGCGAACCGGCGATGGCAATCGCCACGATCACAAGGGTAAAGATCAGCGCCAGCATGTTCCAGCCGCCTTCGGACTTGGTGTTCATGTGCAGGAAGTAGACCATATGGACGACAATCTGCACGACACCAAGGCCCATGACCCAGGCCGCGGTTGCCACCTTGCTGTCAAGAACTCCATCCATCACCAGCCAGAACGGGATGGCGGTCAGGATTACCGACAGGATGAAGCCGATCAGATAGCTGTTGAAGGTGCCGTGGCTGGCACCGTCAGCATGATCATGACCGTGATGGTCATCATGTGCATGAGAATGCGTGCTCATCCCAGAACTCCCAACAGGTAAACAACGGAAAAGACGCCGATCCAGATCACGTCAAGGAAGTGCCAGAACAGCGAAAGGCACATCAAACGACGCTTGTTTTCGACGATCAGACCACGCTTGGCAACCTGAACCATCAGGGTGACAAGCCAGATGATGCCAAACGTCACATGAAGCCCGTGCGTCGCAACCAGCGTGTAGAACGACGACAGGAAACCACTGCGCATCGGTGTGGCGCCGAGACTCCAAAGATGATGGAACTCGTAAATTTCCAACCCGACGAAGGCAACACCGAACAGGCCGGTAATCGCCAGCCACATCTGGGTTCCCTTGATGCTGCCCTTTTCCATCGCCAGCATGGCAAAGCCATAGGTGATCGAGGAAAACAGCAGCATGGAGGTGTTGATCGCAACCAGTTCCAGATCAAACAGATCCACCGGTGCCGGCCCGGCCGCATAATTGCGGCCAAGCACGCCATGAGTTGCAAACAGGATCGCAAAGATGAGGCAGTCGCTCATCAGATAGAGCCAGAAGCCAAGCATCGTCCCGTTCTGCGGGTGATGCTCTTCCTTCAGATAAAAGACCGGCGCTTCGGTCTGAGAGGCAGTTGTATTCGCCATTGTCATTCCCTTACGCCTGCTGCTTTGCCAAAAGGGCGGTACGCTCGTCTTCGGTTGCGACAACTTCGCTGGCCGGGATGTGGTAATCGCGGTTGTAGTTGAAGGTGTGCGCAATCGCGGTACCGATCAGGGCGATGAAGCTGACGGCGACAAGCCACCAGATATGCCAGATCAGCGCGAAACCAAGGACAAGCGACATACCGGCAAGGATCGCACCGGCACCGGTGTTTTTCGGCATGTGAATGTCGAGGAAACCGGAAGTCGGACGCACAAAGCCGCGTTTCTTCATATCAGCCCAGGCATCAAGATCGTGAACGACCGGGGTGAAGGCAAAGTTGTATGCCGGGGGCGGCGACGAGGTCGACCATTCCAGCGTACGGCCATCCCACGGATCGCCCGTTTCATCACGCAGTTCTTCACGCTTGATGAAGGACACGACCAGCGACATCAGGAACGATGCAATACCGATGGCAATCAGAACCGCACCAAAGGCAGCAATGATGAACCAGATTTGCAGCGAGCCGTCATCGAAATGGTTCATGCGGCGGGTAACGCCCATCAGGCCAAGAACATAAAGCGGCATGAAGGCGAAATAGAACCCGACCAGCCAGAACCAGAAGGACATTTTGCCCCAGAACGGGTCAAGCTTGTAACCGAACGCCTTCGGGAACCAGTACACGATACCGGCAAACATCCCGAACACCACACCACCGATGATGACATTGTGGAAATGCGCAATCAGGAACAGGCTGTTATGCAGCACGAAGTCTGCAGGCGGAACCGCCAGCATCACACCGGTCATGCCACCAATCACGAAGGTCAGCATAAAGCCCATCGTCCACAGCATCGGGACGTCAAAGCTGATGCGGCCCTTATACATGGTGAACAGCCAGTTGAATATCTTGGCCCCGGTCGGGATCGAGATGATCATCGTGGTGATACCAAAGAAGGCGTTCACACTGGCACCCGACCCCATGGTGAAGAAGTGATGCAGCCAGACCAGATAGGACAGGATGGTAATAACGATCGTTGCGTAAACCATCGAGCTGTAACCGAACAGGCGTTTGCGGCAGAAGGTCGAAACCACTTCCGAAAATACGCCAAATGCCGGCAGGATCAGGATGTAAACTTCCGGGTGACCCCAGATCCAGATCAGGTTCACATACATCATGGCGTTACCGCCAAGATCATTGGTGAAGAAGTTCGTGCCGACATAACGGTCAAGCGACAGCAGAACCAGAACTGCGGTCAGAACCGGGAAGGCGGCAACGATCAGGATGTTGGTGCAAAGCGCGGTCCAGGTGAAGACCGGCATTTTCATCATCGACATGCCCGGTGCGCGCATCTTGACGATGGTCACAATCAGGTTCACGCCCGACAACAATGTACCGACACCGGCAATCTGCAAGGCCCAGATATAGTAATCAACCCCGACCCCCGGACTGTAAACAATGTCCGAAAGCGGCGGATAGGCCAGCCAGCCGGTTTTGGCAAACTCGCCAACAAACAGCGAGATCATCACCGTGATCGCACCCGCCGCCGTCATCCAGAAGCTGAAATTGTTCAGGAACGGGAAGGCAACGTCACGCGCTCCAATCTGAAGCGGCACGACGAAGTTCATAAGCCCTGTCACCAGCGGCATCGCCACGAAGAAGATCATGATCACGCCGTGGGCGGTAAAGATCTGGTCGTAGTGATCGGGCGGCAGATAGCCAGCAACATCGCCAAAGGCAATCGCCTGCTGGGCACGCATCATGATCGCGTCGGCAAAGCCGCGCAAAAGCATGATCAGGGCCAGAATGATATACATGATACCGATCTTTTTATGATCGATAGATGTAATCCATTCATGCCACAGGTAACCCCACAGTTTGAAATAGGTCAGCGCGCCAACAACGACGATACCACCCAGAACAACCCCCGCGAATGTCACAGCCAGGATCGGCTCGTGGAACATCGGGAAGGAGTCGAGTGAAAGCCGGCCAAATATAAAATGCAAAAGGTCCGGATTTGAAAACATCGGATTACTCTTCTTTTCGATGCGGCAACGCACCGGCCAGGCCGGTGCGCAAGCCGCGAAGGGCCGGTCGACTTACATCAACCGGCACTGCTTCAGAACCCTGTCGATACGCTGGCAGGAACGGGGCTGAACCGGCTGTCTTCAGACCCGTTTTCAAACAGCGGGATCGAAGAAATTTCCTGGCTCAGACCGCCTGTCGGCGTCGTGCAAAGCGTTGCCACGAATGATTCGGTCAACGGCAAAGGCTGGCTGCCACGTTCGCGCGGGGTGTCGTATGTCAGCGACATAACGTTATAGATACCCGCAAGTCCGCCACCGCCATTTTTGTCGATATGCATCATTTCGTTCATGCACATTTTCGACTGATCGACGCACATATTCAGGATGGCCGTGTACAGTTCCGGATCGACATTACCGAAATAGTGGACCGGTTCCGCAATGCTTGGCTTTTCAAGTTCCAGATATTCCGAACGGCCCAAAGTGGCGCTATCGGATTTGACCTTGGCAACCCAGTCATCAAAGCCTGCGTCGCTCAGCCCATGGAACTTGAAGCGCATATGCGAGAAACCCTCGCCACTATAGTTCGCCGAAAACCCGTCATAGACGCCTTCCTCGTTGATCACGGCATGGAGCTTGGTTTCCATACCGGCCATCGAATAGATCATCCCGGCCAGTGCCGGAACATAGAAGGAGTTCATGATCCCCGAAGAGGTGATTTTGAACTGGATCGGCGTATCAATCGGTGCGGCCAGCTCATTGATGGTCGCAATCCCTTGCTCGGGATAGATGAACAGCCATTTCCAATCGAGGGAAACGACTTCTACCACCATCGGCTTGTGATCTTTCTCAAGCGGACGTTCCGCATCGATACGATCCAGCGGGCGGTATGGGTCCAGGGTGTGCGTACTGACCCAGGTGATCGCACCCAGCGCGATAATGATCGCAAGCGGGGCGGACCAGATGACAATTTCCAGCTTGGTGGAATGGTGCCATTCAGGATCGTACTCTGCATCCTTATTGGATTGACGATATTTCCAGGCAAAGAACACAGTCAGCGCCATCACCGGAAGGATGATGATCAGCATCAGGATCGTGGAAACAACGATAAGGTCGGCTTGCTGTGACGCAATATCGCCAGACGGATCCATCACGACCAGATTACATCCGGTCAGTAACGTGAACACAGAAGCAATTGCGACGCCGCGTGCAAGTTTTGAGAGCATGCGCTTCTACTTTGTCAGTCTCTGGAAGATGTTCTCACAAGCAACCATATGCTTGCGAGCCGCATAACCAGCCCACCGGACCGGCACACGTCGTACCCCAACCGTAGCGGCATATAGGAATTAAAATTCCAAACTTCCACGGAAGAGACACAAATTTGGCGAACTTTTTTCTTAAAGATCACCAGCAGAAAATTTCGCTCACTAGCTATAGCTGCGCCGCAACAATGTCAAGCAGGCCGCCAAACATCGGCTGGTGTTTATGATAATTATCAAAAAGCTGTAAACCATGCGTTGTGCAACGCAACACAATAATTGACACTGACGTTTGCAATTCACATGTCTATAATTAGACTCGATCCAATCAAGATGGCCAATCAAGATGGGTCCAATGAGAAGCAATGAAGTCAGATAATTAGGGAGACAGGCGTGAATCAACCCACTCATACCTTAGCGACCTCCACCTCCTCTGGACTGGAACGCGACGCACGCCAACACTCGGCTGGCACAGTCAACGACCCCGGACAGATCGCGCTTGGCGTGATTATCGGCCGGTCATCGGAGTTTTTCGATTTCTTCGTTTATTGCATCGCCTCTGTGCTGGTGTTCCCCCAACTCCTGTTCCCCGGCGAAAGCGCGATCGTCGGTACCATCCATTCCTTCTTTATATTCTCGCTGGCTTTCATCGCCCGCCCGATCGGGTCCCTCGTCTTCATGACAGTGGACCGGCGCTATGGCCGCGGCACAAAGCTGACGGTTGCCATGTTCCTGCTGGGCGGTTCAACCGCCGCGATGGCCTTTTTGCCAAGCTTTGACAGTGCGGGCATGTTTGCGATCTATCTGCTGTGCGTGCTTCGCTTTACGCAGGGGCTGGCACTTGGCGGTGCATGGGATGGTCTTGCCTCCCTGCTGGCACTCAACGCGCCTGATAATCGTAAGGGCTGGTATGCCATGATGCCACAGCTTGGCGCACCGCTTGGCTTCATTCTGGCATCCTCGCTGTTTGCCTACCTGATCCTGACCCTGTCGCCCGAGGATTTCCTCGCATTCGGCTGGCGCTATGCCTTCTTTGTTGCCTTTGCGATCAACGTGGTGGCGCTGTTTGCCCGTCTGCGTCTGGTCGCAACGTCCGAATTCGGAAGCCTGCTTGAAAAGAACGAATTGCAGGCCGTCCGTGTCCGCGACACCATCCGCCATCACGGCCGGACCGTGCTTCTCGGCGCGCTTGTGCCACTCGTCAGCTACGCGCTTTTCCATCTGGTCACTGTCTTCGCGCTTAGCTGGGTCGTGCTTTACACCCCGGCCAATCCGGGGCAGTTCCTGTTGACCCAGGGTGTCGGTGCGGTGCTTTGCGCGCTTGGCATTATCGCATCGGGCTTCATTGCCGATCAGATCGGCCGCCGCCGCCTGCTGGGATATTCGGCAGCCATCATCGCGGTCGGTGCGCTCCTGACCCCGCTGCTTTATGCCTATAACATCATCAATGAAGGCATGATCGTTCTGGGCGGTTTTGCGGTTCTGGGTCTGTGCTTTGGTCAGGCGGCCGGGACACTGGCATCGAACTTCAAACGTGAATATCGCTATACCGGTTCGGCCCTGACATCCGATCTTGCGTGGTTGCTCGGTGCCGGCTTCGCCCCGCTGATTGCCCTTCTGCTCTGCGTGGCTTATGGCCCGATTGGCGTTGGGGCGTATCTGCTTTCGGGGGCGGCGGTCACTCTGCTCGTCCTGCATTTCAACAAGCAGTTCGGACAGAAAAACACCGACTGATTGATCTTTACCCTATGTGAAACGAAACACCCCCGGCAGTCATCTACCGGGGGTGTTTTTGTTAAAATCGGACTATCAGCTGTAATTCGACGGGAACAGTGCCCGTTTGGCAACGTCATCCATTTCCGATTTGAAGGCATGGTCACTGCCAACCTTGCGTGCCCGTTCCACCGCAGGGCGGGTACAGATGCCCTGATACCATTTTTTTAGGTTCGGATAAGGATCAAGCGGCGCATCATTTTTCATGACGAATGCCGCCCGCTCGATCCAGCCCCAAAGTGACATATCGGCAATGGTGTAACTGTCACCGGCAACAAATTCGCGCTGGGCCAAGTGATCATCCATCACCTTGTAATGGCGTTCGATTTCCTTGCGATAGCGGTTCACACCGTAATCGTTGCCCGCCGGTGCCACATGCTGAAAATGCACCGCCTGCCCGGAAAACGGGCCAAGGCCCGATGCAATGAACATCAACCATGACAGCAGTTCACCGCGATCTTCCGCCGTACCAAGGAACTTTCCGGTCTTTTCTGCCAGATAAATCAGGATGGCGTTTGAATCAAAAACGCGGGTTTCCTTGCCACCCGCCCCGTCGGTGTCAACAATCGCCGGGACCTTGCCATTCGGGTTGATTGCCAGGAATTCCGGGCTGTGCTGTTCGCCTTTTTTGGTGTCGACCGGATGGATTTCATAAGGCAGACCAGATTCTTCAAGGAAAAGCGAAATCTTGGCCGGGTTCGGGGTCGGGTGGAAGTAAAAGCGGATCATCGGGGTCTCCTGATAAGGGCGCGAAACCGTATTTTTCGCCTGCCCTTGAATTATGGAACGATCAGTTTAAATTGACGTATCAGAAACGTGTTGGCAAGGTCATAGTTTGAGATGAGCCACACATCATGAAAGTCAAAGGAGGCTTCGCCCCATGATTGATCTTTATTACTGGCCAACCCCGAACGGCCACAAAATCACGCTTTTCCTTGAAGAAGCGGGACTTGAATACAAAATCCATCCGGTCAATATCGGTGCCGGGGATCAGTTCAAACCGGAATTCCTCGCCTTTTCGCCCAATAACCGCATGCCTGCGATCATTGATCAGAACCCGGCAGATGGCGGCGATCCGATTACGGTTTTTGAATCCGGTGCCATCCTGCAATATCTGGCGGAAAAAACCGGCAAGTTCCTGCCGACCGATGTGCGGGCCAAGAAAACCGTGATGGAATGGCTGTTCTGGCAGATGGGCGGGCTTGGCCCGATGGCAGGTCAAAACCATCATTTCAGCGGTTACGCGCCGGAAAAAATCCCTTATGCCATCACGCGCTATGTCAATGAAACCAACCGCCTTTACGGTGTACTGAACAAGCGCCTTGATGGCCGCACTTTCATCGCCGGGGACGATTATTCGATTGCCGATATGGCCTGCTATCCGTGGATTGTCAGCCATGAAAAACAGCAGCAGGACCTGAATGATTTCCCCAACCTGAAACGCTGGTTTGAAAACATCCAAGCCCGCCCGGCAACCATCGCGGCCTATAAGGCCGGCGAAGGTCTGCGATCTGGCGAGATGAGCGAAGAGGACAAAAAAGTCCTGTTCGGCCAAACCGCCAGAAGCACCCAAAACACCTGATCCAATTTGTTATGCGCAATGCCCCTGCCCGTTCGGGCGGGGGCATTTAAAACCGGTTGCATCGTAATCCCAAACCCAATAAATGTTATGTTATAACATAACATTTAAAAGGAGCCATCATGCAACGCCTTCCTGTTACGGTTTTGTCCGGGTTTCTCGGTGCGGGCAAAACCACCCTGCTTAATCATGTGCTGAACAATCGCGCCGGGCTGAAGGTCGCGGTAATCGTCAATGATATGAGCGAGGTCAATATAGATGCCGACCTGATCCGCGATAGCGGGGCAGCACTTTCGGCAATGGATGAAAAGCTGGTTGAAATGACCAATGGCTGCATCTGCTGCACGCTGCGTGACGATCTTTTGATCGAGGTCCGCCGTCTGGCCGAGGAAGGCCGGTTTGACTATCTGCTGATCGAATCAACCGGCATATCCGAACCGCTACCAGTCGCCGCGACATTCGACTTCCGCGATGAAAACGGCCAGTCGCTGGGCGATATCGCCCGGCTCGATACCATGGTGACGGTTGTTGATGCCGCGCGCATGATTGCCGATTACAGCAGTACCGATTTCCTTAATGACCGGGGCGAAAGCCTTGGCGACGATGATGATCGCAGCATCGTCGATCTTCTGGTCGATCAGATCGAATTTGCCGATGTGATTGTGCTGAACAAACTTGATCTGATTGGTGCAGACGAACGCAAAATCGTTCTTGGCATCATTCGCGCACTCAATGCCGATGCCAAAATCATCGAAACCGATCATGGCCGGGTTGATCCGCATGAAATCCTGAATACCGGGCTGTTTGATTTCGACCGCGCGCAGGATCATCCGCTTTGGGCCAAGGAACTATATGGCTTTGCCGATCATGTGCCCGAAACCGAAGAATACGGCATCAAAAGCTTTACCTTCCGCACGCCTTTGCCGTTTCACCCCAAACGTTTTTACGATTTCATCCATTCCGAATGGCCGGGCATCATCCGCGCCAAGGGGCATTTCTGGATCGCCACCCGCCCGAACTGGGTTGGCGAAATCAGTCAGGCCGGTGCCGCGGTAAAGCACGAAGCCCTTGGCACATGGTGGTGTGCGGTACCGCGTGATCGCTGGCCCGACAACAATGAATGGCGCGATAAGGTGCTGTCGAACTGGGATCCGACTTTCGGCGACCGTCGGCAGGAAATCGTCTTTATCGGCCTTGCCGATCAGATGAACGAAGCAACCCTTCGCGCCCGCCTTGCCGCCTGCCTGATTGACGAGGACGCGGCATTGGACGCCGGAATCTTTGAACCCGACCGCTATAAATCCCTGCCTGATCCGTTCCCGGTTTGGGGCCGCAAAGCCGCAGCTTAAAAAAAAACCGCCAGCCTTTCAACAAGGCTGGCGGCAATAATGTCCCTTGCGAACCGACCGCTTAGGCGCTTCGAACCTCGGCCAGGAACGCTTCGACGGCATCATTCAGAACCGCCGCCTGACGTCCAAGTCCTTCGGCAAGGCCAAGCACCTCGTTCGAAAGCTTTTCAGCATCATCCGCGGCCGAAGAAACGCCCGTGATGTTTTCCGAAACATCACGGGTGCCATGTGCGGCCTGCTCGACATTGCGTGCGATTTCCTGGGTTGCGGCACCCTGTTCTTCAACGGCTGCTGCAATCGTGGTTGTCGCACCGTCAAGACGGCGGATGGTTTCGGCAATCTCGGCAATGGCCGTTACCGCGTTGGATGTCGCAACCTGAATATCACCGACCTGGGATCGGATATCCTCGGTTGCGCGTGCGGTCTGGTTGGCAAGGTTTTTGACCTCGTTGGCCACCACGGCAAAGCCTTTGCCTGCATCACCGGCTCGCGCCGCCTCGATGGTAGCGTTAAGCGCCAGAAGGTTGGTCTGTTCGGCAATATCGGTAATCAGCGAAACGACCTCGCCAATCTGGTTTGCCGCCTCGGCCAGCAGTTCGATCTTCTGGTGGGTGTCTTCGGATGTGCGAACCGCACCATTTGCAATGGAAGATGATTGCGCGACCTGATTGCTGATTTCCGCAATCGAGGCACTCAATTCCTCGGCTGCCGATGCAACGGTTTCCACGTTGCTCGACATTTCCTGCGAAGCCGCGGAAACAATGGTCGAACGCTGTCCGACCTGTTTAGAGGTATCGGTCATCGCATTGGCGGAATGCTGCATGTTACCCGATGCCTGAATAACCTGTGCAACCACCTGCCCGACGCTGGCCTCGAAACTGTCGGCCATTTTGCGAAGTGCGGCGCGTTTTTCTTCCTCGGCAACACGCTCCTGCTCTTCACGCGCTTCGCGCATTTCTTCCATTTCGATTGTTTTCGATTTGAAGATATCCATGGCGCGGGCCAGATCGCCGATCTCGCTTTTCTGATCGGTATATTTGACGTCGATCTTGTGATCGCCCTGCGACAGACGCAGCATGTTTTCCGAAATGGCATAAAGCGGACGGGTAATGCCCCGGCTGATCATCAGCGAAACACCGACAACCGCACACAAGACCGCCAATGCCACCAGTCCCATCACCAGCATGCTCTGCATGAAGACAGCATTCACATCATCAATGTAAATACCGGTGGCAACAACCCAGCCCCACGGCTTGAACGCCTTGACGAAGGAAAGCTTCGGACGGAGCTTGTCAGACTTTGGCACCTGATAGGTATAATCGACAAAGCCCTGCCCCTCTTCTTTGGCGACACGGGCGAATTCGCGATAATGGTGTTTACCCGATCCATCAACCGCATCACTCAGATTCTTGCCAACAAGATCCTTCTTGATGTCATGGATCAGAACCACCGGCGTGTAATCAAACACAAAGAAATAGTTGGTTTCGTCATACCGAAGGGCCGCCACCGCCGCCTTGGCCGCATTTTGCGCCTGTTCGGTGGTCATTTCGCCGGACTGTTCCATTGCATGGAAATGCCCAATCAGGCTGATTGTTGATTCAACCAGATTTTTGGTTTTTGCCTTACGATCTTCAAGCATATTGCTGCGCAATTCGGTCAGACCGAACGCCCCAACCAGCAGTGCCGCAAGGATCGCCCCCGCGACGATGATCAGCATTCGCGTGCCGATCTTCATTGAATTCAGATTGAACATTTCCATCCCCATAAGCCAGTGCCTAATCGTTGCCAACATGTTGGCAACGTTTTGTTCTTTTCAAGTATCCCACCACCAGCGCACCGTATTTTACATTTCCGGCAGAGGGAATAATCAGATTATAGCAAGCGCATACAATATCCAGACATGTTTCAGCTGTGATACTAATCACTTATGCGGCTATATTTATTGTGACTTCATACCCGCGTGGACTCCCTCCCCTTGCGGATAAGCCTTCTGGTCCGATCTATTGGATGTCCAATGGCAAACAGGGATAAAACCATGACCAATCAAACCGGCACCATCTTTAACCCCAATCACCGCACGCGCGTTTTTGCGCTGATTGCATTCATGGTGCTGTGTCTGATCATCTCGGCAGCAGGCGGGGCCGTCACGGCAACCAGCGTCCATGACTGGTATCCGACACTGGAAAAGCCGTTTTTCAATCCGCCAAACTGGCTGTTTGGTCCGGCATGGAGCCTGATTTATTTCCTGATCGCTTTTAGCGGCTGGCGCGTCTGGCTTAAACGCGGGATTTACGGTGCAAAGGGCCCCTTTGCCATCTACGCCGCCCAACTGACCCTGAACCTTCTGTGGTCATTCCTGTTTTTCGGGGCGCAGTCACCATTTCTCGGGCTGGTCGATATCATCCCGCTTCTGATCCTGATCATCATTAATTGCGCGATGTTCTGGCGGATTGATCGTCTGGCGGGGATGCTTCTGGTGCCCTATGCATTGTGGGTTGGCTTCGCTACATTGCTCAACGGATCGATTTATTTTCTTAACCCCTGAAACACTCCTGAAACCAAAGGGCTTTTGAAATTCGACCGAAATCCGCCATTGCGAAATGACGGTCAGAATCCTACGTCGGGCACATCTTAGCGTGCATAAAACCGACTGAGGAGGCCCAGATGAGCATTGCAGCAAAGGAAATCCACCTTTTACATTACCCCGATGGCGTTCCCACCACGGAAGACTTCGCGGTAAGAGACAGCGCCCTGCCAAATCCGCTTGACGGGGAAGTCCTGATTGAAAATATCTGGATGTCGGTCGATCCCTATATGCGCGGTCGCATGACCAAACGCAAAAGCTATATCCCGCCGTTCGAACTGAATGCCCCGCTTGAAGGCCACGCGATTGGCCGGGTCATGCAAAGCCGCGACCCACGCTTTGCCGAAGGGTCGCTTGTTACCTCGATGACCGGCTGGCGCAGCCATGCACTGCTTGAACGTGATTACCTGCATCCCATCCCCGATATGCCTGATATTCCGCCCGAAAAGTTTCTGGGCGTGCTGGGCATGCCCGGTATGACGGCATGGGTGGGGTTGAACCGGATCGCCAATTGCAAGGCGGGCGATACCGTCTTTGTTTCCGCCGCCGCCGGGGCGGTTGGATCTGTGGTTTGCCAACTCGCCAAAGCCAAGGGATGCCGGGTTATCGGATCGACCGGTGATACGGAAAAGGCAAAATGGCTGCGCACCGAATTGAACGTTGATGCGGTAATAAATTACCGCGATACCGACGACCTTTCAGGAAGCCTTGGCGAAGTCGCCCCGCAGGGCATTGATGTTTATTATGAAAATGTCGGCGGCGCGCATCTTGAGGCCGCCCTTGATCATATCAATACTGGCGGGCGGATTGCCGTATGCGGCATGATTTCAAACTATAATGACAAATCCCCGCAACCCGGCCCACGCAACCTGTTCAGGTTAACGACACAACGCGCGAAGATGGAAGGCTTCATCGTTAGCGACCATTGGGGCAGTTACCCCGATTTCGTACGCGAAGGGGCTGATCTGGTCCGAAGTGGGCAGCTCAAAAGCCGTGAAACCGTGATCGAAGGGCTGGAAAACGCCCCCGAGGCCTTTATCGATCTGTTCAAGGGTAAGAATACCGGCAAGATGCTGGTTAAACTCGCCGAGTGATCCGCCATAGAAGCCCTTAAAAAAACAAAGCCCCGCCAAATCAGAATGAGCGGGGCTTTGTCGTTGGGTTCATGCTCTCAATACGCTGGCGTTCCGGCACCGTCGGCATCCGCTGCTTCTTCGGCTTCTGCGGCTTTAACCGTCTCGACATCGCCAACCGGGGCAACATTATCCATGCCCAACCTACCGACAGACGGCAGACGCAGGGCCGGGCGATTGAAATCAATGCCAAGGTTAAGACCCAGCAGGTTCAACTCGATCCCTTCTTCAAGACCAATGGAAAAACCAAGCAGCCCCAAAAGATTGGCCTGAATGCCCTGACCACTGGATGACAATCCGACAGGATCGGTGATCGCACGGAAATCCTTGCCAATCGCGTTCGCCGGCATATCAAGATCAAGGTCGGGCACGCTGCGCCCGATATGGGCTACAAAGGTGTTGCTGTTTGGCCCCGGATAGCTGCGATACTGATCCGGATAGGGATAATCCTTGATCGCGGCTTCGATCTGATCAATCAGATCATCCACACCCTCGCCGCGATGATCGGCAAGAATTTGTGGTTCAGATCCAAACCACAGGCCATCGGGCAACGCATAGTTCTTGCGCACCACATTGCCCCCGCCCCAGCCAACAACGTCATATCGCGTGTAACTGGTTTCACCGGCCCGCTTATAGATGATCCACGGATGAACCGCGAAATAACCGCGCCAGCCATAGGTATGGGCCGCCATGACCTGCACAATCGCAATATCGGCATTTGCCACCGGATCGGCGGCAACGCCCGATGAATGTCGCGGCGCATTACGCCATGTCTGGCGTTTTTCGGCCTTTTCGGCGGGCGGATCCTGCGCAAGGCTGATGCCAAACGGCAGCACAAGCATCGCCAGAAGGCCCAGAATGAAATTTCTGCCTTTTCTCACCAATCAATCCTGTCAGATGTCACGTTTCATTAATGTTACGATGTGAAACGACAAATAAGATCAAAAAATGGCAATTGGTTTGCAAAGCAGCATCAAAAAACGGTGAGACTTTGCGACAATTCTGCGACAATTGCCTTGCGCGCCCTTATGGCCACGCGGCAAAGGTATGGTCGCGTACCCGTTCCTCAGCCCGGCGCAGTCGGCGGTAAGCGCCCGGTGCCTCGCCCATGTAACGTTTGAAAAACCGGCTGAAATAGGTCGGATCACGAAAACCAAGCCCATAGGCGATCTGCGCGACCGCCAGCGGACTTTGTTCCAGCCGCATGCAGGCTTCGCGAATGACCCGCTCATGCACGAGTGTCAGGGGCGGCTTTCCGGTCGCCCGCATCACTGCCGACCCCAGCCGCCTCTCGCTGACGCCAAGGGCCTTGGCATAGTCGGCAATGTTCCAATGTTCGCGAAAATGCAACTCCAGCACCTGCAAAAACCGCTGAAACGTGATCGATCCGGGGCGATGTTTATCGCGCTGTTCGATCATCCCTTTGGCCAGTCGCAAAACCATCGTCAGGATGATCTGAAGATGCGCACCAACCACGATCCCAGCGCCAAGCCCATTTTGCATAAGCTCCGCCCGGATCGCATCAAAGCTGCGCGCAAGTAACGCCAGGTTATTACTGCCCTCCGCCGGGGTGACGTTATGAACCGTATCGGCGGCAAACCGTAACGGCAGCCCCCCGCCCGGCACTGGCGGCACACTTGTGCCGGTTGAACCGCCCCCGCAATGGCGTGCCACCAGATCGTCCGCCACCGACAGCAGATAGCCATCCGCCCCGGCATTGACGGATATCGCCTGCGTTTCGCCAAGCGGCAACCACACAAGTGCCGGGGCATGACAGTCAATCGTGCCCTGACGCAACCGGATATGCGCCCGCCCCGACAGCATCAAAACTGCATGGCACCGGTCCCGACGTGCCCGGTCATTCATCACCCAGTCCTGGGACGACAATGCATGATCAAAACGGTACATCACTGCCTGTGTCGTGACCGGCACCGGATCACCGAACGGTTGGATGCCAAACGCTTCCGGGTATTGATTTTTTGCAATCACCGGCGAAACCATGCCTTTTTGATCCTGAAACATTCCAAATGGTTATATGTAAAATAGTACAATTTTTCGTCTTAAAATGTCAATTTGACCATCTTTACATCGGAACGCTTACAGCGCTTACTAATATTGCGGTCAAAGCAACCGCCAATAACAACAAGACATATTGAACAATGCGTTTCCGTTATTTTGCACATGCGAGTAAACGGACAGGAGGATACGTCACATTTTTACTTTGAACATCAAAGTAGATAACAGATTTTCTGTATCCATCTTCCTGAGGTAACGCTAAAGCGGGAAAACCGGAATCACCGCCCAAAGACCTTTCCGGGTCTTGCCCGGCGCAAAGCTGCCTTTCGCCGCAGCACAGCAGAACATAAAGAAGAAATCAGGAGAAACGTCGTGAACGATGCCAAGCTATTGATCAACAACGAAGCCGTGAATGCCACCAGCAACCGGACATTCGAACGCAAGAACCCGGTCACCGGCAAGGTCGCAACCTCTGCTGCTGCCGCCAGCCTCGCCGATGCGCGCAAGGCCGCCGATGCCGCCGCCGCCGCATTCCCTGAATGGTCAAAAATGGGTCCGGGCGCACGGCGCAAGATTTTGCTCAAAGCCGCCGACATCATGGAAGCCAAAGGCGACGAGTTTGGTCGTCTCGTCCTTGAAGAAACCGGCAGTACCCGCATGTGGGGCGGTTTCAACGCCCATCTTGCGGCCAATATGCTGCGCGAGGCCGGTGCAATGACAACCCAGATTCAGGGCAACCTGATCCCGTCCGACACGCCGGGCCTGATGGCCATGGGCATTCGACAGCCGGTTGGCGTGGTTCTGGGCATTGCGCCATGGAATGCGCCGGTCATCCTTGGCACGCGCGCGATTGCCATGCCGCTTGCCTGTGGCAACACCGTGGTGCTCAAGGCATCCGAACTGTGCCCCGCCCTGCATCGCCTGATCGGGCAATGCCTGGTCGAGGCTGGCGCCCCGGCCGGTGTCATCAATGTCGTGACCAACGCCCCGGAAGATGCCCCGGAAATCGTCGAAACCCTGATCGCCCATCCGGCGGTGCGCCGCATCAACTTTACCGGCTCCACCCGGGTTGGCCGCATCATCGCCAAACTGGGGGCCGAACACCTTAAACCGGTTCTGCTTGAACTGGGTGGCAAGGCACCATTCCTTGTGCTGGACGATGCCGACATTGACGAAGCGGTCAATGGTGCCGCATTCGGGGCCTATATGAACCAGGGCCAGATTTGCATGTCGACCGAACGCCTGATCGTTGACAATGCGGTTGCCGATGATTTCGTTGCCAAACTGGCCGCCAAGGCCAAAACGCTGACCGCTGGCGACCCGGCAAAGGCCGAACATATTCTGGGCGGTGTCGTGAATGTCGAGGCCGTCAACCGGATCGAAGAGCTGGTCGAAGACGCGGTTTCCAAGGGTGCAAAACTGGTCGCTGGTTCCGGCAAGGCACGTGATGGCGTGCTGATGGATGCGACCCTGCTTGATCACGTCACACCCGCCATGCGGATTTATGCCGAGGAAAGCTTTGGCCCGGTCTGTGTCGTTATCCGTGCCGGGAACGAAGACGAAGCAGTTCGCATCGCCAATGACAGCGAATATGGCCTGTCATCGGCCGTCTTCTCGACCAACATCCCGCGTGCGATGGAAGTCGCCAAACGGATCGAAAGCGGCATCTGCCACATCAACAGCCCGACCGTTCAGGACGAAGCCCAGATGCCGTTTGGCGGGGTGAAAGCCAGCGGCTATGGCCGCTTCGGATCGCAGGCATCAATTGATGAATTCACCGAAATGCGCTGGATCACGATCCAAAGCGGCAAACGCCACTATCCGTTCTAGGAATATCACATTCCGCAGGGGGGAAGCCCGGTCGCACTCCCTCAGATGATCGGCCGGGACCTGTGGCAGGCCGCCTTGCGTTTAACCGCGCAGGGCGGCCTGTATCGTGACTTCCAGCATGTTGGAAAACCGCGACCGGTCCTTCTGGGTAAAGCCCGCATTGCGGCCCTGCTCGCCGGTGACTTCGCGCATATGGGCGGCAATTTCACGCCCCGCCAGCGCATTGCCGATATTCGCCTCGGTAAATTCCTGACCATTGGGTCGCAAAACACGTGCCCCGATTTCAAGCCCCCGCGATGCCAGCGGAATATCGTTGGTTACGATTACATCGTTTCTAACCGCATTTTCGGCAATCCAGTCATCGGCGGCATCGGGTTCCGGTGGCACAATCACGATCTGGACCAACGGATTGCGCGACGGGCGAATACCGCCGTTTGACACCATGATCATTTCCAGACGATGGCGTTCGGCCACACGTTCGCATTCCGCCTTCACCGGGCAGGCATCGGCATCGACAAACAAACGCGGGCGCGTATTTTGGGTTTGTTCTGACATGGCGCGATCATCGCCGGGACACGATGAAAGTCAAGCCATCTTCACGCTGTCCCTATTGTCCGCTCTGAATGCTTTGCTTCGCGCATCAACATCAAAACAAAACAGCCAATCGCCGCAAGGCCACAGGCAAAAAGTGTTGTCGTGCGGAAATCAAATGCACTGGCCACAAGCCCGGTCAAAAGATTGCCGACCAGTCCCCCAACAAAAAGCGAACTCATATAATAGCTGGTCGCGACACCGGGCTGCTCGGGGGCAAAGTTTTGAACAAACGTCATGCTGATCCCTGCGAAGATGCCGTAATAAAGCCCGTCAAGCACCGACAGAACAAGAACATCGGCCAGACTGTCGGCACTGTGGATTGCCCCAAAGAAGATGATGGCAAGGATCGCTGCAATCACCATGCCCTTGCGTTCGCCGACCTTGCGAATGATTGATGCGCAGTAATAAATCACCACCACTTCGACAAAGCATTTAACGGTCAGCTCAAGACCGGCTGCAGACGGCATCAAACCAAGCTCGGTCGAGAAATAAAGCGGCATGGCCGACACAAAAACCACATTCCCGGAACCCAGCAAGAACACCGGAATACAGGCAACCAAAAGCCCGCGATTGAACGGAATCTTTGCATTGGGATCAAGCATTCCGGGATGGTGGGTCCGAAACGCAGCAGGCACAACCATCAAACAGACGCCAAACCAGATCACCGCCAATGCCGCAATCGCGTAATAGGTCACGGCAAAGCCATATGCCCCGAAAACCGTCAGCGACACCGCAGGTCCGACCATCCAGCCAAGCGATGTCTGCATCCGCAGGAATCCGTTGAATTTGGCGATATTGCGCCCGGTCTGCTCGGCAAAGAGCCGTCCAAACGAATAGACAACCGACAAAACCCCGGACCCGACACCCAGCAACACCGACACAATCGCCAGATACACCCAGTAAACCTGAAAAGTACCCAGCAACAGCATACCCGCGGCAAAGCAGGTAATACTCGGGATCACAAGGAAACGGATCGGCACACCGCGATCAATCGCGCGCCCGTATGCCCGGTTGGTCAAAAGCGTGACGCAAACCTGCACAATCGCAACAAGGCTGGTTTTCCAGGGTGGTTCGCCCAGTCCTTCAACAATATAAAGCCCGGTCAGGGGAGCAACACAGCTTGTTGCAAACGCCCCGATCAGCACCAGTGCAAGAACCAGCAACGGATATCGGTCAAGCCGTGCCAGCATGGCATTCATGGCAGGCTGTTCATTGGGACTATCCGGTCCTGTAACCCCGTCGCGCATTTCACTGATGTCCTTGTTATCGGGTGGCGATATCAAAGAACCGTTCTAGCGTTTCAACTAAAAAGAGTGAAATTTTTTCCGCGTCCCGCGATCAGGATGTCACAAAACCATCACAGCCTGTCCGGCTGCGATCACGCCAACCCACCAACAAAGCTGGCAAGTTCCGGGGTTTTCGGGTTGGCAAAAACGTCTTCGGGGGCACCACTTTCATGAATGCGGCCCTGATGCATGAAGACCAGTTTATCGCAAACCTCGCGCGCGAAACGCATTTCATGCGTCACCATCACCAATGTCATGCCCTCCTCGGCAAGCTGGCGCACGACAGCCAGAACCTCGTTCACCAGCTCGGGATCAAGGGCCGATGTGACCTCGTCACACAGCAACACACGTGGCTTCATGGCCAGCGCCCGCGCAATCGCCACACGCTGCTGCTGCCCGCCTGAAAGCTGATCGGGGTAATGCATCATCTTGTCGGCAAGCCCGACCTTGGCCAGCATTTCCTCGGCCACTTCTTTCGCCTCGGCCTTTGACTGCTTTTTCACGACCTGCGGCGACAGCATGACGTTTTCAAGTGCTGTGTAATGCGGGAACAGATTGAACTGCTGAAACACCATGCCAACGTTAAGCCGAAGCGTAAGCACATCCGTATCGCGGTCACCAACCTTCTTGCGCGCCACCATGATCGTCCCGTCATTGATGGTTTCAAGGCCGTTGATGGTGCGCAAAAGCGTGCTTTTGCCCGACCCGCTTTTCCCGATCAGGGCAATCACCTGCCCCTCCTCGATCTTAAGATCAATGCCTTTAAGGACCTCGAGCTCGCCAAAGCTTTTGTGGATAGCGTGCAGTTCAACGAGCGACATGACGAAGTTTTCCTTCCAGATGGCGGGCATAAAGCGAAAGCGGGAAACAGATCAGGAAATACATCACCGCCACACAGCCATAGACCGTAAAGGGCGCATAGGTCGCGTTGGTGATCATGGTCCCGGCCTTGGTCAGTTCGACAAACCCGATGATCGAGGCAACCGCCGTCCCCTTGACCACCTGCACCGAAAAACCGACCGTCGGCGGCACCGCAATACGAAGCGCCTGCGGCAGAATGATATAGCGCATCTGCTGGCGGAAATTCATGCCAAGGCTTGCCGATGCTTCCCATTGGCCAAGCCCGATGGATTCAACGCACCCCCGCCAGATTTCGGTCAGAAACGCACTGGTAAACAGCGTTAACCCCAACATCGCCGCGATCCAGGGCGACACATCAATCCCGATCAGCGGCAGACCGAAGAACACGATGAATAGCTGCATCAAAAGCGGCGTGCCCTGAAACAGTTCGACATAGCCGCGCACCAGTCGCATCGCCCACGGATTACCGGCGGTCCGAACCATCAAAAGCAAAAGCCCGACAATCCCGCCCAGCACAAAGGCGGTAAGTGACAGCAACACCGTCCAACGTGCGGCCAACAGCAGATTATAAACAATATCCCAAAGGCTGAATTCAGACATGACTGCGCCGTTCAAACAGGAAGTTGCCAAATATCTTCAAACCCCAGCGCAGCAGTACCGACATCACCAGATAAAGCGCGGTCGCCACGAAATAGACCTCGAAGGCACGGAAATTGACGGCCTGAATATAGTTCGCCGCAAAGGTCAGTTCCTCGGCCGCGATCTGCGAACAGACCGACGACCCCAACATGACAATCACGATCTGGCTTGATAATGCCGGCCAGATTTTCTTGAGCGCCGGTCGTATAATGACATAGCGGAAAATCTGCACCCGGTTCATCGCAAGGCTTTGGGCGGCCTCGATCTGCCCCTTGGGGATCGCAAGGATACCCGCCCGGATGATTTCGGTCGAATAGGCACCAAGATTGACGATCATTGCCAAAACCGCAGCCTGAAATTCACTTAGCTTCACGCCAAGCGCCGGAAGCCCGAAAAAGATAAAGAACAACTGCACCAGAAACGGCGTATTGCGGATCAGTTCCACATATATGCCAACGATCTGGCTGATGACGGGGGCACGCGATGCGCGCGCCCACGCCCCCAAAGTCCCCAGACTGACGCCAACCACAGCTCCGATGACGGTCAGTTCGGTTGTCAGGACAACCCCGTCAAGCAGCAATTGCCAATGCGGGACAATTGC
Source organism: Thalassospira sp. MIT1004 (assembly GCF_001858545.1). NCBI lineage: Bacteria > Pseudomonadati > Pseudomonadota > Alphaproteobacteria > Rhodospirillales > Thalassospiraceae > Thalassospira > Thalassospira sp. MIT1004. The sequence continues at coordinate 31,077 of NZ_MCAO01000042.1, read as the reverse complement.
ACCGAAATCGAATTCATAAGCCATTGAAACCAAGCAATCCGGTCAGGGCTGAAGCCATCAGTCAATCAAGTCAGGATCAGAGCTTTTCCGGCAGCGGAATGCCAAGCCACTTTTCGGCAATCGCATTCAAACGGCCATCGGCAATCGACGCCGCAATGATCTCGTTGACCTTGGCTTTGAATGCATCCTCTTCCTTGTTCAACCCCACATAGCAAGGGGAGTTTTTGATCAGGAATTTCGGCTCCGGCTTGCGCGGCGGGTTGCGTTCGATGATGGCGGCCGCCGTGACATTGCCGGTCGCAATCAGGTCAACCTGGCCCGAAAGGAAGGCCGAAATCGTGCCGTTATTATCCTCATACCGTTTGATTTCGAGATCCGCCGGGGCAATTTTGGTCAGTTCCAGATCTTCAATCGCGCCGCGCGTCACACCAACCGAATGCCCCGCAAGGTCTTCGGCACCCTTGACGTCGATATCAGCCGGGCCAAAAACGCCGTTATAGAACGGTGCATAAGCATCGGTGAAATCAATCACCTTTTCACGGTCCGGGTTTTTGCCAAGGCTGGAAATCACCAGATCGACCTTGCCGGTGGTCAGATAAGGGATGCGGTTGCTGGACGCGACCGGCACCAGTTCAAGCTTCACACCAAGGTCGCTTGCGATCAGGGCCGCCATATCGATGTCATAGCCTTTGGGCTGCATGTCGGTGCCAACGCTTCCGAACGGCGGAAAGTCCTGCGGCACGGCGACTTTCAAAACGCCTGCTTCCTTGATGGTATCAAGTGCCCCTGCTGATGCGCCTGCCAGCGGGGCCGCAATCATGGCAATCGCGGCGATGGTTGATTTCAGAAATTTGTTCATTTGCCTCTACCCGTATGAAAGTGGATTATTAGACTTATTTTTAATCTGCATAAAATAACTGCATAAAATTTATGCTATTGTCCATGGGTAAATTTCGCACTTGCGAAAAATCACCAGCTGATTAAAGCTATAACCCTTAAATATATTGGATTTTTGCGCCGGATAAATTTTGATACAACTGGTCAGACCAGTTATGGAAAACGCATGACACGCATTGAAACTGCCCCAGAACGCGCCGCGCGCGCCATTCGCAACCTGATTAAAAGCAACGGCTTAGGTCCTGGCGACTCTTTACCGGCCCAGCGCGAACTGGCAACCGACCTTGGCATCAGCCGCGCCAGCCTGCGCGAGGCGCTCGCAACGCTTGAAGCCATGGGACTGATCCGGGTTCTGGCTGGCAAGGGCGCCTATGTCGCCGATCCCCATGACGGAATGCCGCGCGATGACAATCAGAAACGTCAGGCCGCGCAGGTCTATCAGTTCCGCCTTGCCATAGAACCCTATGTCGCGGGCCTCGCCGCACAGGCCCGCACCCGCGATCATCTCATCGCCCTTCAACGCAGCATCGATGACATGCAAACCGCGTTCGAGGCTGACGACCTGATCACGGCCGCCAATGCCGATACCGAATTTCATGAAATATTGCTATCCGCATCGGGCAATCCGTTATTTACCGCTGCGATCTTTCCCGCCGCACAAACCATCCATGAAAACCAGATGCTGCCCTTTGCCAATGCAGCCGCGATCAAGGCACCGTTGCGCGAACATGAACAGATCCTGCGCTATGTACGCGACCGCAATCCATCGGGTGCGCGCGATGCCATGCACTTTCATGTGCTCAGTGCCGCGACCCGGGCCAATATTGCCTTTCTGCGCCCATAAAAAAGCAGGCCCGAAAACAAAACCCCCACCCGGTTGCCCGGATGGGGGTTTCGCAAATCAGCGCCTTCGCAAGCGAAGGCAAACCGAATTAGGCAGCGGTCAGATCGTCAGCCGAAACGCGGCCCGAACGTGAGTCGGTGCGCAGTTCGTAGTTGATCTTGTCGCCTTCCTGCGGGTGGTTCATACCAGCGCGTTCAACGGCGCTGATGTGCAGGAATACGTCATTTCCGCCTTCGTCCGGCTGAATGAAACCAAAGCCTTTGGTTGCGTTGAACCATTTAACGGTACCAGTTGCCATCTTTAAATCTCCTTTAGAGTGTCGATTGGCGTTACGGCGCATCCCGCGTGGATGCACCAATCAGTTTGGAAAGCTGCCTCAGGCGATTTCGCGCCTGCTGCGGTTTCCGGAATTGTTTTCAGAACGGCGTTCGCCATTCGGGCGTGCGCCCGGACGACCACCGACTGGCTTGCCGGGGCGCGCACGACCCGGACGTGCGTTGCGGGTTGCCGGTTTGCCGGACTGACCCGGTTTACCATTTGCAGTCGCACCGTTGCCGGTTGTGCGGCGCTCGTCCGAGCTGCCAAGGAATGAAAGGTTGGATGCAATGCGGTTGTCACCGCCGCCCGTCCCGTTCGAAGTCACCTTTTTCGGTGTCCGAACCCGGTTATCGCCATTGGCGTTACGGGTATCACGGGCATCGCGACTGTCACGACGCGCGCCGTCGCGGGCCTGCGGACGGGCCGCTGCGCGATCAGGACGCTCGTTATTGCGATCATTGCGTTCGTTACGATCCGCACCACCCTTGATGCCGCCCTTGTAACGGCCGGAATTTTCCGATCCGCTGGCGACATCGCGCGTGGTTTCTTCGGTGCGACGACGATCATTGCTCCGGTCATTGCGATCATTACGACCACGGGCGTCATTGCGCCCCTGACCGTTACGGCCACCTGCACCCGGACGACCACCGCCATTCCGGCCACGCCCATTACCGTTACCATTGCTGGCACGACGATCGGGATTGGCATCGCGTTCGGCTTTTGAAATAGCGTCCTGCTCGGCGGCTGCCTTTGCATCGCGACGATCGATTACCGGGATCGACTGACGGGTGGTTTTTTCGATATCACGCAGAAGACCGCGCTCTTCTTCATCACAGAATGCAATCGCCGAACCGCTGGCCCCACCGCGTGCGGTACGACCGATACGGTGAACATAGCTTTCCGGAACATTCGGAAGTTCGAAATTCACAACGTGGGTCACACCGTCGACATCAATACCGCGTGCGGCAATGTCGGTTGCGACCAGAACGCCGATCTGACCATCCTTGAACGCGTTCAAGGCACGTTCGCGCTGATTCTGGCTTTTGTTGCCATGAATCGCAGCAGCACTGATTTTGCAGCTTTCAAGATGACGCGCCACACGATCCGCCCCGCGCTTGGTGCGGGTGAAAACAAGGGTGCGTTTGAAAAGCGGGTTATCAAGCAATTCCGCCAGAAGCTGACGCTTGCGATTTTTTTCGATCATATAGACCGACTGCTCGACTCGTTCCTGGGTCGTGGCAACCGGGGTCACCGAAACCTTGACCGGATCGGAAAGCATATCACCGGCAAGCTGCCCGATCTGCGACGGCATCGTGGCCGAGAAGAACAGGTTCTGGCGCGAACGCGGCAGCATCTTGATAATGCGTTTGATCGGCGGCAGGAAGCCAAGATCAAGCATGTGATCGGCCTCGTCGAGCACGACGACATCAACATTGTTAAGTTTCAGCTTGCCTGCATCAATGTGATCAAGCAAACGGCCCGGTGTTGCGACAAGAACGTCAACACCCGGCGTGATCGCCTTGATCTGCGGACCATGTGCAACCCCGCCAACAACAACGGCAACCGTGGTGTTCATGAAGCGGCCATAGGCACGGAAGCTGTCGCCAATCTGGGCGGCCAGTTCACGCGTCGGCGCCAGCACAAGCACACGGCATGATTTCGCCGGGGTACGGGTTTCGTTTTTGGAAAGACGGTCCAAGATCGGCAGCGCAAAAGCAGCAGTCTTGCCAGTGCCGGTCTGTGCGATCCCCAGAAGGTCTTTGCCTTCAAGGAGAGATGGGATGGCCTGTGCCTGGATCGGCGTTGGCGCATCATAGCCTTCATGCTTGAGAGCGCGAAGGACGGGCTCGGCCAGGCCGAGATCCGAAAATTGGGTCAAATAAAAGTATCTCTTGGTATTGCGGCAGCAGAGGGAAGGGAATCGGCCCTTGAATGTATTACGTCAGCTCTGCGCCTTGCATATTCTTTCGGAAAAGCCCGCGTAGTAGGGCCCTTCAATGCGGTTTTCCGGTAGATCACTCAACAGGCGAGGCCAATAAAGTCCCCTCTACGCTTCTGGAGCGATCAGATAACAAGGGCAACATGCGCAGAGTTTTGTCTGCTTGTCAAACACCATGTTTGGATGAGCCCGGATTTATCTTTCAGAGCAACCCGTTACTCGCGACCAGATCCACGTATTCATGTCGATGATACATTTGAACAAGCTGGGCGTGCCGGACACGAAATTGACTGCGGCGTTTGGTGATAGGCTTTGGGGATGAAGCTCCTTCCACTTTGATCGCCGGGTCATAATAGACAATGCTTTCCGAAATCGCACGGAGGAAAAGACTAAAATCGGTCCGCTCGCACAAAAGGACTCTGGGACCATAAGAATACTCAGGCGGTGGCTTGCGAAACAGAGAGGGGACATAGGCTGCCTTGGCATGTTTTCGGTTCCAGTGATCCATTATGCCAGCGAATCCCCAGAGAGCAGCAACTTCACCAGTTCGCGACAGGAGCGCTATCCCACCACTCATATCTGTGATTACCCCCTTCTCGCGATCATATCCCAGCAATTCAAGGCGCAGGGACGTATCAATGTGGAAATCTTTGCCAACCGAATAGATGCCGCCGAAATTTATCCTGTCGATTTTGCCGCTTTTGTCAGGATACCCATAGCTTTGCATAAAAACGGCAACACCATGATCCCGATATATCCCTCCTGTAGGCTCTGGCGTCATAAGCGTCACCGGGCTTTTCGACCGAAAACCTTTAAAATCAGAAACCCCGTATTGTTTGATCTCCCAACCAAGATAGTCCGGCTCCGAATAACCATTCGGAGTAATTCCCAACTCAGCCTCAAGAGTGTACCCACCACCGTTCGCAGCCCTGTAGGGATGACGAATCCCGTCTGCTCCAAGCTTTTGAGAAGGAATCCAGTTTCGCTCATAGATTTCAGTTAACTTGGCAAGCAGAAGCTGACGTGTATCGGCTTCGTCCGGGCCTGCCGGAATTTCAAGAAACACACCAGCCTCGGTCAGTTCGCCCATTGCCCGAAGGGCATGCGCAAGAGGATGATCTCCGCCAACCGCGTGGCAAAGGATCACACCGTCATCGGATATTCCAAAGAACAGGATACGGCCTTCATCCCGAACTCTCATAATGTCTGACGGACTTTTAGCGCATCCCTTTAAAAAGCCGGACATTCTGACTTCGGGATATTTAGGATACAAAATCAGTTGTGCGTTTGGAGCCGGATAACACCCATCCTCGTCGACCCAAAACAATCTGATTCCGGCCTTTGCCCGGTCCCGCTTGCTTCCCGCCATCTCAGCCGCATCAGTATAGACACCCTGATGCGGAAGAATGTTCAATGCGGAAAAATCACCTCCCAGGTAAACCTGGTTCTTGGAATTATCATTAGCCGCAAGCTTCTTGGCATAAAAGCGTTTCGCCCCGCGCAATTTCATGAGAGCCAGCAAACTGGCCAGAGAGTCAATCATCCGGATTCCCCTTAAGTTCCAGATTTTCCATACTACCGAAAAGCCAGACAGCCAATGCCTCGGTAACATCCCCCGCTTCCAGGCGAAATTTTCCCCTCAACGCACACTCCCAGACAATTGCCCATCGCCATCCGAGCTTCGCTAATTCAGATTCCACCCGACTGTCACGCGTACGGTTAGCGTTGATTTTATTGAGCCACCAGTCTCGACGAGTTGAGGGAAGCCTGAAAAGATTGCAATCATGTCCATGCCAGAAACAGCCGTGCACAAAAATCACCGCCCGATATTTGGGCAGCACAAGGTCCGGTTTGCCCGGAAGTTTTTTGTTGTGCAGACGAAAACGAAAACCCCGCGCGTGCAGGGCTTTGCGAACAAACATTTCCGGCTTTGTATTTTTCGCGCGGATACCCGCCATCATCTCGCTGCGTTTACGGGGCGAAACGATATCGGTCAAGACTTACTCCGCGGCGACGTTTTCACTCAGGATTTTTGCCCGCTCGGGCTTGGCTTCCATGCTTTTCAGGACATACGGCTTCATATGCCAAGCTATTTCCTTGATCACCGGAACAACGACAGAATTGCCGAACTGCTTGTAAGCCCTGGTGTCGGAAACCGTGATTTTCATTTTCTCTTCGCCACAGTCAAACCCCATCAGCCGCGCGCATTCACGCGGCGTAAGACGACGCGGATTTTTCCCATCCTGACGGATCAGAATTTCGCTACCGTCCTTGTAATACCTCGCCGACAAGGTTCTGGCCTTGTCCTCTGGTCCGCAAAGGCCGAAACCGAAACCGTTCCCCTTTGCCTTATGCTTGGCCGCGTAATCGAAAAGGTATTTCCAGAGCTTGTCAGATAATGTGTATTTCGCGTTCACAACACTTGCTTCATTTACACCCGTATCTTCCGGTGCCAGCGTATACTGCGCTTCCGGCAACTCGCCAGGCGCATGCAAGATACTCTCAAGCGTCGGGCCATTCTGCGGATCGGCAAATTTGCAGGCATCGAAGTCGAACCCGACATTCTGCCGGAAACCGACGATAAAAATGCGTTCGCGATGCTGCGGAACGTAACCTTTGCCGTCTATCACGCGTGCCTGGACGTGATAGCCAAGCTCGTGTTGCAATGCGCCCATAATGGTGCGGAATGTGTCGCCCTTATTGTGACTGCGCAGGTTTTTGACATTCTCAAGCATGAAAGCCGCAGGGCGGTGATGTTTCAGGATACGGAGAACATCGAAGAACAGGGTTCCTTGCGCCTTGTCCATAAACCCATGGGCACGACCAAGAGCATTCTTTTTTGAAACACCCGCAATGGAAAACGGCTGACACGGAAACCCGGCAAGCAATACATCATGAGCCGGAATATCTTCGGCCTCCACTTCAGTAATGTCGCCAGCAATTTCGTGGTCTACATCAAAGTTATCGCGGTAGGTCTGCTGCGCATATGTATCCCATTCACTGGTAAAAACGCACTTACCGCCCGCCGCCTCGAAACCTTTTCGAACTCCGCCGATTCCCGCGAATAAATCAATGAATGTAAAATCGTGCATCGGCAGGCCCCGGTCAAAGTTCTTTTTATATTTCAGCGTGTTTTCAAGCTCGAGCAGACATTCAGGGTCCGCTTCACAAGCACCACTATCCCATCTGGCGACAATATCAGTTGATACACCGAAACAACCGGCCACGTCATCAATTGACCAACAATTCTGTTCGCGGAGGAAATTGAACCTGTTTTCCATAGGGTCAAGCCTGCTTTGCCTTCGGGGTGAACAAAACAAGAATGCCGTATTTCCATCGCTCTGCGCAAGCAAAGAATCACGTTTTGTTCTTATGCCAAGGCGATGTCTGAAAACCATGGAACGACAGAGCGATCTTTCCGCCCTGTCGTCGTTCAAGAATTTATCGGCTCCCCGCCTCGCACGGACTGGATGCCGCACACGGATTTTCTGCTGCGCACGGGTTAAACGCCGCACAGGGGTTTCCCGCGCCGCATGGGTTATATGCAGCGCACGGGTTGGCACCGCACGGCGCTGCGGCACAAGGATTCGCGGCACAGGGATTCGCGGCACATGGGTTATAGCCCGCACAAGGATTCGCGGCACAAGGGTTCGCCGCACAGGGGTTCGATCCGCACGGATTACCCGCACACGGATTACACCCGACCGCCGGACTGTTGGCCGGGTTGGATATTGCCGGTGGATTGGCGGGCGCGCTGGTGTGATGATAATGATCAAACGCCACCGCACCGCTGGCCGCGAGGAACACCGCACCAAACAGGATTGTATTTTTCTCGCTCATGACTTTTTAAATCCGTCCATGCCAAATACCGGGCGCAGCGCAATACCGATCCAGCTACCGGCAAAGGCCATCACAAACCAGAGCCAGCCATGCACGCTGCCCGAGGCGATGCCGCTAAACAACGCCCCGATATTGCAGCCAAACGCCAGCCGCGCCCCATAGCCCATCAAAATCCCGCCAACTGCCGCCGCCAGAAGGGATGCAAACGGCACCTTCACTTTGGGCGCGAATTTGCCCGCAAGGCTTGCCGCCAATGCCGCCCCGATCACGATGCCGAAATTCATCACCGAGGTATTATCCGCCAGCACCGAATTTGAAAGCGCCTTGGCCGGACCGGCCCAGTTCCAGAATTCCCAGGTTTCAACCGGAATGCCGATACCTTGGGCGATCTTCGCCCCCCAAAGCCCGAACCCGAACGTGATCGACCACGGATGCCCCGCACTCAGAAGCGTTGCAACATTAAGCCCGGCCAGAAGGATACCCGTCCCGACCAATGGCCATGGACCATGCAGCAACCGGGCAAAGCCCGCACGCGGTGCCACCGGTGCGGTTTCAATCGAACCATGGGCGCGTTTTTCAACCCAGATCGTGATCAACGCCACCAAAGCCAGACCGGCAAAGGTCACGCCCAACCCGCCCCAGATGCCAAATTCGGTTCCGAGGCTCATGGGCGGCATGGAAGGCAGTTCAAGCCACATCGGCAAATGTGCGGTGCCGATCACAGCCCCCACGATAAAGAACACAAGCGTCAGCAACATGCGCGCACTGCCGCCGCCAACCGTAAACAGCGTCCCCGATCCGCATCCGCCGCCAAGCTGCATGCCAAGGCCGAACATGAACGCGCCGACCAGAACCGAAACGCCAACCGGTGCCACCGCGCCGACAATTGGGGTGCCAAGTGGTGCGCCGATGGCAAGCAAGGGAATAAACGCCGCCGCGGCAATGCCGATCATCAAAAGCTGGGCCCGCATCGCGCGGCCGCGCTTTTCGACCGAAAACCGCCGCCAGCCGCCGGTAAAACCGAATGACGCATGATAAAGGGCAATGCCCAGCAACCCGCCAAGGCCATAAAGCGCGGCCTGATGGATATCGACGGCCTGCGCAATCAGCAACGCGACAATCACAAACAGGATGGCCGTGACGGCTGCGGGCCCTTTGTCAAAACTAAAGCCCGAAGCGCGGACATTAAGGGTCGTTTCAGACATGGTGGTGACGCTCTATCTGACTGGAAACCTGAAAACGAACGGAACCGGGCAAACCGGTTCCGTCAAAACATCGTGTATTATAGGGGTGTTACGCCGTATTTCCGAATTATTCCGGAACAACCACGTCGCGCGACGGATCAGCCGCCCATTCGGTCATGGAGCCGTCATACATCCGGGTGTTTTTGTTGCCCATCACTTCCGAAAGGCCAAACCACGCAACCGATGCCCAATGGCCGGTATTGCAATAGGTGATTTCATCACCGTCTTTCGACACACCGGCATTTTCAACAAGGCCGCTGATCACATCGGATGCAACAAACTGGCCTTTCTGATCATCATAAAACGCCGACTGTTCGATATTGACCGCACCGGGGATCGCACCGGCACGCGCCACGACGGGGCTGGTCTGCTCGCCGCGGAACTGTGCCGACGGACGCGCATCAACCAGCGCGACACCATTTTCACGCGCCTTGGCAACATCATCGGCCGTCGCCAGAAGCTCCGGACGGAAATTGGCATTGAATGCCAAGGTCTGTGGGGCGACTGCGTCGGTTGAAACCGGCTTCCCGGCTGCTTCCCAGGCACGCTGCCCGCCATCAAGGATGGTCACCGCATCATGGCCCAGCACCTTAAAGGTCCAGTAAACACGGGTCGCCGAACCGAAATCCGAGCTATTCTGACCGGCCGGCACGACAACAACCTGTTTGTCATTATCAATGCCAAGGCTGCCGATCCGGGCCGATATCACATCAACCGGCGGCAACTGGCCGACAACATCGCCAACCTTGGCGCGCCAGCCGAACTTGCCATAGGGCGCAAAAACCGCACCCGGAATATGCCCGGCATCATAGGGGCTGCCTTCCTTGGTCAGCGAACGGATATCGACCACCACCAAAGACGGGTTTTCAAGATTATCCGAAAGCCACGCGGCATCAACCAGCGGCTTTTCGGTCAGGCGCTCGGCCTGTGCTGCCGCACCCGCAAAGACAATCGCCACTGCCGCAGCAGCAGAAAGAATAAGAGAACGCATGGGGCCTGTCTCCGATATGGTGAATTAGAAATCTGTGAAATCTATATAATCACCATCCATCTGATGTCAATTAAGATATAATAACAGTTATTTTTTGTTATAATGACAAACATTAGTGATTGAGCATCCACCGCAACCTTTAAACGCTAGGGCCGCAACCCATTAAGATACCGCGCATATTCGCGCGCAAACGCACCATGGGTTTCGCTGTTGCGCAAGGCAGGCGGGCGGGTCAGGAAGCCATGCAGGGCGGCGATGATGAATTCTGCCACCGAAGACGGTTCGATATCGGTGCGGATGGTTTTATTGAACTGCCCATGGCCCAGATGCAGCGCCAGACCGCGCCGCCAGTATCGGTAAACTCCATCAATCCGCTTGCGCAGATTTTCATCAAGTTCCGCCGCCCCCGATGCCAGCCGTGCCAGCGGACAACCGCCTTCAAGCAGTTTTGGCGCATCCTTGGTACCAAGGCAATCCACCTGCCCCATCATCACCGGCAGGATATCATCCGCCCCGTCAAGCGGCCGCAGCCACACACCATCAATATATTGCGGCAGGCATTCCTCGATCACGGCATGGGCAAGTTTGGCCTTGCCGGGGAAATGATGATAAAGCGCGCCCTTGGTCGTGCCGGTCCGTTCCAGGATCTGATTGATCGATGCCCCGGCAAACCCGGCCATGCGGATTTCATAGAACGCCGCATCAAGGATCAGCTTGCGGGTTGCCTGCGGATTGCGGGGTTGTCGGGTCGTCGCCAGCGCATTTTGCGCATGGTCGGCAATGGCATTTTCAATCGTGCCCTCATCGACCGGATCATCCGGATGGGAAATCCGGGCCAGTGCGGCAGTAATGCTAAAGGGCGGTTTGCTCATGATTTTTATATCTTGTGCCATGTTCGATAAGGCTGTCCAAGGTTCCCCTGTTTTTGCCCCAAGGTCAATATGAGAGCACATCGAACCCAACGTGACCTTGCGCACAGTATCCCCGCGCGTGCGATGATGCAGCCCCTTGCAATTACATGTAAACCAGTCTCTATTACGGGATTGCGGGCCGGTGATACGGCCCCCATATCCGGCCAGAAATAAAACCGGAAACGTTCAGAACCACGCCCGGAACCACGCCCAACGCCACCCTGACACGATTATGGTGGCATGCGATGACAGGATCGCATTCGATCGGAAAGCAGATGCATATTCATTCCATCGCCTTTGTCGCCGCCGACACCAAAATTGCCCAGGACGCGATGTATCGGTTAAAGCATCGCTATGGCCATGTATCGCCGGAAACGGCGGATGTGATTGTCGCACTTGGCGGGGATGGCTTCATGCTGGAAACCCTGCATCGCTATATGGGCCGCAAGGTGCCGATCTATGGCATGAACCGGGGCACGGTCGGATTTCTGATGAATGAATTCCGTGAAATGGACCTGCCCGAGCGCATTGCCGAGGCCCAGACCGTGCAACTGCACCCGCTTCAGATGGAAGCCCACACCATGCAGGGCGAAAGCATGTGCGCGCTTGCGATCAACGAAGTCTCGCTTCTGCGCGAAACCCGACAGGCGGCAAAACTTCGCATCAAGATCGACGGGGTCGAACGGCTGGCCGAACTGGTCTGCGACGGCGCACTGGTTTGCACACCGGCCGGAAGTACGGCCTATAACCTGTCGGCCCACGGTCCGATCCTGCCGATGGGAAGCGGCCTTATGGCCCTGACCCCGATCAGCCCGTTTCGCCCGCGTCGCTGGCGCGGCGCGCTTCTGCCGCATGGGGCCGAAGTCGTTTTTGATGTGCAGGATCCGCAAAAACGTCCGGTTTCCGCCGTGGCCGACTACACCGAGGTTCGCGATGTCTCCCGCGTAATCATCCGCGAAGACAGCAACATGAAAATCAAATTGCTGTTCGATCCCGAACACAATCTGGAAGAACGCATTCTTAAGGAACAATTCGTCGAATGAGTGCCGCCAACACCACCGCCATACCGTCTGCTGCAACCCTTGACTGGCTTGCCAAACTGATCAGCCATCCAAGTGTCAGCCTGACACCGAACCTTGCCCTGATCGAACAGGCGCAAAGCTATCTGGAAAGCCTTGGCTATCTGTGCGCGGTCGTGTTTGACGAAACCAGAAGCAAGGCCAACCTGTATGCCACCATCGGCCCGGCGGTCGATGGCGGCGTGATCCTGTCAGGTCACAGCGACGTGGTCCCGGTCGAAGGCCAGAACTGGGCATCCGACCCGTTCACCACCGATATCCGCGGCGACAAACTTTATGGCCGCGGGGCCTGCGACATGAAGGGTTTCCTTGCTTGCCTGCTGGCCAAGGCAGAAACCTTCAAAAATGCCGATCTGCGCGTGCCGATCCATCTGGCCTTCACCTATGACGAGGAAGTCGGCTGCCTTGGCGTGCCAAGCCTGGTCGAGGCAATCAACGCCCTGCCCCACAAGCCCGCCATGTGCATCGTGGGCGAACCCACCAACATGCAGGTCATTACCCAGCATAAAGGCAAATATTCCGCCCGCGCGCATTTCACCGGCCGGTCGGGCCATTCGTCGCTTCCGGGCGAAGGTGTCAATGCGGTTGAATTCGCATCCGAATTCGTGGTGTTCCTGCGCCGCCTTGGCCAAAAATTCCGCAATGAAGGCCCGCATGATGATGAATTCGTGCCCAATCACACGACCTTCCACAGTGGGGTTATCCATGGCGGCACGCAGCTCAACATCATCCCGCAGAATTGCTATGTCGATTTCGAATTCCGCAATCTTCCCAATCATGATCGCAACGAACTCAAAGGCCTGATTTTCGATTATCTCGACAACACCCTGATCCCGCAAATGCGCGAAACCTATGACGATGTCGGGGTCGAAATCGAAGTCGTCTCCGACATGCCCGGCCTCGCCACCGGGGATGACGAGGAAGTCACCAGACTGGTCATGGAACTGACCGGGGCGAACACCACCGGCAAGGTCAGCTTCGGCACCGAAGCCGGTGTATTCTCGGCAATGGGCGATATTCCCACCGTCGTCTGCGGCCCCGGCAGCATCGAACAGGCGCACAAACCCGACGAATTCATCGAACTCGACCAGCTCGCACGCTGCGAAGCGTTCCTCGACAAGCTTTTGGCAGTATTGGTACGAAAGTAGCAAATCACCTGCCAAACAAACGTAAAAGCCCCCGCGTTGGGGGCTTTTTTATTGAAAAACTATCAAACACTTGGCCCCGGAATGACCTTTGCCTTGCGCAAGCGACTTGACGCCCATCGGCGTTACGGTCAAAACAAAAGGGCTGGTGCAATGCACCAGCCCTTCTTACGCACGCGCAACGGCGGGGTCGGGGGACTGCGCAGACAAGTCTGCAACCGTCGCGAGCGCGCCGACAAAGCCGGTCTGTTAATTCAGACCGGCTTTGCTTTTTGGTTTATTCCGCCGGATGTTCGTGGGCGGCCTTCACATCACCGCGTTTCGAACGGCTTTTGGCGAAGGTGCCAACAATCAGCACGAAGAACAGCGGCACGAAGAAGATCGCAAGGATCGTGGCAGCAATCATGCCGCCCATCACCCCGGTCCCCACCGCAACACGCGCCCCCGCACCGGCACCGGTACTGATCGCAAGCGGCAGAACGCCCAGCGTGAACGCCATCGAGGTCATGATGATCGGACGCAGACGCTGACGCGCGGCCTCGACCGTTGCCTCAAGCAGGCCCATCCCCTGATCATAAAGTTCGCGCGCGAACTCGACGATCAGAATGGCGTTCTTGGCCGACAGACCAATCGTGGTCAGGATCGCCACCTGGAAGTAAACGTCATCGGGAAGCCCGCGCAGCAGCGCTGCAATCACGGCCCCCAAAACGCCCAGTGGCACGACCATCATCACCGAAACCGGAATGGCCCAGCTTTCATACAGTGCGGCAAGACACAGGAAGACCACGATCATCGACAAGGCATAAAGGGCCGGGCCCTGTTCGCCTGCCTCGCGTTCCTCATAGGAAAGCCCCTGCCATTCAAGCCCCATGCCGCCCGGAAGCTTGGCAACGATTTCCTGCATTGCCGTCATCGCATCACCCGATGCAACGCCCGGTGCCGCCTGCCCCTGAATATTGACAGACGAAAGACCGTTAAAGCGCTCCAGTCGCGGCGAGCCATAAGTCCACTGCGTGGTCGAGAAAGCCGAAATCGGCACCATCTCACCATGGCTGTTGCGGACATACCAATGATCCATATCTTCGGGCATCATGCGGTATTTCGCATCGGCCTGAATATAGACCTTTTTCACGCGGCCTTTTTCGATGAAGTCGTTGACATAGCTTGACCCCCAGGCCGCCGCCAGCGTCCGATTGACGCTTGCCAGATCAATGCCCAGTGCACTTGCTTTTTCCTGATCGATATTGATGTCAAACTGCGGCATATCGTCAAGGCCGTTCGGACGCACACCGACCAGACGCGGGTCCTGTGCCGCCATACCAAGCAACTGGTTGCGTGCCGCCATCAGGGCGTCATGCCCCGCACCACCACGATCCACCAACTGCATGTCAAAACCGTTTGCCGTCCCCAGTTCGATAATCGCAGGCGGGGCAAAGGCAAACACCATGGCTTCGCGGATCTGGGCAAAGGCACCATAGGCCCGCCCGATCACCCCTTCAACCGACTGTCCCGGCCCGGTACGTTCCGACCAGTCCTTGAGGTTGACGAAGGCAAGACCGGCATTCTGGCCGCTACCTGCAAACGAGAAGCCCGCAACGGTAAAGATACCGTTCACCACTTCCTTCTCGTCCTCCATGAAGTGCTTTTCAAGCTTCTTGAGAACCTCGACCGTCCGCTCCTGCGAGGCACCGGCCGGCAGCTGAACCATCGAGAACATGATCCCCTGATCCTCTTCCGGCAGGAACGAACCCGGCAGACGCACGAACAGGAAGGCCAAAGCCCCGACAAGAATGCCATACACGAACAGATAACGCCATTTGCGGTTCACCACATGGCCAACACTGCCCTGATAGAAATTGTTGGTTTTATCAAACCCGCGGTTGAACCAGCCAAAGAAACCTTTCTTGGCATGCGGATCGGTTTTGGACGGCTTAAGCATGGTCGCGCAAAGGGCCGGTGTCAGGACAATCGCCACGATCACCGAAAGCACCATCGCCGAAACAATGGTGATCGAGAACTGGCGATAAATCGCCCCAGTCGAACCGGCAAAGAACGCCATCGGCACAAACACCGCCGACAGAACCAGCGCAATACCGACAAGTGCACCGGTAATCTGGCTCATGGATTTGCGCGTTGCTTCACGCGGCGGCAAGCCGTCTTCATGCATCACGCGTTCGACGTTTTCGACCACAACAATGGCGTCATCGACCAGAAGACCAATCGCCAGCACCATGCCAAACATGGTCAGCGTGTTGATCGAATATCCGAACGCCGCCAGAACGCCAAACGTACCAAGCAGAACCACCGGCACCGCAATCGTCGGGATCAGGGTCGCGCGCCAGTTTTGCAGGAAGACGAACATCACGACGAAAACAAGCGCGATGGCCTCAAACAGGGTCCGGACCACTTCCTCGATCGAAACCTTGACGAATGGGGTCGTGTCATACGGATAAACAACTTCCATCCCCTGCGGGAAGAAAGGTTTAAGCTCCTCTAGACGGGCTTTCACCGCCTCGGCGGTATCAAGTGCGTTGGCCCCGGTCGCAAGGTTGATACCGATACCGGTCGCACCCTGCCCATTATAACGCGCAACGACGTTATAGCTTTCGCCGCCGATCTCGATACTCGCAACATCCCCCAGACGGACCTGCGATCCATCGGTATTCACACGCAGCAGAATGTTGGCAAACTGGTCAACGGTCTGAAGCTTGCTTTGCGCCGTAATCGTCGCGTTGATCTGCTGGCCCGGCACCGACGGTGCGCCGCCGATCTGACCGGCCGTGACTTCCGTGTTCTGCGCTTCGATTGCCGAACTGACATCGGAAACCGTCAGGTTATAGGAAATCAGCTTGTTCGGATCGAGCCAGATGCGCATCGCGTGCTGCGCACCAAACACCTGAACCGAACCGACACCATTCACACGTGCAATCGGGTCTTCGATGGTTGACACCACAAAGTCCGAAAGGTCCTCGGCGTTCATCGAACCATCGGCAGACACGAAACCAACCACCATCAGGAACGAACCGCTTGATTTGGAAACGGTAACACCCTGCTCCTGCACCTCCGCAGGCAGACGTGACATCGCGGCCTGCAGCTTGTTCTGCACCTGAACCTGCGCGATATCGGGATTGGCTTCCGGCTCAAAGGTCAGCGTGATGCTCGCACTGCCCGTCGCGCTACTGTTTGACGATATGTATCGCAGATGGTCGAGCCCGTTCATTTCCTGCTCGATAACCTGCGTCACCGTGTTTTCAACGGTTTCCGCCGAAGCGCCCGGATAAGTTGCCTCGACCTCTACTGAGGGCGGTGCAATCGACGGATATTGCTCGATCGGTAGCTGCAAAATGGACAGCCCCCCCGCCAGCATGATCACCAGGGCCACAACCCAGGCGAAGACGGGGCGATCAATAAAAAACTTTGCCATTAGAAATCGTCCTTAATCGTCAGCTTACTGGGCTGAACCTTGGGCGGCACCCTGGGCAGCATTCGCATTCTCGACAGGCTGCGCCGTTACCGGTGCCCCCGGTGCGATACGCTGAATGCCATCGACGATCAGCTGTTCGCCATCTTCGACACCCGCGGTCACCAGCCAGTTTTCACCCTGTGACTGTTCGATCTGGATATCCTTGGAAACGACCTTGCCGTCACCGATGGTGTAAACATATGCTGTGCCATCCGGACGGCGCATCACGGCTTTCTGCGGCACAAGGAAGGCCCCTTCAAGCTTGCCCTGACGCACTTGTCCACGCACGAACATGCCCGGCAGCAAAACACCGTCGGGGTTCGGGAAAACCGCACGCAAACGAACCGTTCCGGTGGTTTCATTCACCGATACGTCGGAAAACTGCAACGTCCCGGTATGGGGATATTCAACACCGGTCGCATCAATGATCAGGGCAACTTCGATCTTGCCGTTTTCAACACCCTGAATGCGGCCGCTCTGGATCGCCTGCTTGATCTTCATTAACCGGCCACCCGCCTGTGTCACATCGACATAGATCGGATCAAGCTGGGTAATCGTGGTCAATGCGTCCGTCTGGTTGGCGGTCACAAGCGCACCTTCGGTCACATCAGACGAACTGATCTGGCCGGAAATCGGGGCGGTCACCGTGGTATATTCCACATTGATCCGCGCCTGATCGACCTGTGCACGTGCGGCGGCAACATCTGCATTTGACTGTGCCTTGGCGGCAACGGCGTCATCATAGGTCTGTTCTGAAACGGCCTGTGTCTTGACCAGCTTTTCATAACGCGCCAGCGTCTTGGTCGTCTGATCAAGGGTTGCGCGCTGCTTGGCAAGTTCCGCCTGTGCCGCGTCAAGTTCCGCCATATAAACGGCCTGATCAATCATATAAAGCTGCTGACCGGCTTCAACAAACGCGCCTTCGGTAAAGTTGCGTTCCTTGATGATACCATCGACCTGCGGGCGCACGGCAGCCTTGCGGAAGGCAACGGTACGACCCGGCATTTCCTCGATCAGACCAACGGTCTGCGCTTCAAGTGTCATGGTACCAACCGGCGTTGCCTGCGGTTGCTGCTGTGCGCTGGCATCCGACTGTTGCGCTTCTTTCTGCTCGTCACAGGCCGCAACCATCAATGCAAGCACAGCAACGCCTGCAAGTTTCAAACAAGATCGCATCGACAAAATGATTTTCCTTCTCACAGTCCTGTAAGCAGCGCCGCCGTGCCGGGGAATATCAGGCAGCTTTGCCATTGAATTATTAAATACTGTACGGTACAGTACACATTGTGCGCTGCACGATCAAGAGCCAAAAACCAACGTCGACAGAAAAGATCGAAAAACCATGAGCGAAACGTCAGAAACCCAAGGAAAACAATCCAGTCGCGGCTTCGCACGGCGACGCGCGATGATGGATGCTGCATGGCAGATTCTGCTAGAGAAAGGCTTTTCTGGCGTTACGCTAAATGACGTAATTTCTCGATCCGGTGGCTCCCGTACAACTCTCTACGAGGCATTTGGCGGAAAGGATGGGTTGCTGACTGCCGTTATGACAGAACGGTGCATGGCGTTTTCCGCCGAACTGCATATTTCGCTGGAATCCAATCTCCCCCCTCGTGACGCTTTGACCGACTTCGCCTTTAAACTATCGACCAAGATACTAACCGAGGAAGCCGTTCGCTTCACGCAGATTCTGTGCTCCGAAGGACAGCATTTCATACCAATGGTTGAGAAGTTCCTTGAAGTCGGGCCCGAAAGCACGCGCAAACACCTTGCAAACTACCTGAAACGCCAGAACGACCTTGGGAATCTTGCCATCGACGACCCCAACCATTACGCCGAAATCTTCAATGCGATGATTGTCGGCGACTGGCAGAATCAGGTGATGAAAATGATCTCTCCTCCGAAACTCAGCGAGGAAGAGATCACAAAAAGGGTCAGACGCGCCGTCGACGTCTTCCTGTGTGGGGTCACCGTCGAAAGCAAGCGTGACAAAATCGGCTGCGCCACCGACTGACCGGCAACGCCTCCATGCTTTCCAGATGACAGCCAGGACAAGATGTGATCCATGTCACACTTGTGTCTTTCTGCTGTGCTTCGCCTGCCCTCACCATAATCCCTGCCCCATCTTCACCAAATTTGCGCTAAACAATGGAACCGTTCAAACCATTACCCATAGGGGTCTTGATCATGCCTGTACGCCGTATTGTCATCGGCATTGGTGTTTCTCTGATTTCCATTTGCGCCGCCGGTGCAAATGCCTTTGCGCTTGAAACGCAAAAGGCGCGCGAAATCATGGATGGAATCCTGATGCAAAACGGCATTTCCGCAACCGAAACATCCGCGGAAAACAGCAACGGTGCGGTCACCTTTACCTATGACGGTGTGCGCCTTGATCTCAGTGGCTACAGCACCGCGCGTGAACTGGCCCTTGAAGATGTCCGGGTAACGCTAAGCGATACCGATATCGCCAATCAGGTCGATATCGACATTGCCCTGCCCGAACGCGGCAAGATGCTGGCCGATGCCACCAGTGACCAGCGCGAACTGACCATGCGCAAGGCGCTCGGCAGCCTGCGCTGGAACTACATAAACGGCACCGCGGTCAATTTCACGGGTGCGGCCGATTTCCTGATTGGCGATGAACCGATCACGCGCAAACACTGGCTGATGAACGGGCTTGTCATTCGCTGGATGCCCGACGAAGCCCGCATTTCCTGGCAGGCCGCCGAATGGACCGGCCCGAACCGGGAAAAACGCGGCGCGGTCAAATCGACAAGCTTCCTGCTCTATCCCGGCGAAAATGGCGAAACCCATCTTGACTACGCCCATGATGGCCTTTGGCTGCCAAGCCTGCTGCAACCGCGCACCGTGCGCATCAAAAGCAGCAGCACCGGCCTGCCCTGGCTCGAAGCCAAACCAATCATTGAAAAGGGCTTCAATGATATGCTGACCGGTCTTGCGCCGCGCGCTGCCCGCCGCCAGATCGCCAACGAGCTTTGGCAAAAGGCCGCCGATAACGGTGCCCCGGTCAAGATTGATGAAATCTATGTCGAAGGCCGCGGCCTCGAAGCACTGGGCAAGGGTGAATTCATCGCCCAGCAGGCCGCGCGCTACGGCTTTGCAGGCCAGCTTGACCTTGACCTGATCGGACGCGAACGCCTTCAGGACCTGATCGGCACCCCGCAAAGCCCGACCCTGCTGGGCGCGCTGGTGCCCTTTGCCGTCGATGGCCTTGCCGCCGGTGAACCCGGTCAACAAGGCATGACGAATTACGATGTCGAACTGTTGCGCGATGGCCGGATTGTCGTGAATGGCGTAACGGTATTCAGCGCCGCAAGTGGCAGCTGATAACAACGGAAAACCTGATGCCGACGACCTGCAACCGGATCGTGATCTACACGAAAAAGATCGACGAAATGGTCCATTTCTACTGCGATCTTTTCGTCTATCAGGCCATCCGCTTCGAAGGTGACCGCATCGTCGAACTCAGGCCTGCCCTTGATGGGCTGATCCTGATGCTCCATCCCGCGGGCAAGGGCCAGAAAGAAGGCCAGTCGCTCATCAAACTGGTATTTGACGTCAAGAATGTTGAAGCCTTCCGCAAGCAACTGGTGGCCCATGGCGTTGATGTCGGCCCGATCCATCAGGCGGATGGCTATCAATTCGCCAATATGAAAGACCCGTCCGGAAATCCGGTTTCGATTTCCAGCCGGGCCTTTGCAGTCGGTTCCTGACCGGGCTTAGATACCCTGTCCGTATGCTCCCTCATTCCCGGCAATGCTTTGCGCCCCTTGCGACATCCTGTTGACGGATAATGCGGAACTTCGCATGATCCGGTGGCACGGTCGGCCTGCCACATGCCGACCCAATAAATCAGGGAGCCTCATTCCATGAAACTTTTCAAATCCGGTGCGCTTTCAGGCCTTCTGATCGCGGGTACAATGATTGCCGCCATGAACAGCGCATCCGCCGAACCGATCAGGGTCGGCATTGCCAATTTCGGTGAACACCCGCAGCTTAACGCGTCCATCGTGGGCTTCAAGGAAGCCATGGCCGCCAACGGCTTTGCCGAGGGCACCGACGTTGTCTATTCCGAAAGCCACACCAATTTCGATGCGTCTCTGGTGCCCCAGATGATCGCGAAATTGCAGGCCGAAAATCCCAAACTGATCTATACCATCACCACCCCGGTCTCCCAGATCGCCAAAAAGGCACTGGCGGGTTCGGGCATTCCAATCGTGTTTTCCGCCGTGACCGATCCGGTGGCCGCCAAACTGGTCCCGTCATGGGATAAGGGCGACGAAGGCATGACCGGCGCGTCCGATCTTCAGGACATCGCAGCCGTTCTTGAATTCACCCACAAATTCCTGCCCGATGCCAAACGTCTTGCCGTGCCCTATAACCCGGGCGAAGCCAATGATGTTGCCCTGCTTGAAAAGGTTCAGGAACTCGCCCCCGCCGCGGGCTTTACCGTTGTTCCGGTCGGCATCGATAACGTCAATGACATACAGCAACGCATCACCGCCGTCGCCGGCAAGGCCGATGTCATCTATACCCCGGCCTCAAACCTGATCCAGCCGGCAATTGCTGCGGTATCCGCCGCTGCGCGTCAGATCGGCATTCCGATTGTCAATTCCGATAGCTCGGCGGTTGCCAATGGCACCGTGCCCGCCAGCTTCTCGGTCGATTACGAACAGGTCGGCCTGAATGCCGGTAAGATTGCCGCCGAAATCCTCAATGGCAAGGACCCGGCGACCATTCCGCCATCCGCACCATCCTATGAAAACCACGCCCCGATGATTTCGAAAAAGGCCTCCGCCGCCTTTGGCATCGAAATCCCGGCCGAATTCAACGATTGCGGCTGCATCGTCGAATAAATTCCGGCCTTGTCTTTTTGTTGGCGCCCCGCATTCCGGCCTGTCCGGGGGGCGCCAATTTTGCTTTACGGAGGATACGGATGCTTGAAATCCGGTCTGCACGAAAAACCTTTTATAAAGGCCAGCCCGACGAAAAGATCGCGCTGGACGACCTGTCGCTTGCTCTCCAGACCGGCGAATTCGGTGTTGTCATCGGCTCCAACGGGGCGGGCAAAAGCACGATGCTAAACGCCATTTCCGGCGCAATGCCCCTTGATCGCGGCCAGATCCTGATCAATGGCGATGATGTCACCAATATGCCCGTGCATAAACGCGCCATGCGCATTGCACGTGTGTTTCAGGACCCGATGCTCGGCACTGCTGCCAGCATGACGGTGGCCGAAAACATGCTTCTGGCCGAACTGCGCAGCAAAAGCCGCACCTTCGCCCGTGGGCTTAATGCCAAACGCCTTTCGGATTACAAGGAACGCCTGTCGATCCTGGGTCTTGGTCTTGAAAACCGGCTTGATACCCGCGTTGAACTGCTCTCCGGCGGGCAACGTCAATCGCTATCCCTCATCATGGCGGTCGGCGGATCGCCCGATCTGCTGTTGCTTGATGAACATACCGCCGCCCTTGATCCGCGCACCGCTGATCTTGTCATGGGGGCAACCGTGCGTGCGGTTGACGCCCTTAAACTCACCACCCTGATGGTCACCCATAACATGCAGCACGCGGTTGATTACGGCCATCGCGTCATCATGCTGGATGCCGGAAAGGTCAAACTGGAAATCGGCGGCGAAGAAAAGGCCGGTGTCACGGTGGCAAAGCTGATCGATCATTTCTCGGTCAAGTCTGACGCCATGTTGCTGGGGGCCTGATTGATGATGGAATTCCTTTCTTCGACCTTCACAAGCTATATGGCGCTGGTGCCGGTCACGCTGGCACAAAGCCTGATCCTGGCTTTCGTCGTCATGGGCATCATGATCCCGTTCCGCACCCTGCATTTTCCCGACCTCACCAGCGAAGGCGCCTATCCGCTGGGCGGCTGTGTTGCCGGGGTTCTGATTGCCGCCGGGGTCAATCCGGCACTCGCCATCATCGCGGCCCTTCTGTGCGGTTTTGCTGCCGGGTGCTGTACGGCACTCATCCATCTGCGGTTTCGCATTCACACGCTTCTGGCCGGGATCCTGATGATGACGATGCTTTACAGCATCAATCTGCGCATCATGGGCAAATCGAACCTGTCGATCTTTGGCACCGGTTCGGTGTTTGACTGGGCGCCCTTTGTCACGCCGGGCTTCCCGGCGGCCAAGATCATCATTGCCGGGATCATCGGGGCGGCGGTGTTTGTGGCGCTTAACTGGTTCTTCAAAACCGAAAAGGGCACAGCCATGCGCGCGGTCGGGGCCAACCCGGCAATGGCAGAGGCACAAGGCATTTCCGTCTGGGTTTCGACCATCGGCGGTGTCGGCCTTGCCAGCGCCTTTTCGGCCACCAGCGGCGCGCTTATGGTTCAGTCACAGGGCTTTGCCGATGTGAATATGGGCCTTGGCATCCTGATCAATGGCTTGGCCGCCCTCATGATCGGCGAGGCCATCGTTGGTAAACACAGCGTCTTTCGCCAGCTCCTCGCCCCGTTTGTCGGCGCGATCATCTATTATCAACTGGTGTCACTCTGTTTGGCCGCCGGTATGCCCCCGCCCGATCTGAAACTGGCAACCGGGCTTTTCGTGCTTGCCATGCTGGCCCTGCCCAGCCTCAAACGCGGGCGTGGCGGCACACCCGCCCGCGAAAAGTTCCGCGAATGAAAGACAAGGGCGGGGTCAATTGGCCCCGCCCTTTCCATGTCGTCAGAAATCAACCGCGCTGCAAAAACAGCACGATATCCTTCACTTCCGCTTTCTCCCCCTCCGGCCCGGTAACGTTGCGCACCGCGTACCCGGCCTTGTGCAAAATCCACTCATCGGGTCTAAGATCAAGCCCGTCCAGCTCTTCCTGAAGGGTCGGGAATTGGTGTTCGCCATTGCCCTTCCGCCACGGCGGGGCCGATGCGTGCGCGATACACATGAGATATCCGCCCGGCACAAGCTTTGCCATCGCACGCCGAAGGATGTCGGCCCGTGCAAGGGCGACCGGTGACTGGAAATAGGACGCGGTGACAAGGTCATATTCCCCATCCGGTATTTCGCGTTCCAGATCGCAGGCGACAAACAGCACCCGGCCAGAAAAATCACTCCCCACCAGACGTTTCTGCGCCCGCTCTATCGCGGTTTGCGAAATATCCGCCCCCGTCACATCCCAGCCCCGCCCGGCCAGCCAAAGCGCATCATCCCCGTGCGAACAGCCAATATCCAATGCCCGCCCCGGCGTCAGGTCGGCCACATACCGCACTAGAAATTCTCCCGGATTGCCGGAATAATCGGTCTTTTTTGTCCGGTAATGATCTTCCCAGAATTCAACCGGGTTTTCCGCCCTTTCGGTCGCGTTTTGCATCGGAAATGCTCCTTCATCACAAGCCATATCGAATCATGTAACTTATGATGTATCGTAATAGCAGTCCCCGTCAAGCACGCATCGAAAACAAAACAGCCCGGCGGAATAGTAACCACCGGGCTGTCATGGATGTGCGGGCTGCGACGCGCTTAGATCAGATACTTATTAAACCACGCAATCGTGCGATCCCACGCCAGCTTCGCCTGTTCCTCGTCATAGCGGGGTGTTGAATCATTATGGAACCCGTGATTGGCACCGGGATAGATATAGGCCTCATAGACCTTGTTATGTTCCTTTAATGCCGCCTCATATGCGGGCCAGCCTTCATTGATCCGCGTGTCCAGTTCGCCAAAATGCAACAGCAACGGCACCTGAATGCGCGGCACATCGGCCACGTCCGCCTGACGGCCATAGAACGGCACGGCAGCACCCAGTTCCGGATAGGCCACCGCCGCCGCATTCGAAACACCCCCGCCATAACAAAAACCGGTAATGCCGATCTTGCCGGTGGTCGCCTCGTGCGCGGTCAGGAATTCGATGGCGGCAAAGAAATCATTCATCAATTTGGTCGGGTCGACCTGTCGCTGCAATTCCCGGCCCTTGTCATCATTGCCGGGATATCCGCCAACCGATGTCAAACCATCCGGGGCAAGGGCAATAAAGCCCGCCTTGGCCACCCGGCGCGCGACATCCTCGATATAGGGATTAAGCCCGCGATTTTCGTGCACCACCACCACACCGGGCAGCTTGCCGGTCGCGTTCGCCGGTTTGACGAAATAGCCGCGCACCTCGCCATGACCGTTGGGCGACGGATACATGATATATTCGGCGGCAATATCGGGATCTGTAAACTCGACCTGTGTCGCAAGTGCATAATCCGGGCTAAGCGACGCCAGAACCGACATCGCGGTGACCCCGCCGACGGTATATTTCGCGGCCCGGTCAAGGAATTCGCGCCGCGAAATGATCCCGTGCGCATAAAAATCATAAAGTTCAAGCAATTGCGGCGAGAAATCTTTGGCCGTCAAACGGTTCATCACAGGCTCCCTTCGGTATTAACCGGGGCGGAAATCATGAATGCGGTGGCAGGAATGCGAAAAGTTTTCGGCAATCCGCATCGGCAAGCAAATCACAAATCCGCTATCGGTGAACCAGTTCACTTCCTCCTTCCTCCCGGCGCGAAAATGCGCAAACCAAAAACGGCCGCCCCGATGGGACGACCGTCTTTTGCAAACCGGCGGATGCTTCAAAGCACCTTGGCTTACCAGCTATATTTCAACGTCGCCAGAACCGTGCGACCCTCGCCATAGAAACGGCTGCCAAACGTGTTGGACGATACATATTCCCGATCAAGCAGGTTGGTCGCATTGACCGCAAGGCTGACATTGTCCGTCACCATATAATTCACCATGGCATCCAGCACCGTATGCGATCCCAGCAGATCGGCATTGGCATCGTTGTTATAGCGTGACCCGACAAATCGCAGGCCCCCACCAATCGTCAGATCACCAAACACCCCATGTTCGGGAATGGTATAATCCAGCCACGCCGACGCGGTATGTTCAGGAACGTTTGACGGACGGTTACCGACATTGGCCGTCACCACATCGTCTTTGATTTCGGCATCAAGATAGGTATAGGCCAGCGTCAGGTTGGTCCGCGCGTCAAGCGACATCTTGCCTTCAAGCTCAAGCCCCCGCGAATTGATCTCGCCAATCTGCTGATAGGTCGATGTCGTGGAATTCCACTGCGAAACGTTTTCCTGCGTCAGATCAAACAGGGCCGCGGTGAACATCGCATCAATCGCGGTCGGCTGATATTTGATACCAACCTCGTATTGTGTGCCTTCCTGTGGCGCGGTCCCGTCCGGGCGGGATGCCGCACTGCCATAAACCGGTTGGAAGGATTCCGAATAGTTCCCGTAAACCGAAACCTCGTCCGTCGCCTTATAGGTCAGGCCAACGCGCGATGTGAATTTGTGGTCATCACGTTCGTCAAGCGTGCCACTGCTGATCGTGTCCGTATCGCTTTGGACATAATCGAAACGCCCACCCACGGTCGCGATCCAGTCATCGGCAATCGTAAGCTGTTCCTGTGCATAAAGCCCATAGGCCGACTGCGTGATTTCCGTGTCCGAACTGCTGGTAAAGTTGATGCATGAAAGCCCGCAATAAGCCGGGTTATAGGGATCAATCGGCGATGCCGTCCCGTCAAAACGTTTTTCCCGGTTCTGATCCCGGTTGAAGTCAAAACCCACCAGCGTCTTGCTATCGAACGTTTCATTCAGTGCGGTATCGTATTGCACCTGGTTGTCGACGGCGAAACGGTCAAGCTCGCCGTAAATCGCAAAAGCCCAACGATTGCCAAGCGGCGTGGTGTCGTTCAGATAAACCGTCTCGTAATCCAGATCGACATGGGTATATCGCGCATTCTGGCGGAATTGCAGTTTGTCGGTAATCTGGTGTGAAAACTCGTAACCGATATTGGTTTCTTCGGTATCGAAAGTGTTGAAATCCGGTTCACCGAAAAACGCATTGCGGCTGGTTTCGATCCCGGTCGGGAAACCATAACCCAGATTGCTTTCGCGGTTGCTGTAACTGGTCAGGATCGTCAATTCCGTACCTGCCTTCGGCTTATAGGTAAAGGCAGGCGCCACATAAATGCGGTCATCCTGCGAATAATCCTGTTCGCGTTCCGCATCCTGCCAAAGCCCGGTCAGGCGATAGGTCCAGTTGCTGCCTTCCGCGACCGGCCCGGTCACATCCCCGCCACCCCTTACGTGATCTTCGCCAAAGGTCGTGAAAACCTCTCCCCCCGCTTCATCCTGAGGGCGCTTGGTAATCAAATTCACCAGGCCCCCCGGCCCGTTCATGCCAAACAGGCTTGATGTCGATCCTTTCAGGACATCAACCTGCTGAAGGCCATAGGGTTCCTGGCGGGCGGTTGTGAAGTTATAGGTCCGCGACGACAATCCATCGCGATAGGTCGAAAGCGACGAATAAAATCCCCGGATACGGATATAGTCATACCGCACATCCGATCCGTATTCGCCCGCCTGCACGCCTGCACTATAGGCCACCGCCTGCTGCACATCCTGCACATTCCGCGTTTCCAGTTCCTTCTGCGTCACCACGGACACGGCGGCGGAATCATCCAGAATGGGTGTATCGGTTTTCGATGCCGTGCGCGACCGGCTGGCAACAACGCTGTCGCGTGTCGGGCCCATCGGGCCATAGGCCCGCTCTGCATTGCCCTCGACCCGGATCGGATCAAGAACTTCGCCTTCGGCCGCCGCACCGGTTACGATCTGCTCGACCACCACCGTGCCGTCATCGGAAATATTGTAACTCAGGCCACTTCCGGCAAACAGCCGGTCCAGCGCCTGCTGCGATGTCATGCTGCCGCTGACCGCAGGCGCATCAATCCCGCGCACAAGCGCCCCATCCACCGTGATCTGAAGCCCCGACTGCTGCCCGAACAGGGCCAACGCACTGGTCATCGACTGCGCCGGAATTTCAAACGCATGTGACGCGCCAAGGACCCCCGCCCCGCTTTGCGCCACCTGCTGCTGTGCCGTCGCCGGTGCCGCGATCAATACCGGCACCAATGCGCTTGTCACCAAAAGCGCGCCTGCAAAAACCGTCTGTCTGCTGCGGCTCCGCATGCCCGCCTTACCCCCTGTGGTCATTCCGTCATCTCCGTTCTGCGTCATATCCATGATCGCAAATGAGAATAAAAACGCTTCTCATTTGCGCTTAAAACACAAAACGTGCCTCGGGGATTTTTTTTCAAAAAAACTTCGGAAAATTTTTCAGATTTTTGTCAAACGGCCTGCGTCAGGCCGTTCTCAGGATGCCGACACCAGCAAAACCCACGGCGTCACCTGCCGCACCACCGCATTTTGCGCCCGCGCAATCCCGCGAAGGGCCGCCAGCGGATCGGCAAGGTTATAAACCCCCGTCACCGTCCGGGTCGCCAGCGTATCATCGGTAATGATGATCCGGCCCGCATAATAACGCCGCAGCCCGTCAATCACGGTGCCCAACGGCTGATCCTGCGCAATCAGCTGGTTCTGACGCCAACTCGCGATCTGCCCGGCCGGAAGGCTGCCACGCGCCACCGCCCCCTGCCATGTCACACTGGCACTTTGTCCGGCTTCAAGCATTTCATGAACCGGCGGGTTAATCGCATCAAATCCGACCCGCACCAATCCATGTTCGACCGCAACCAGCGTACCGACATCATTGCGCCGCACGTCAAACCCGGTGCCCAGCACCGTGACATCGACATCCTCCGACGATACCCGAAATGGCCGCTCGGGGTCGGGCGTCACGTCAAAAAACGCTTCACCGCCCAAAAGCGCGATATGGCGCTCCCCCGCCTCAAACCGCACCCGGATCGCACTTTCCGGTGCCATCGTCACCGTGCTGGCATCGGCAAGGGTGATGGTCCGCATTTCGGCGGTGTCGGTCACATAATCGGCCTGCCAGCCGGTCACGGCACGGCTAACGATCCCCGGCCCGACCACGGCGGCAAAAAGCGATGCGGCAATTGCAAGCCCGCCACCAAGCAGCATCTTCCGCCGTCCGAACGTCGGGCGGACAATATTGTCTTTACGCGATGATGATGAAACAGATGATCCGTCACCGCCCGCCCGCATCTCATGCACAAATGGCTGCCATCGGTCGGCATGTTCGGGCACACCTGCCGCCATCACATCGGCTGCCAGGCGGGTTGCATTCCATGCCTGCATATGGGCCGGGTCGGCATCACACCATGCCGCGAATGCGCGCAGAATATCCTGATCGTCCGGCTCTTCCTGCAACAGGATCAGCCAGTCGGTCGCCTCCCGTGAGGCCTGCGGCGGGATCGCATCTGTGTTCGCTGCCATTCTCGTCTCTATCCCCGGTCGGTCTCGCAAATTGCGGGTGCGGACCGGCCTGCCCCGAAAAAAACCAAAGCCAAAATCCCTGCAACTACTAAACGCATTTGCGGAACTTTTTTCTATAAATATTGTGAAACCGGCTCATGCCTGATCCAGCCGCTGCTTGCAATGCTCGATCCCGTCCGCCACCAGCTTGTGCGCCAGCGGCACGGAAATATCAAGGAAGGCGGCAATTTCCTTAAGCTTTGCGCCGCCAAACCGATGCATTTCACATGCAATGCGGGTACGTTCGGGCAATTCATCCATCGCCGCCATCACGATCGCATATTCATCCTTGTAAAGGGCGACGGTTTCCGGGTCCGGGGCGACATCGGGCGATGTCCGGGCGGCTTCGTCATAATCCCCCGCCGATGTCAGGCGGCTTTCACGCACCAGCCTGCGTTTGCTATCGAGCGCCAGGTTGCGCACGATCCGGTAAAGATACCCGGTCGCATCCTCGATCAGCCGCCCGTCCGATGCCGCATCAAACCGCAACCACGCTTCCTGCACCAGATCCTCGGCCTGCACGCGATTGCCCGTGATGCTGCTGGCATAATTCACCAGCGCCGGACGGTGCGACATGAAAAGGACAAGGGCATTGGGGTTCGCGGACAAAGCCGTATCTTCCTTCTGGACCGGCACAAACAATGGCGTATCGGAAACCGGAAACGTCACTAACAGATATTAAGACTGATTATCAATATCTTTCGCAATCTTCCCCGCCACATTCGAAAACGTTCCTTTACCAAATGGCGCTATACTCCGCGCAAGCAAGAAAGGGGGAAACCGCCATGAAAACCAGAATCCGCAAAAGCAGCCTCGTCATCCTGATCACCGGGGCCGCCGCCGCCACCTTCCTGATCGTCAGCAACCAGCTGGCCCATCGCGGCGAGGAACAGGGCGATATCGCGCGCGGCAAATCGATTGCAGAACAGACCTGCCTGCGCTGCCATATGGAATTTGCCGGTGATCCCTATCCCGACCCCGAAATCACCACCGCCCCACCGCTCGCAAGCTTCGGCCAGCGCTGGCCGATTGAAAACCTCGAAGAAGCCTTGGCCGAGGGCATCACCGTGTCGCATGATCAACTGACCATGCCGGAATTCACCTTCACGTCGGAAACCATCGCCGATCTTCTGGCCTATATGGATGATCTTTCCCAACGGGCCGATGCCAGACCGGCAAACTGATCCCGAATGATCCGGCCCGGCGGATGGTCTTTTTATCTTTTAAAAACCTGCCAAATATCCACTTTGCGCAACCCCTTATCCAGATTGCGCAGAATAAAGCCTAAGGCCCCAGATAGCGGGTTGTCCCCTTGGCAAAAGTCGCCCAAAGGATTGGGAAATCATCATTTCTCATGACCGAAGGCGTGCTGTCATATGGATCCGCATCAACCATCCCGGCGGGCACGTCAATTCTCCTGCTGGCGTGGTATCTTTGCGCACACCCGATACGGTCTTGTCCCCCTGATCCTGTCATGCGCCGCACCAATCGGATCGGCACAGGCCGCAACGTTCAACGTGACCAACACCGCCGATAGCGGTGCCGGTTCCCTGCGTCAGGCGATTTTTGATGCCAACGCTGCGGGTGGTAGCAACACCATCGATGTCCAAAATGGCCTTGGCACCATCACGCTGACCAGCGGCGATCTGAACGCGCTGAACAGCAACATCACGCTGAACGGGAATGGCAATACGCTGAGTGGCAATAACGCGTTTCGCGGCCTGTTCGTTTATTCCGGCACCGTGGCAATCAACGACCTGACCATTGAAAACGCCGTTGCGGCCGGCGGCGACGCAGGTCAGGCCGCCGGCGGCGGGGCCGGGCTTGGCGGGGCCCTGTTCGTCAAGGATGGCGCCAACGTCACCATCAGCAACCTTGTCGCGCAAAACAACGCCGCAACCGGCGGTGATGGCGGTGCACAAACCGCAAGTGGGGTCACCGGCGGGGGCGGCGGCATGGGGGGCGATGGCGGCACGGTTGTCAGTGGCACTAACGGCGGCGGCGGCGGCCTTGGCAGCGGGGCAACCGGTGGATCAAATAGTGGCAATGGCGGTGACAAGGGACCCGCTGGTGGTTTGGGCAATGGTGCGGCTGCGGTTCAGATCGGCAAGGCGCGCGCCGATC
>NZ_MCAO01000041.1:0-511 GCF_001858545.1 Thalassospira sp. MIT1004 | reverse complement strand
ACCGTCAGCACTTCGCTGGAATCCGTCAGACCCGCGTCAATATCAAGCGAAATGGCAGAATCTTCTGAACCACTGGCATCAGAAACTTCCAATGTCGGTGTATCTGCCACACCGGCAACATCAACAGTAATCCGGCCCGTTGTGGTCGCAACATCGTTGCCATCCGCAGACTGCGCGGTGACGGTCAGATCAAACGATCCACTAAAGTCCTCCGCCGGGGTAATCGACAGGCCGTTCAGGTCGGCAGCAGATAGCGTCCAGCTGCCATCACCGTTATCGGTGCCCGCAGACAGGTTCGCACCTTCTGGCACGCCGCTGATTGTAACAGTGAGAACTTCGCTGGAGTCCGTGAGACCAGCATCAATATCCAGCGCGATGGCAGAATCTTCCGAACCACTGGCATCAGAAACGTCCAATGTCGGCGTATCTGCCACACCGGCAACATCAACAGTGATCGTGCCGCTGCTCGTCGCAACATCGTCACCATCAGCCGACTGCGCCGTCACCGTCA
>NZ_MCAO01000040.1:0-534 GCF_001858545.1 Thalassospira sp. MIT1004 | reverse complement strand
AACCAGTTCACCAAAATCGACAACACCGTGAACGGGGTTCCCCGATGCATCATAGCGCTGGCCATAAACATGATGGTAACTCGCTTCCCCGGCTTCACGGCTGTTGAACACCGCAAAGTAACCACCATCGGCAAGCGCAATCACGTCGCCTGACACGATATTCCAGCCATCCGGGCCCAGCGTCTCAAGGTTAACACGGCTGGTTTCATTGACACTGTTATCCGATCCGATCGAATAAACAACAAGCTCGCGCCCACTCACAATCGCAATACTGCCATCTGCAAGAAGTGCTGGCTTGGCACCAAGCCCCATATACATCGGGTCACTCGTATCCGTCGTTCCGACAAAATCGCGAACAACAAATGATGTCCCCAAAGGATGACCACCAGATGAAAACAGTTGGCCAACCGTCTCGTTCGAACCATTCATCATCAGCAACAGCAAACGGCCATCGGCAAGCTCTATTCCCGTTGCCATCCGGTCGTTCCCAGCGGAAAATCCACTGAGATCAAACATATCTCCGACAACATTCCC
>NZ_MCAO01000039.1:0-536 GCF_001858545.1 Thalassospira sp. MIT1004 | reverse complement strand
GGATTGCGTTATAACCGAGTGTTCCCGATCCCGACAGGGATAACGTGCCCGCCGAAAGGTTTGTTGCGCCGGAATAGCTGTTGGCGGCACTGAGTGTCAGGGTGCCTGCGCCGTTTTTGGTCAGTGCCCAGCTTCCGGTGCCGCCCGATCCGGCCTGATCGGTGATGGTATTGGCAAGGGTTTGTGTATCGCCGGTATCAGGATTGAAGGTCAGGGTGCCGCTGCCTTGCAGGAAAACACCATCGCCAAAGGCAGAGCCGTCCTCGGCGGTGCCCGCCGCACCGGTTCCGCCGTTTCCGCCGGTGACAGTGTTGTTATTGACGGTCAGGGTTCCGGCGATGGTCAGGGTTGCGCCATCCATCACAAAGATGGCACCCCCGGCACCAAGGCCACCACCCCCGGCCGCCTGAGAGATGGTACCGCTTGAGACACCGTTGCCCGCGCCAAATCCGCCCTGACCGACATTGGCGACGCTGCCAAGGCCGCCACCACCGCCGCCGCCGCCAAAACCGCCATCGCCCCGGAATGCGCCACCC
>NZ_MCAO01000038.1:0-568 GCF_001858545.1 Thalassospira sp. MIT1004 | reverse complement strand
GATACGCCGACATTGGACGTTTCTGATGCCAGTGGTTCGGAAGATTCTGCGATTGCACTCGATATTGACGCAGGCCTGACGGACAGCTCCGAAGTTCTAACCGTTACGATCAGTGGTGTGCCAGAAGGTGCGGCCTTATCTGCCGGTACCGATAACGGTGATGGCAGTTGGACTCTAAGTCCCGATCAGCTTGCAGGCCTGACGATTAACCCGTCGGATGATTTCTCCGGCAGCTTCGAGCTTGGTGTGACGGCAACGTCTGCCGATGGCGAAGATATCGCGACCACAACGGGCAGTATCACGGTTGACGTCACAGGTGTTGCCGATAAACCGACGCTTGATGCCGCAGATGCCTCTGGCTCGGAAGACAGCGCGATTGCACTGGATATCGATGCCGGTCTGACGGACAGCTCCGAAGTTCTGACCGTTACGATCAGCAGCGTGCCAGAGGGCGCGACCCTGTCAGCCGGTACCGATAACGGTGATGGCAGCTGGACTCTAAGTCCCGATCAGCTCGCAGGTCTGACGATCACACCAGCGGATGACTTCAGCGGATCGTTTGACCTGA